>NZ_CATKPZ010000066.1:0-301486 GCF_949767415.1 Pseudomonas sp. IT-196MI5
GTCGCGGAAAAGCCACGGCTGCTGGATTTCTATGCAATCGCTCGGTGCGTGGCTATCATGCGGGCCTCATTGTGAGGCGAGACCTGCATGCTGACGTTGTTAAAGCTTCTTAAAGATGGCCGATTCCATTCAGGACAAGCTTTGGGTGCTGCCCTGGGCATCAGCCGTAGTGCTGTGTGGAAGCAGCTTCAGCATTTGGAAGCTGAGCTGGGTTTGTCTATTCATAAGGTTCGTGGGCGCGGCTATCAATTGTCCGCGCCATTGGCGCTGCTCGATCCTGCCGAGATAAGCGCTCAGGCGCACTCTTGCGCCTGGTCCGTCCAGGTTTACGACTCAATCGACTCCACTAATGCCGAAGCGCTGCGCGCTATTGAGCGTGGGCAGGCAGCGCCCTTTGTGGTGCTTTCGGAGCGGCAGACAGCCGGACGCGGGCGACGTGGTCGCAAGTGGGTCAGTCCATTCGCAGAAAACGTCTATTACAGCCTGGTGCTACGTATTGATGGTGGGATGCGTCAGCTGGAGGGCTTGAGTCTTGTCGTTGGACTCGCTGTCTTGCAGACGTTGCGTGAGCTCGGTATTGCATCCGCTGGATTGAAATGGCCTAACGATGTTCTTGTAGGTCAGAAAAAAATCGCGGGAATACTGCTCGAGTTGGTTGGTGATCCTGCTGATGTGTGCCACGTGGTTCTGGGGGTGGGAATCAATGTCAACATGCAGTCCGCTGACGAGGTGGACCAGCAATGGACATCCATGCGGCTCGAGTCAGGTAAATTGTTTGATCGCAACCAATTGGTCGCGATGCTGGGGGAGATGCTGCAGCGATACCTGGCTCGTCACCAGGCGGGTGGGTTTTTGGCCATCCAGTCAGAGTGGGAGCAGAATCACCTGTGGCAAGGGCGAAACGTGTCGTTGATTGCCGGTGTTAATAAAGTTGATGGTGAGGTGCTTGGTATTGATGGCCAGGGCGCCTTGCGCCTGAAGGTGGATGGTGTGGAGAAAGTCTTCAGTGGTGGTGAATTGAGCCTGAGGTTGCGTGATGATTCTTGAGCTCGATTGTGGGAATAGTTTCATCAAGTGGCGCGTGCTTGCCGATAATGCCGGGCAGGTGCTTGGTGAGGGGGTCGTCGATTCCAATCTCGCATTGCTTGAGGGATTGAGGGGGCTCAAGGGGCTTGCCCTTACGTTTTGCCGGCTGGTGAGCGTCAGGACCGCGGAGGAGACCGCTGCGCTGACGTCTTTGCTGAGGGATGCCTTCGATGTGCCGGTTGTGTGCGCGTCGCCTGCGCGCGAAATGTCTGGCGTGCGCAATGGGTATGAGGAGTTTGAGCGGCTGGGTCTGGATCGGTGGCTGGCAATGCTTGGAGGCTTCCATCTGGCTTCAGGTGCGTGCCTGGTGCTCGACTTCGGTACAGCCGTGACCGCTGACTTTATCGCTGCGGATGGAGAGCACCTGGGTGGTTTCATCTGTCCGGGGATGCCGTTGATGCGCAACCAGTTGCGCACCCACACTCGCAAAATTCGTTATGGGGACCTGGCGGCTGAGCGGGCTCTGGAGAATCTTGTTCCAGGTCGCGCGACTGTTGAGGCTGTAGAGCGTGGCTGTTTGTTGATGTTGCGCGGCTTCGTATTGACTCAGCTCGAGTTGGCGCGCACCTACTGGGGTGAGGACTTTGCCGTGTTTCTCACCGGGGGAGATGCGAGCCTGGTTGCTGAGGTCGTGCCTCAGGCCAGGGTTGTTCCGGACTTGGTGTTTGTCGGATTGGCCATGGCCTGTCCCTTGTCCTGAGGTTTTTATGCGTTGGTTGTTTCTGCTGCTGCTTGTCCTCAATGGCTTCTACTACATCTGGCATCAACAAGAGGCTCCTCTGCGCGCGAAGGATGTCACGCCTTTGAGTCTGTATCGCGGCTCTCAACAAGATATCCGCTTGCTAAGCGAAGCAAGTGGCGTCTCCAAAGACAAGGCTGAGGCTGTCTCGACAGACAATGGCTGCCTTTATCTGGGCGGCTATACGCGCCAGGAGGCCGCGCAGGCGGTTGAGCGGCGCTTGAGCGGGATGGAAGTCAAGTATCAGTCCCTGCCGAAAGCTGCGACTGAGGGTGCGGGGTATTGGGTGCGTATCGCACCGGAAAGCCGGCGTTGGCTGGACGATTTGCAGTTGCAAAACCTTTCTAAAGAATTCAATGAGTTAAAACATAAAATAATGCCGTGCGAAGGGGTTGCGCCCACTGAATAGTTTGCATAGAATGGCGCCCGCTCCACAGCGAACACCGGAAACGGTAAGCGATGTGAAGCGAGGTCAACGCAGCTAACCTCAAGATTTTATTGAGAAAATGCTTGACAGAAGGCTGGCATGATGTAGAATGCCGGCTCGCTTAGGAGGGGTTCCCGAGCGGCCAAAGGGATCAGACTGTAAATCTGACGTCTACGACTTCGAAGGTTCGAATCCTTCCCCCTCCACCATTTTTAGCGAGAGCTGTAAGCCTCGCGGGTATAGTTTAGTGGTAGAACCTCAGCCTTCCAAGCTGATGATGCGGGTTCGATTCCCGCTACCCGCTCCACGTTTACAGGTTTTGCACAGTGTTACGCTCTTGTAGCTCAGTTGGTAGAGCACACCCTTGGTAAGGGTGAGGTCAGCGGTTCAAATCCGCTCAAGAGCTCCATATAACAAGGCAGATATGAAAATATCTGCCTTTGTTTTAGGTGGTAGTGGTTGCGCCTGATTGTGTTTCTGAAGGTTGCCGGTGTCATGGATGTCGGTGTTGCAACCAGGATTGCCTGGTAAGTGTTGTAAAGTCTTTTTCGGGTCGGCATAATGGTCGGCCTGATTTTGTTTTAGGTCAGTAGCTCAATTGGCAGAGCGACGGTCTCCAAAACCGTAGGTTGGGGGTTCGATTCCCTCCTGACCTGCCAGATTCACTCGGTGTGTCTGGCTTTCTTTTCACAGGATCTTCATAGATGACTCCTAAAGCTGAAGCTCAAGGCTCTCGTTTCGACCTCCTCAAGTGGCTTGTAGTAGTCGCTCTGGTGGTTGTTGGCGTTGTTGGCAATCAGTACTTTTCTGCTTCGCCGATCCTGTACCGTGTACTCGCATTGCTTGCTATTGCTGCTGTAGCTGCCTTTGTAGGCCTGCAGACAGTCAAGGGCAAGTCTTTCTTTGTACTGGTTAAGGAAGCGCGCACCGAGATTCGTAAAGTCGTTTGGCCAACTCGCCAAGAAACCACGCAGACCACGTTGATCGTTGTGGCTGTTGTCCTGGTTATGGCGTTGCTGTTGTGGGGGCTTGATTCCCTGCTCGGCTGGCTTGTTTCCTTGATCGTCGGCTAAGGGTGTCCCGTGGCTAAGCGTTGGTATGTTGTGCATGCTTACTCCGGTTACGAGAAGCATGTAATGCGCTCGCTGATCGAGCGCGTAAAGCTGGCCGGTATGGAAGATGGCTTCGGCGAGATTCTGGTTCCCACTGAAGAAGTGGTTGAAATGCGCAATGGCCAGAAGCGCAAAAGCGAACGCAAATTCTTCCCTGGCTATGTGCTGGTGCAGATGGATATGAATGAGGGTACTTGGCACTTGGTCAAGGATACTCCTCGGGTGATGGGTTTCATTGGCGGTACTGCCGATAAGCCTGCGCCAATCACCGATAAAGAAGCAGAAGCGATTCTGCGCCGCGTTGCCGATGGCAGCGACAAGCCGAAGCCGAAGACGTTGTTCGAGCCGGGTGAGTCGGTGCGTGTCAACGACGGCCCGTTTGCGGACTTTACCGGTGTTGTTGAAGAAGTTAACTACGAAAAGAGCCGGATCCAGGTCGCAGTGCTCATTTTCGGTCGCTCTACTCCGGTGGAGCTCGAGTTCAGCCAGGTCGAAAAGGTCTAGTTGAACAAAAATCCCAACCCCGCAGCCCTAGGCTGTGGGGTTTTGTCGTCACTGGGATAAACGCGCAAGTAACCGGGGAGCCTTTCGAGGCGTTCGAACCCGTAATTGGAGTGCCTCATGGCCAAGAAGATTACCGCTTACATCAAGCTGCAAGTGAAAGCCGCTCAGGCTAACCCAAGCCCACCTGTTGGTCCTGCTCTGGGTCAGCACGGCGTGAACATCATGGAATTCTGCAAGGCTTTCAACGCCCGTACTCAGGGTCTTGAGCCAGGTCTGCCGACTCCAGTGATCATCACTGTCTACAGCGACCGTAGCTTCACTTTCGAAACCAAATCCACCCCTGCTTCGGTTCTGCTGAAGAAGGCGGCCGGTCTGACCAGCGGTTCCGCTCGTCCGAACACCGTTAAGGTTGGCACCGTGACTCGTGCTCAGCTGGAAGAAATCGCGAAAACCAAAAACGCGGATCTGACTGCAGCTGATATGGAAGCAGCCGTGCGTACTATCGCCGGTTCTGCTCGTAGCATGGGCCTTAACGTGGAGGGTGTGTAATGGCTAAGCTGACCAAGCGTCAAAAGGCTATCGCCGGCAAAATCGAAGCAGGCAAGGCCTACAACTTTGTAGACGCTGCTGCCCTGCTGGCCGAGCTGTCGACTGTCAAGTTCAGCGAGTCGTTTGACGTAGCTGTGAACCTGGGTGTTGACCCGCGTAAATCCGACCAGGTCGTTCGTAGCGCTACTGTGCTGCCACACGGCACTGGCAAGACCGTTCGCGTTGCTGTGTTCACCCAGGGTCCAGCTGCTGAAGCCGCTCTGGCTGCCGGCGCTGACCGCGTAGGCATGGACGACCTGGCTGCCGAAATGAAAGGCGGCGACCTGAACTATGACGTAGTGATCGCATCCCCGGATGCCATGCGCGTTGTGGGTCAGTTGGGTCAGATCCTCGGTCCACGTGGCCTGATGCCTAACCCTAAAGTCGGCACCGTAACTCCAGACGTAGCTACCGCGGTTAAAAACGCCAAGGCTGGTCAGGTTCGTTATCGCACCGACAAAAACGGCATCATCCACACTTCCGTTGGCAAGATCGGCTTCGACGCCGTCAAGCTGAAGGAAAACGTTGAAGCCCTGATCGCTGATCTGAAGCGTATCAAGCCAGCTTCCTCGAAAGGCATTTACGTCAAGCGCGTTACCCTGAGCACCACTATGGGCCCAGGTCTGGTCATCGACCAAAGCTCGCTCGACGCGTAAGACACAGATTGGCGCAAGTAATTGCGCCAATTGAAAAATTGGGGTCCCTGCCTGGCGGGGGCTATCCAAGACCGTAGGCGACGCAAGTCTTAAACCACAAGCCTACGCAGATGGTGCTCCCGGTTCCTTACCGAATCAGACACCAAAACGACATCCGGTTTCGACCAGATGAAACGGTAACAAGCAGGAGTTAAACCCGTGGCAATTAAACTCGAAGACAAGAAGGCCATCGTCGCTGAAGTCAACGAGGCTGCCAAAGTCGCTCTGTCCGCTGTCGTGGCTGATGCCCGTGGCGTAACAGTAGGCGCGATGACCGGACTCCGTAAAGAGGCTCGTGAAGCTGGCGTTTACGTACGTGTTGTACGTAACACCCTGCTCAAGCGCGCTGTTGCCGACACTGAATTCAGTGTCCTCAACGACGTGTTCACTGGCCCTACCCTGATTGCGTTCTCCAAGGAACATCCAGGCGCTGCTGCCCGGATCTTCAAGGAATTCGCAAAGGGTCAGGACAAGTTCGAGATCAAGGCAGCTGCGTTCGAGGGCAAGTTCCTCGCAGCTAACCAAATCGACGTACTGGCAACTCTGCCGACCCGTGACGAAGCAATTTCTCAGCTGATGAGCGTGATTCAAGGCGCTACCAGCAAATTGGCTCGTACTCTGGCGGCAATTCGCGACCAGAAAGAAGCTGCTGCAGCCTAAGGCTCGTCAACTTCTCGCGTTTTTTGTTTTTTTCGATGGTCGCGTAGGCCGTCCCCAATATCAGGAATTAGATTCATGTCTATCTCTCAGAACGATATCCTTGAAGCAGTTGGCAACATGTCCGTAATGGAAGTTGTTGAGCTGATCAAAGCTTTCGAAGAAAAATTCGGTGTTACCGCTGCTGCTGCATCGGCAGGTCCTGCCGCTGCTGCCGCTGTTGTTGAAGAGCAAACTGAATTCAACGTCATGCTGCTGGAAGCTGGCGAGAAGAAAGTTAACGTGATCAAGGCAGTACGTGAACTGACCGGTCTGGGCCTGAAAGAAGCCAAGGCTGTAGTTGACGGCGCTCCTGCCATGGTTCTGGAAGCAGTGACCAAAGATGCAGGCGACAAAGCCAAAGCAACTCTGGAAGAAGCAGGCGCTAAAGTCGAGCTGAAGTAAGCATCGACTTTGCTCCTCCAGCCCGAGCGTTAAGCGACAGGCTGATGGCTGGTGGCTCTTGCCACCGGCCTTTTTCCGTTACTGGCAGCCGACTCGGTCGGTGCCGATAACGTGCTGTAACCACCCGATGCGGTGGCGCAAACCATGGGGTTTGCACGATTTTCTGGCTGCTCCCGTCGGGAGGGGCCAAACAAGCAGGTGACCAAGCTGGGGAACGCTGATGGCTTACTCATATACTGAGAAAAAACGTATCCGCAAGGACTTTAGCAAGTTGCCGGACGTCATGGATGTGCCGTACCTCCTGGCCATCCAGCTGGATTCGTATCGTGAATTCTTGCAAGCGGGAGCGACTAAAGATCAGTTCCGCGACGTGGGCCTGCATGCGGCCTTCAAATCCGTTTTCCCGATCATCAGCTACTCCGGCAATGCTGCGCTGGAGTACGTCGGTTATCGCCTGGGCGAACCGGCATTTGATGTCAAAGAATGCGTATTGCGCGGTGTAACTTACGCCGTACCTTTGCGGGTAAAAGTGCGCCTGATCATTTTCGACAAAGAATCGTCGAACAAAGCGATCAAGGACATCAAAGAGCAAGAAGTCTACATGGGTGAAATCCCCCTGATGACTGAAAACGGTACCTTCGTAATCAACGGTACCGAGCGTGTAATCGTTTCTCAGCTGCACCGTTCCCCGGGCGTGTTCTTCGACCACGACCGTGGCAAGACGCACAGCTCCGGTAAACTGCTGTACTCCGCGCGCATCATTCCTTACCGCGGTTCGTGGCTGGACTTCGAGTTCGACCCGAAAGACTGCGTGTTCGTGCGTATCGACCGTCGTCGCAAGCTGCCTGCCTCGGTACTGCTGCGCGCGCTGGGCTATACCACTGAAGAAGTGCTGGACGCGTTCTACACCACCAACGTATTCCACGTGAAGGGCGAGACCCTGAGCCTGGAACTGGTGCCTCAGCGCCTGCGCGGTGAAATCGCTGTCCTCGATATTCTGGATGACAAAGGCAAGGTTATTGTCGAGCAGGGTCGTCGTATCACTGCTCGCCACATCAACCAGCTGGAAAAAGCCGGGATCAAAGAGCTGGATGTGCCTCTGGACTACGTCCTGGGTCGCACAACCGCCAAGGTCATCGTGCATCCGGCAACCGGCGAAATCCTGGCAGAGTGCAACACCGAGCTGAACACCGAGATCCTTGCCAAAATCGCCAAGGCTCAGGTTGTTCGCATCGAAACTCTGTACACCAACGATATCGACTGCGGTCCGTTCGTCTCCGACACCCTGAAGATCGACTCCACCAGCAACCAATTGGAAGCGCTGGTCGAGATCTATCGCATGATGCGTCCTGGCGAGCCGCCAACCAAAGACGCTGCCGAGACCCTGTTCAACAACCTGTTCTTCAGTCCTGAGCGCTATGACCTGTCTGCGGTCGGCCGGATGAAGTTCAACCGTCGTATCGGTCGTACCGAGATCGAAGGTTCGGGCGTGCTGTGCAAGGAAGACATCGTCGCGGTACTGAAGACCCTGGTCGACATCCGTAACGGTAAAGGCATCGTCGATGACATCGACCACCTGGGTAACCGTCGTGTTCGCTGCGTAGGCGAAATGGCCGAGAACCAGTTCCGCGTTGGCCTGGTACGTGTTGAGCGTGCGGTCAAAGAGCGTCTGTCGATGGCTGAAAGCGAAGGCCTGATGCCGCAAGACCTGATCAACGCCAAGCCAGTGGCTGCGGCGGTGAAAGAGTTCTTCGGTTCCAGCCAGCTGTCCCAGTTCATGGACCAGAACAACCCGCTGTCCGAGATCACCCACAAGCGTCGTGTTTCTGCACTCGGCCCTGGCGGTCTGACTCGTGAGCGCGCCGGCTTTGAAGTTCGAGACGTTCACCCGACGCACTACGGTCGTGTTTGCCCGATCGAAACGCCGGAAGGTCCGAACATCGGTCTGATCAACTCCTTGGCTGCCTATGCGCGCACTAACCAGTACGGCTTCCTGGAAAGCCCGTACCGCGTGGTGAAAGACGCTCTGGTCACCGACGAGATCGTGTTCCTGTCCGCCATCGAAGAAGCCGATCACGTGATCGCTCAGGCCTCGGCCACGATGAACGACAAGAAAGTCCTGATCGACGAGCTGGTAGCTGTTCGTCACTTGAACGAATTCACCGTCAAGGCGCCGGAAGACGTCACCTTGATGGACGTATCGCCGAAGCAGGTAGTTTCGGTTGCTGCGTCGCTGATTCCGTTCCTCGAGCACGACGACGCCAACCGCGCGTTGATGGGTTCGAACATGCAGCGTCAAGCTGTACCAACCCTGCGTGCTGACAAGCCGCTGGTAGGTACCGGCATGGAGCGTAACGTAGCCCGTGACTCCGGCGTTTGCGTCGTGGCTCGTCGTGGCGGCGTGATCGACTCCGTCGACGCCAGCCGTATCGTGGTTCGTGTTGCCGATGACGAAGTTGAAACCGGTGAAGCCGGTGTCGACATCTACAACCTGACCAAGTACACCCGCTCCAACCAGAACACCTGCATCAACCAGCGTCCGCTGGTGCGTAAGGGTGATCGGGTTCAGCGTAGCGACATCATGGCCGACGGCCCGTCCACCGACATGGGTGAACTGGCACTGGGTCAGAACATGCGCATCGCGTTCATGGCATGGAACGGCTTCAACTTCGAAGACTCCATCTGCCTGTCCGAGCGTGTTGTTCAGGAAGACCGCTTCACCACGATCCACATTCAGGAACTGACCTGTGTGGCCCGTGACACCAAGCTTGGCCCAGAGGAAATCACTGCCGACATCCCGAACGTGGGTGAAGCGGCTCTGAACAAACTGGACGAAGCCGGTATCGTTTACGTAGGTGCTGAAGTTGGCGCAGGCGACATCCTGGTCGGTAAGGTCACTCCGAAAGGCGAGACCCAGCTGACTCCGGAAGAAAAACTGCTGCGTGCGATCTTCGGTGAAAAAGCCAGCGACGTTAAAGACACCTCCCTGCGTGTACCTACCGGTACCAAGGGTACTGTCATCGACGTACAGGTCTTCACCCGCGACGGCGTTGAGCGTGACGCTCGTGCCCTGTCGATCGAGAAGTCCCAGCTGGACGAGATCCGCAAGGACCTGAACGAAGAGTTCCGTATCGTTGAAGGTGCTACTTTCGAACGTCTGCGTTCCGCTCTGGTCGGCCACAAGGCCGAAGGCGGCGCCGGTCTGAAGAAAGGCCAGGACATCACCGACGAAGTCCTCGACGGTCTTGAGCACGGCCAGTGGTTCAAGCTGCGCATGGCTGAAGATGCTCTGAACGAGCAGCTCGAGAAGGCCCAGGCCTACATCGTTGATCGTCGCCGTCTGCTGGACGACAAGTTCGAAGACAAGAAGCGCAAACTGCAGCAGGGCGATGACCTGGCTCCAGGCGTGCTGAAAATCGTCAAGGTCTACCTGGCAATCCGTCGTCGCATCCAGCCGGGCGACAAGATGGCCGGTCGTCACGGTAACAAGGGTGTGGTCTCCGTGATCATGCCGGTTGAAGACATGCCGCACGATGCCAATGGCACCCCGGTAGACGTCGTCCTCAACCCGTTGGGCGTACCTTCGCGTATGAACGTCGGTCAGATCCTTGAAACCCACTTGGGCCTCGCGGCCAAAGGTCTGGGCGAGAAGATCAACCGCATGATTGAAGAGCAACGTAAAGTCGCCGAGCTGCGCAAGTTCCTGCACGAGATCTATAACGAGATCGGCGGTCGTCAGGAAAGCCTCGATGACTTCTCGGACCAGGAAATCCTGGATCTGGCTCAAAACCTGCGTGGCGGCGTTCCAATGGCCACTCCAGTGTTCGACGGCGCCAAGGAAAGCGAAATCAAGGCCATGCTGAAACTGGCAGACCTGCCAGAAAGCGGGCAGATGCAGCTGACCGACGGCCGTACCGGCAACAAGTTCGAGCGCCCGGTTACCGTTGGCTACATGTACATGCTGAAGCTGAACCACTTGGTAGACGACAAGATGCACGCTCGTTCTACCGGTTCGTACAGCCTGGTTACCCAGCAGCCGCTGGGTGGTAAGGCGCAGTTCGGTGGTCAGCGTTTCGGGGAGATGGAGGTCTGGGCACTGGAAGCATACGGTGCCGCTTACACTCTGCAAGAAATGCTCACAGTGAAGTCGGACGATGTGAACGGCCGTACCAAGATGTACAAAAACATCGTGGATGGCGATCACCGTATGGAGCCGGGCATGCCCGAGTCCTTCAACGTGTTGATCAAGGAAATTCGTTCCCTCGGCATCGATATCGATCTGGAAACCGAATAACACGTGACGCGAATCGAGAGTGGGGCTGTTTTGCCCGCTCTCTGCTCCGCCAGGAGGAAAGGCCTTGAAAGACCTACTGAATTTGCTGAAAAACCAGGGTCAAGTCGAAGAGTTCGACGCCATCCGTATCGGATTGGCATCGCCTGAGATGATCCGTTCGTGGTCGTTCGGTGAAGTTAAAAAGCCGGAAACCATCAACTACCGTACGTTCAAACCTGAGCGTGACGGCCTGTTCTGCGCCAAGATCTTTGGCCCGGTAAAGGATTACGAGTGCCTGTGCGGTAAGTACAAGCGCTTGAAGCACCGTGGCGTGATCTGCGAGAAGTGCGGCGTTGAAGTCGCGCTGGCAAAAGTTCGTCGTGAGCGCATGGCGCACATCGAACTGGCCTCGCCAGTTGCCCACATCTGGTTCCTGAAATCGCTGCCGTCCCGTATCGGCTTGCTGATGGACATGACCCTGCGTGATATCGAACGCGTTCTCTACTTCGAGAGCTACGTCGTTATCGATCCAGGCATGACCACCCTTGAAAAAGGTCAGCTGCTCAACGATGAGCAGTACTTCGAAGCGCTGGAAGAGTTCGGCGACGATTTCGATGCCCGTATGGGTGCCGAAGCTGTCCGCGAACTGCTGCACGCTATCGACCTGGAGCACGAGATTGGTCGTCTGCGCGAAGAGATTCCGCAAACCAACTCCGAAACCAAGATCAAGAAGCTGTCCAAGCGTCTGAAGTTGATGGAAGCCTTCCAGGGTTCCGGCAACCTGCCAGAGTGGATGGTGCTGACCGTTCTGCCGGTTCTGCCGCCAGATCTGCGTCCACTGGTCCCGCTGGATGGCGGTCGCTTCGCGACTTCCGACCTCAACGATCTGTATCGTCGAGTGATCAACCGTAACAACCGCTTGAAGCGCCTGCTCGATCTGTCCGCTCCGGACATCATCGTGCGCAACGAAAAGCGTATGTTGCAGGAAGCCGTCGACGCATTGCTCGACAACGGTCGTCGTGGCCGCGCTATCACCGGTTCCAACAAGCGTCCTCTGAAATCCCTGGCTGACATGATCAAGGGTAAGCAGGGTCGTTTCCGTCAGAACTTGCTCGGTAAGCGTGTTGACTACTCCGGCCGTTCGGTAATTACCGTAGGTCCGACCCTGCGTCTGCACCAGTGCGGTCTGCCGAAGAAAATGGCTCTCGAGCTGTTCAAGCCGTTCATTTTCGGCAAGCTTGAGATGCGTGGTCTCGCTACCACCATCAAGGCTGCCAAGAAGATGGTCGAGCGCGAGCTGCCAGAGGTTTGGGACGTTCTCGCTGAAGTGATTCGCGAACACCCGGTACTTCTCAACCGTGCACCGACCCTTCACCGTCTGGGTATCCAGGCGTTTGAACCGGTACTGATCGAAGGTAAGGCTATCCAGCTGCACCCTCTGGTCTGTGCTGCGTACAACGCCGACTTCGACGGCGACCAAATGGCCGTGCACGTACCGCTGACGCTGGAAGCCCAGCTCGAAGCGCGTGCGTTGATGATGTCGACCAACAACATTCTGTCGCCAGCCAACGGTGAGCCAATCATCGTTCCGTCGCAGGACGTTGTATTGGGTCTGTACTACATGACTCGTGAAGCGATCAACGCCAAGGGCGAAGGTCGTGTGTTCGCGGATCTGCAGGAAGTTGACCGTGTGTTCCGTGCCGGCGAAGCCGCACTGCACGCCAAGGTCAAAGTGCGGATCAACGAAACCGTCAACGACCGTGATGGCGGTAGCGTGAGCAACACCCGTATCGTCGACACCACTGTCGGCCGTGCGCTGTTGTTCCAGGTTGTGCCAAAAGGTCTGTCGTACGACGTCGTCAACCTGCCGATGAAGAAAAAGGCGATCTCCAAGCTGATCAACCAGTGCTATCGCGTGGTTGGTTTGAAAGAGACCGTTATTTTCGCTGACCAGTTGATGTACACCGGTTTTGCTTACTCGACCATTTCCGGCGTTTCCATCGGTGTTAACGACTTCGTTATCCCGGATGAGAAAGCCCGCATCATCGCGGCTGCAACCGATGAAGTGAAAGAGATCGAAAGTCAGTACGCCTCGGGCCTGGTAACTCAGGGCGAGAAGTACAACAAAGTAATCGACCTTTGGTCGAAAGCGAACGACGAAGTCTCCAAGGCAATGATGTCGAACCTCTCGAAAGAAAAGGTTATCGACCGTCACGGCAACGAAGTCGACCAAGAGTCTTTCAACTCGATGTACATGATGGCTGACTCGGGTGCGCGGGGTTCCGCAGCACAGATCCGTCAGCTGGCCGGTATGCGTGGTCTGATGGCCAAGCCGGACGGTTCCATCATCGAAACGCCGATTACTGCGAACTTCCGTGAAGGTTTGAGCGTACTTCAGTACTTCATCTCCACTCACGGTGCTCGTAAGGGTCTTGCGGATACTGCGTTGAAAACCGCTAACTCCGGTTACTTGACGCGTCGTCTGGTAGACGTTGCGCAGGATCTGGTTGTGACCGAAGTTGACTGCGGGACCGAGCACGGTCTGCTGATGACTCCGCACATCGAAGGCGGTGACGTTGTAGAGCCGTTGGGTGAGCGCGTATTGGGTCGTGTTATCGCCCGTGACGTATTCAAGCCGGGTACCGAGGACGTCATCGTTCCTGCTGGCACCCTGGTAGACGAGAAGTGGGTCGAGTTCATCGAGCTCAACAGCATCGACGAAGTGATCGTGCGTTCGCCGATCAGCTGCGAAACCCGCTTCGGTATTTGCGCCAAGTGCTACGGCCGTGACTTGGCTCGTGGTCACCAGGTGAACATCGGTGAAGCGGTCGGCGTTATCGCTGCCCAGTCCATCGGTGAGCCGGGTACCCAGCTGACGATGCGTACGTTCCACATCGGTGGTGCGGCAAGCCGGACCTCCGCAGCCGACAGCGTTCAGGTGAAGAATGGCGGTACCGTCCGCCTGCATAACCTGAAGCACGTTGAGCGAGTGGATGGTTGCCTGGTTGCTGTTTCCCGTTCCGGTGAGCTGGCCATCGCTGACGACTTCGGTCGTGAGCGCGAGCGTTACAAGCTGCCGTACGGTGCCGTGATTTCGGTTAAAGAAGGTGACAAGGTCGAAGCTGGCGCCATCGTGGCCAAGTGGGATCCGCACACTCACCCAATCGTTACCGAAATGAAAGGTACCGTGACCTACGTGGGCATGGAAGAAGGCATCACGATCAAGCGTCAGACTGACGAATTGACCGGTATGACCAACATTGAAGTACTCGACGCCAAAGATCGTCCAGCTGCCGGTAAGGACATCCGTCCTGCCGTGAAGATGGTCGATGACAACGGCAAGGATCTGTTGCTGCCAGGCACTGACGTTATCGCTCAGTACTTCCTGCCAGCCAACGCCCTGGTCGGTGTAGCGGATGGTGCGAAGATCGCGATCGGTGATGTTATCGCTCGTATCCCGCAAGAGACTTCGAAAACTCGCGACATCACCGGTGGTCTGCCGCGTGTTGCCGACTTGTTCGAAGCCCGTCGTCCGAAAGAAGCGTCGATTCTGGCTGAAGTCAGCGGCACCATCGCGTTCGGTAAAGAAACCAAGGGCAAGCGCCGTCTGGTTATCACCCCGAACGACGGTACCGATCCGTATGAAGAGCTGATTCCGAAGTGGCGTCACCTGAACGTGTTCGAAGGCGAACAGGTAAACCGCGGCGAAGTTATCTCCGACGGTCCGAGCGATCCACACGACATCCTGCGTCTGCTGGGTGTGAGTGCGCTGGCCAAGTACATCGTTAACGAGATCCAGGACGTTTACCGTCTGCAAGGCGTGAAGATCAACGACAAGCACATCGAGACCATCCTGCGTCAGATGCTGCGTAAAGTTGAGATCGCTGAATCCGGCGATTCCAGTTTCATCAAGGGCGACCAGATGGAATTGACTCACGTACTGGTAGAGAACGAGCGTTTGAGCGGCGAAGACAAGTTTGTCTCCAAGTTCACTCGCGTTCTGCTGGGTATCACCAAGGCGTCGTTGTCCACTGAATCGTTCATCTCGGCGGCTTCCTTCCAGGAAACCACTCGCGTACTGACCGAAGCGGCGGTAACCGGCAAGCGCGATTACCTGCGCGGCCTGAAAGAGAACGTGGTCGTGGGTCGTCTGATCCCGGCTGGTACCGGTCTGGCTTATCACAGCGAGCGTAAGCGCCGCCGTGATGCAGACAAGCCGTTGCGCGTAAGCGCCAGTGAAGTGGAAGCTGCACTGACCGAAGCGCTGAACTCGAGCGGTAACTGAGTTCTGCGGTAAATGAGTGTGAGGCCCTGGTCGCTCCGTTCATCGAATCGAGACATTTTGTCGAGGTTGGATGAGCGGGGAGGGCGGGGCCTTGCCTTGACTGGGGACAAGATCCTCTTTAGACTCTTGTACCCCTAAATTTGGCGGGAACTCGTTCCTGCCATTTTGCTTTTCTTGCAAGACAATAGCGTCGCAAGACAACAGTGGAGCTAGTAGATGGCAACTATCAACCAGCTGGTACGTCAGCCGCGTAAGCGTATCGTCGAGAAATCCGACGTGCCTGCGCTGCAGAACTGCCCGCAACGCCGTGGCGTGTGCACCCGTGTGTACACCACCACGCCGAAAAAACCTAACTCGGCACTGCGTAAAGTATGCCGTGTGCGTCTGACCAACGGTTTCGAGGTTTCCTCGTATATCGGTGGTGAAGGCCACAACCTGCAAGAGCACAGCGTGGTACTGATCCGCGGCGGTCGTGTAAAAGACTTGCCAGGTGTTCGTTACCACACCGTTCGCGGTTCGTTGGATACTTCCGGTGTTAAAGGTCGTAACCAGGGTCGTTCGAAGTACGGTACCAAGCGTCCGAAGTAATCGGCCGTTTTGCAGTTTTTCATTTTATTGAGTCGATAAGAGTAAGGTCGGGCACGCATCCATAGGAGCTGTCCCGGGCTAACCTGAAGACCGTTTGAGGGCTTATCAATGCCAAGACGTCGCGTAGCAGCCAAGCGTGAGATTCTGGACGATCCGAAATACGGAAGCCAAATCCTCGCCAAATTCATGAACCACGTAATGGAAAGCGGCAAGAAAGCCGTTGCCGAGCGTATCGTTTATGGTGCCCTGGATACCGTGAAGGCTCGTAAGGCCGGCACCGATCCCCTGGAACTCTTCGAAAAAGCACTCGACGCCATCGCTCCGCTGGTCGAAGTGAAGTCGCGCCGCGTTGGTGGTGCTACTTACCAGGTTCCGGTCGAAGTTCGTCCTTCCCGTCGTAACGCTCTGGCAATGCGCTGGTTGGTAGACTACGCCCGCAAGCGCGGCGAGAAGTCTATGGCTCTGCGTTTGGCTGGCGAACTGATGGACGCTGCCGAAGGTAAAGGTGCTGCAGTTAAGAAGCGTGAAGACGTTCACCGTATGGCTGAAGCCAACAAGGCTTTCTCGCACTACCGCTTCTAATTTTAGCGTCACTCATTTTGCGAGGGCTTTATGGCTCGTACAACACCGATTAATCGCTACCGTAACATTGGTATCGTTGCACACGTGGATGCTGGTAAAACCACCACCACTGAGCGCGTCCTTTTTTACACTGGCAAAAGTCACAAAATGGGCGAGGTGCATGACGGCGCCGCGACCACAGACTGGATGGTGCAGGAGCAGGAGCGTGGTATTACCATTACTTCTGCTGCCATTACCGCCTTCTGGCAGGGTTCTGCGAAGCAGCACAAGGACCAGTACCGTTTCAACGTCATCGATACCCCGGGCCACGTAGACTTCACTATTGAAGTTGAGCGTTCCCTGCGCGTACTCGACGGTGCGGTCGTTGTGTTCTGTGGTACTTCCGGCGTTGAGCCTCAGTCCGAAACCGTATGGCGTCAAGCCAACAAGTACGGTGTTCCACGTATCGTTTACGTGAACAAGATGGACCGTGCCGGTGCGAACTTCCTGCGTGTGATCGCTCAGATCAAGCAGCGTCTGGGTCACACTCCGGTGCCTATCCAGTTGGCCATCGGTTCCGAAGACAACTTCCAGGGTCAGATCGATCTGATGACCATGGAAGCCGTTTACTGGAACGATGCCGACAAGGGCATGACCCCTCGTCGTGAAGCCATCCCTGCTGAACTGCAGGAACTGGCTGAAGAGTGGCGCAACAACATGGTTGAGGCTGCGGCCGAAGCCAGCGAAGAGCTGATGAACAAGTACCTTGAAGGTGAAGAACTCACCATCGAGGAAATCAAGGGTGCTCTGCGTCAGCGTACTATCGCTGGCGAGATCGTTCTGGCTGTTTGCGGTTCTTCTTTCAAGAACAAGGGTGTTCCCCTGGTTCTCGACGCCGTTATCGACTACCTGCCGGCTCCAACCGACATTCCTGCCATCAAGGGTACCGACCCTGATGACGAGGAAAAGCAAATGGAGCGTCATGCAGACGACAACGAGCCGTTCTCGGCTCTGGCGTTCAAGATCGCTACCGACCCATTCGTGGGTACCTTGACTTTCGTCCGTGTTTACTCGGGCGTGTTGGCCTCCGGCGACGGCGTGATCAACTCGGTCAAAGGCAAGAAAGAGCGCGTGGGCCGTATGGTGCAGATGCACGCAAACGCCCGTGAAGAGATCAAGGAAGTACGCGCTGGTGACATCGCGGCCTTGATCGGCATGAAGGACGTCACCACTGGTGAAACCTTGTGCAACGCTGACAAGCCAATCATCCTGGTTCGCATGGACTTCCCGGAGCCGGTTATTTCGGTTGCCGTTGAGCCTAAGACCAAGGATGACCAGGAAAAAATGGGTATCGCTCTGGGCAAACTTGCTCAGGAAGACCCGTCTTTCCGCGTCAAGACTGATGAAGAGACTGGTCAAACGATCATCTCTGGCATGGGCGAGTTGCACCTGGACATCCTGGTTGACCGGATGCGCCGTGAGTTCAACGTCGAAGCCAACATCGGCAAGCCTCAGGTTTCGTATCGTGAGCGCATCACGAAGAATTGCGAAATCGAAGGCAAGTTCGTTCGTCAGTCCGGTGGTCGTGGCCAGTTCGGCCATTGCTGGATCCGTTTTGCTCCTGCTGACGAAGGTCAGGAAGGTCTGCAATTCGTGAACGAAGTAGTGGGTGGTGTGGTTCCTAAGGAATACATCCCGGCTATCCAGAAGGGTATCGAAGAGCAGATGAAGAACGGCGTTGTTGCCGGCTATCCGCTGATCGGCCTGAAGGCTACCGTGTTTGATGGTTCTTACCACGACGTCGACTCGAACGAGATGGCGTTTAAGGTGGCTGCTTCCATGGCGACCAAGCAACTGGCCCAGAAGGGTGGTGGTGAGTTGCTCGAGCCGATCATGGCGGTAGAGGTTGTTACGCCTGAAGACTATATGGGTGACGTGATGGGCGACCTTAACCGTCGTCGCGGCATGATTCTGGGTATGGAAGACACGGTCTCCGGCAAGGTGATCCGTGCTGAAGTTCCGTTGGGCGAGATGTTCGGTTATGCGACCGACGTTCGTTCGATGTCCCAGGGTCGCGCAAGCTACTCTATGGAATTCAAAAAATACAATACAGCTCCGTCGCACATCGTCGAAACTGTAACCAAAAAACAAGGCTGATTCAGTCCTTTAGGCAAGGAGTTAATTGTCGTGGCTAAAGAAAAATTTGATCGTTCCCTACCGCACGTCAACGTTGGCACCATCGGTCACGTTGACCACGGTAAAACCACTCTGACCGCAGCTCTGACTCGCGTTTGCTCCGAAGTTTTCGGTTCTGCAATCGTTGATTTCGATAAGATCGACAGCGCTCCAGAAGAAAAAGCTCGTGGTATCACCATCAACACCGCGCACGTCGAGTACAACTCGAAGATCCGTCACTACGCTCACGTTGACTGCCCAGGTCACGCTGACTATGTGAAGAACATGATCACCGGTGCTGCCCAGATGGACGGTGCGATCCTGGTTTGCTCGGCCGCTGATGGTCCGATGCCACAAACCCGTGAGCACATCCTGCTGTCCCGTCAGGTAGGCGTTCCGTACATCGTGGTTTTCCTGAACAAGGCTGACCTGGTAGACGACGCTGAGCTGCTGGAACTGGTCGAGATGGAAGTTCGCGACCTGCTGTCCACCTACGACTTCCCGGGCGATGACACTCCAATCATCATCGGTTCGGCTCGTATGGCGCTGGAAGGCAAAGACGACAACGAAATGGGCACCACTGCCGTTCGTAAGCTGGTTGAGACTCTGGACAGCTACATCCCAGAACCAGAGCGTGCTATCGACAAGCCATTCCTGATGCCAATCGAAGACGTATTCTCGATCTCGGGTCGTGGTACTGTTGTGACCGGTCGTATCGAGCGCGGTATCGTTCGCGTTCAAGATGCACTGGAAATCGTTGGTCTGCGTGACACCACCACCACCACCTGCACCGGTGTTGAAATGTTCCGCAAGCTGCTCGACGAAGGTCGTGCTGGCGAGAACTGCGGCGTTCTGCTGCGTGGTACCAAGCGTGACGACGTTGAGCGTGGCCAGGTTCTGGTTAAGCCAGGTTCGGTTAAGCCGCACACCAAGTTCACCGCAGAAGTTTACGTTCTGAGCAAGGAAGAAGGCGGTCGTCACACTCCGTTCTTCAAAGGCTACCGTCCACAGTTCTACTTCCGTACTACTGACGTGACTGGTAACTGCCAGCTGCCAGAAGGCGTTGAAATGGTAATGCCAGGTGATAACATCCAGATGGAAGTTACCCTGATCAAGACCATCGCAATGGAAGACGGCCTGCGTTTCGCTATCCGTGAAGGCGGTCGTACCGTCGGCGCTGGCGTCGTAGCCAAAATCATCGAGTAAGCATCTCTTTTGAGATAGCTTCGATGCTTTGAAAAGCCCCCGCTCAGCGGGGGCTTTTTTATTGGGTTGACACCTATCTGGGGCGTCTATAGAATTGCGCCTCCTTTTAACGGGCGTATTGCGCTCGCTGGGAATAGCAGCCGGAGTCTGAAATCCAATGCAAAATCAGCAAATCCGTATCAGGTTGAAGGCTTTTGACCATCGCCTGATCGACCAATCCACCCAGGAAATCGTGGAAACCGCGAAACGTACTGGTGCACAAGTGCGTGGTCCAATTCCACTGCCTACCCGTAAAGAGCGGTTCACCGTTCTGGTCTCCCCGCACGTCAACAAAGACGCGCGTGACCAGTACGAGATCCGTACTCATAAGCGCGTACTGGACATCGTCCAGCCAACGGATAAAACCGTTGATGCACTTATGAAGCTTGATCTGGCGGCCGGTGTGGAAGTACAGATCAGCCTCGGCTAAGACTCGGTCTTAGTCGTGTAACGCTCTGAAATGGGCGGCCATAGCGGGTGAAAGCCCCGTACACTCATGAGGTTTACAACATGACTATTGGTGTAGTCGGTCGTAAATGCGGTATGACCCGTATTTTCACCGAAGAAGGTGTCTCCATTCCGGTCACGGTCATTGAGATCGAGCCGAATCGCGTCACCCAGTTCAAAACTGAAGAGACCGATGGCTATCGTGCAGTGCAAGTCACTGTCGGCGAGCGTCGTGCTTCGCGTGTAACAGCAGCTCAGGCTGGCCACTTCGCTAAAGCGAACGTTGCCGCTGGTCGTACCGTAATGGAATTCCGCCTTGAAGAAGGCGAGTACCAGGCCGGCGATCTGATCAACGCTGAAATCTTCGCCGCTGGTCAACTGGTTGATGTAACCGGTCAGTCCAAGGGTAAAGGCTTCCAGGGTACGATCAAGCGTTGGAATTTCCGCGGGCAAGATAACACCCACGGTAACTCCGTATCCCACCGCGTTCCAGGCTCTATCGGCCAGTGCCAGACTCCTGGTCGTGTATTCAAGGGCAAAAAAATGTCCGGTCATATGGGCGCTGAGCGCGTGACCGTGCAGTCCCTCGAAGTAGTGCGCGTGGACGCTGAACGCAATCTGTTGTTGGTCAAGGGCGCTGTTCCTGGCGCTACTGGCGGCAACTTGGTTGTACGTCCAGCAGCCAAGGCTCGCGGTTAAGGGGAAGCTGACATGCAATTAAATGTAAATGACGCTCAAGCGATCGAAGTTTCCGAACTGACATTTGGCGGCGAGTTCAACGAGACGCTGGTTCACCAAGCAGTCGTGGCCTACATGGCCGGCGGCCGTCAAGGTAGCAAGCAGCAAAAGACCCGTTCCGACGTTCGTGGTGGCGGCAAGCGCCCATGGCGTCAGAAAGGTACTGGCCGTGCTCGTGCCGGTACTATCCGTAGCCCAATTTGGCGTGGCGGCGGTACCACTTTCGCAGCTCGTCCTCAGGATCACTCCCAGAAGCTGAACAAGAAGATGTATCGCGCAGCAATGCGTTCCATCCTTGCTGAGCTGGTGCGTACTGATCGTCTGGTCGTGGTTCAGGATTTCGCCGTTGAAACGCCGAAAACCAAAGACCTGCTGGGCAAGCTGAACAACATGAGCCTGACCGACGTTCTGATCGTGTCGGACGCTGTTGATCAGAACCTGTACCTGGCTGCTCGTAACCTGCCACACGTTGATGTACGTGACGTGCAAGGTTCCGATCCAGTTAGTCTGATCGCATACGACAAGGTGTTGATCACCGTGTCGGCCGTGAAGAAATTCGAGGAGCTGCTGGGATGAACCAGGAACGCGTATTTAAAGTTCTGCTTGGCCCGCACGTTTCCGAGAAGGCTACGGTTCTGGCAGACAAGAAAGGCCAGTTCGTTTTCAAGGTTGCTACTGATGCAACCAAGCTGGAAATCAAGAAGGCCGTCGAAAGCCTGTTCAGCGTGAAAGTAGAGCGTGTTACTACCCTGAATGTTCTGGGTAAGAGCAAGCGCACTGCTCGCGGTCTGGGCAAGCGTAATGACTGGAAGAAGGCAGTTATCTCCCTTCAGCCAGGCCAAGATCTCGATTTCAGCAGCAGTGCTGAGTAAGGAAGGGGTGCATCATGGCAATCGTTAAATGCAAACCGACTTCCCCTGGCCGCCGTTTTGTGGTCAAGGTGGTCAACCAGGAGCTGCATAAAGGCGCTCCTCACGCACCGCTGCTCGAGAAAAAATCGAAGACTGGTGGTCGTAACAACAATGGCCGTATTACTACCCGTCATATCGGTGGTGGTCATAAGCAGCATTATCGTATGGTCGATTTCCGTCGCAACGACAAAGATGGCATCGTCGCCACTGTCGAGCGTATCGAATACGATCCAAACCGTACTGCTCACATCGCACTGCTGTGCTACGCAGACGGCGAGCGCCGCTACATCATCGCCCCTAAAGGCGTGAGTGCTGGCGACCAGCTGATCGCAGGCGCACTGGCTCCAATCAAGCCAGGCAACGCTCTGCAACTGCGCAACATTCCAGTCGGTTCCACCGTACACGGCATCGAACTGAAGCCGGGTAAAGGCGCAC
Organism: Pseudomonas sp. IT-196MI5; assembly: GCF_949767415.1. Classification (NCBI taxonomy): domain Bacteria; kingdom Pseudomonadati; phylum Pseudomonadota; class Gammaproteobacteria; order Pseudomonadales; family Pseudomonadaceae; genus Pseudomonas; species Pseudomonas sp. IT-196MI5. The sequence continues at coordinate 21,911 of NZ_CATKPZ010000066.1, forward strand.
AGATCGCTCGTTCCGCTGGTGCTTCGGCTCAGCTGATCGCTCGTGAAGGCGTTTACGTGACCCTGCGTCTGCGTTCCGGTGAAATGCGTAAAGTCCTGGCTGAATGCCGTGCGACCCTGGGCGAAGTCTCGAACTCCGAGCACAGCCTGCGTTCGCTGGGTAAAGCTGGTGCCAAACGCTGGCGTGGCGTTCGCCCAACCGTTCGTGGTGTTGCCATGAACCCGGTTGACCACCCACATGGTGGTGGTGAAGGTCGTACCTCTGGTGGTCGTCATCCGGTATCGCCATGGGGCTTCCCGACTAAGGGCGCGAAGACTCGTGGTAATAAGCGTACCGACAAAATGATCGTCCGTCGTCGCAAGTAAATAGAGGGATACGACAGTGCCACGTTCTCTGAAAAAAGGTCCTTTTATCGATCTTCACCTACTGAAGAAGATCGAAGTGGCGGCGGAAAAGAACGATCGCAAGCCGGTGAAAACCTGGTCGCGTCGTTCGATGATCCTGCCACAAATGGTCGGTCTGACCATCGCAGTACACAACGGTCGTCAGCACGTCCCAGTTCTCGTGAACGAAGACATGGTCGGCCACAAACTGGGCGAGTTTGCCGGTACCCGCACTTATCGCGGGCACGTGGCAGACAAGAAAGCCAAGCGTTAAGGGGTTAGGAAATGGAAGTAGCCGCTAAGTTGTCGGGCGCTCGAATCTCCGCCCAGAAAGCCCGCTTGGTCGCCGACCAGATCCGCGGGAAGAAGGTGGGCGAAGCGCTCAACCTGTTGGCTTTCAGCAGTAAGAAAGCCGCCGAGATCATGAAGAAAGTGCTGGAGTCGGCCGTAGCCAACGCCGAGCATAACGAAGGCGCAGACGTTGATGACCTGAAGGTCAGCACCGTTTTCGTCAACGAAGGGCGTTCGCTGAAGCGCATCATGCCACGTGCCAAAGGCCGTGCTGATCGCATCGTCAAGCGGTCTTGCCATATCACTGTCAAGGTTGCTGACAAGTAACGGAGTCGAAGAGATGGGTCAGAAAGTACATCCCATTGGCATTCGCCTGGGAATCGTCAAGGAGCACACCTCCGTCTGGTACGCAGACGGTCGGACTTATGCGGACTATTTGCTCGCAGATCTGAAGGTGCGTGAGTATCTCCAAGACAAACTAAAAAGCGCGTCCGTAAGCCGTATCGATATCCATCGTCCGGCCCAAACTGCACGTATCACCATCCACACCGCTCGTCCAGGTATCGTTATCGGGAAGAAAGGTGAAGATGTTGAGAAACTGCGTCAGGACCTGACCAAGCAAATGGGTGTGCCTGTGCACATCAATATCGAAGAGATCCGCAAGCCGGAGCTCGACGGTATGCTGGTTGCGCAGAGCGTAGCTCAGCAGCTGGAGCGTCGTGTAATGTTCCGTCGCGCTATGAAGCGCGCTGTACAGAACGCCATGCGCATTGGTGCCAAAGGCATCAAAATCCAAGTGAGCGGTCGTCTCGGCGGTGCTGAAATCGCACGTACTGAATGGTATCGCGAAGGTCGTGTGCCATTGCACACCCTGCGTGCCGACATCGACTATGCCAACTACGAAGCTCACACCACTTACGGTGTGATCGGTGTAAAGGTTTGGATCTTCAAAGGCGAAGTAATTGGTGGTCGCCAAGAAGAACTGAAACCACAAGCACCAGCGCCTCGTAAAAAAGCTGCTAAGTAAGGGGTACGCCAAATGTTGCAACCAAAGCGTACGAAGTTCCGCAAGCAGATGACAGGCCACAACCGTGGTCTGGCTCAGCGCGGTAGCAAAGTCAGCTTCGGCGAGTTCGCGCTGAAGTCTGTAGCTCGTGGTCGTCTCACCGCTCGTCAGATCGAGTCAGCGCGTCGTGCACTGACCCGTCACGTTAAACGTGGCGGCAAGATCTGGATCCGTGTATTCCCGGACAAGCCGATCTCCAAAAAACCTCTCGAGGTTCGGATGGGTAAAGGTAAGGGTAACGTGGAATACTGGGTAGCCCAGATTCAGCCAGGCAAAGTCCTGTATGAAATCGAGGGTGTAACTGAAGAGCTGGCGCGTGAGGCTTTTGCCCTGGCTGCTGCAAAGCTGCCGCTCGCCACCGCCTTTGTTAAACGGACGGTGATGTGATGAAAGCGAATGAACTTCGTGAAAAATCCGCACAGCAGCTGAACGAGCAACTGCTCGGCTTGCTGCGCGACCAGTTCAATCTGCGTATGCAGAAAGCAACTGGCCAGTTGGGGCAGTCTCATCTGCTCTCGCAAGTTAAGCGTGACATCGCTCGCGTGAAGACTGTGCTCAACCAGCAGGCAGGTAAGTAATCATGGCTGAAGCCGAAAAAACTGTCCGTACGCTGACTGGCCGTGTTGTCAGCGACAAGATGGACAAAACCATCACCGTTCTGATCGAGCGTCGCGTTAAGCACCCGATCTACGGTAAATACGTTAAGCGTTCGACTAAGCTGCACGCGCACGACGAAACCAATCAGTGCCACATCGGCGACAAAGTCACTATTCGTGAAACTCGTCCTTTGGCCAAGACCAAGTCTTGGGCGCTGGTTGATGTTCTCGAACGCGCTGTGGAAGTCTAAGGACTAGGGGTCGGAGAAATTATATGATTCAGACTCAATCCATGCTCGATGTGGCCGATAACAGCGGCGCTCGCCGTGTTATGTGCATCAAGGTGCTGGGTGGCTCCCATCGTCGTTACGCTGGTATCGGTGACATCATCAAAGTTACCGTGAAGGAAGCAATTCCTCGCGGTAAAGTGAAAAAAGGCCAAGTGATGACTGCTGTTGTAGTCCGCACTCGTCACGGCGTACGTCGTGCTGATGGCTCCATTATCCGCTTTGATGGCAACGCTGCTGTTCTTCTGAACAACAAGCAAGAGCCGATCGGCACCCGTATCTTTGGGCCAGTGACCCGTGAGCTTCGTACTGAGAAGTTCATGAAGATCGTCTCGCTCGCCCCAGAAGTGCTGTAAGGAGATCCGACATGCAAAAGATTCGTCGTGACGACGAGATCATCGTGATCGCCGGCAAAGACAAAGGTAAGCGCGGTAAGGTGCTTAAGGTTCTCGCTAACAACCGTTTGGTTATTGGCGGTCTGAACCTGGTCAAGCGTCATACCAAGCCTAACCCGATGTCGGGCGTACAGGGCGGTATCGTCGAAAAAGAAGCTCCGCTGGATGCTTCTAACGTCGCCATTTTCAACGGCGAAACCAACAAGGCTGACCGCGTTGGTTTCAAAGTAGAAGACGGCAAGAAAATTCGTGTCTTCAAGTCGACCCAAAAAGCGGTTGATGCTTGAACACTGCTAGGTAGATGAGACCATGGCACGACTAAAAGAGATTTACCGGAAGGAAATCGCTCCGAAACTTAAGGAAGAACTTAAGCTTTCGAACGTGATGGAAGTTCCGCGCGTTACCAAAATCACCCTGAACATGGGTCTGGGCGAAGCGATCGGCGACAAAAAAGTCATCGAGCACGCTGTTGCCGACCTGGAAAAGATCACCGGCCAGAAAGTCGTTGTGACCTACGCTCGCAAATCCATCGCTGGCTTTAAAGTCCGTGAAGGTTGGCCGATCGGCGTCAAAGTGACCCTGCGCCGTGAGCGTATGTACGAGTTCCTGGATCGTCTGCTGTCGATCTCCCTGCCTCGGGTTCGCGACTTCCGCGGCCTGAATGCCAAGTCCTTCGATGGTCGTGGCAACTACAGCATGGGCGTGAAAGAGCAGATCATCTTCCCGGAAATCGACTACGACAAGATCGATGCTCTCCGCGGTCTGGACATCACCCTGACCACCACTGCCAAGAACGATGATGAAGGCCGCGCTCTGCTGCGTGCGTTCAAATTCCCGTTCCGCAACTGATTGGAGTAGGACCATGGCCAAGATGAGCATGAAAAACCGCGAGCTGAAGCGTCAGCTCACGGTTGCCAAGTACGCCAAGAAGCGTGCAGCACTGAAAGCTATCATCGTTGATCTGAACGCAAGTCCAGAAGCGCGTTGGGAAGCTACAGTAGCCCTGCAGAAGCAGCCACGTGACGCAAGCGCTTCGCGCATGCGTAACCGCTGCCGCCTGACCGGTCGTCCACACGGCGTTTACCGCAAGTTCGGCCTCGGCCGTAACAAGCTGCGTGAAGCTGCCATGCGTGGTGACGTACCGGGTCTGGTTAAAGCCAGCTGGTAAGTACTGTCAAAGTCTCGGTGTCCAGGATCGCAAGATCCTGACCATCGGTGGCCTTGAATCTGGATCAAGCCCCTTTTGGGGCTTGATTCATTTCCGGGGTGTGTCTAGAATACCCGGCTCGCCTGAGCCCGTGTTTTTCATGCTCGGAGATTCTCGGCGACACGTAATAGCCGCAAGGCTAATTTTTTTGTATTAGGAGCGTCTAGCCCATGAGTATGCAGGACCCGTTAGCGGACATGCTAACTCGTATCCGTAATGCCCAGATGGCTGAAAAGTCCGTCGTAAGCATGCCATCTTCCACGTTGAAGGTAGCTGTTGCCAAAGTCCTGAAGGACGAAGGTTACATTGCGGGTTATCAGATCAGCAGCGAAATCAAACCACTGCTGTCCATCGAGCTGAAGTACTTCGAAGGCCGTCCGGTTATCGAAGAAGTGAAGCGCGTTAGCCGTCCAGGCCTGCGTCAGTACAAGTCCGTCGATGATCTGCCAAAAGTTCGTGGCGGTCTCGGTGTGTCTATCGTCTCCACCAACAAGGGTGTGATGACTGATCGTGCTGCGCGCGCTGCCGGTGTCGGCGGCGAAGTTCTTTGCACTGTGTTCTAAGGGGGGATAAGCATGTCACGCGTCGCTAAGAACCCCGTTAAGCTGCCAGCCGGCGTCGAAGTAAAATTCGCAGGCCAACAGCTTTCGGTGAAGGGTGCCAAGGGTACTCTTGAACTGAACATCCATTCGTCCGTTGAGATCGTTGAAGAAGCTGGTGAGCTGCGTTTCGCTGCTCGCAATGGCGATCAACAGACTCGCGCAATGGCTGGTACCACTCGTGCGTTGGTAAACAACATGGTCCAAGGCGTAAGCCAAGGCTTCGAGCGCAAGCTCCAGCTGGTCGGTGTTGGTTACAAAGCGCAAGCAAAAGGCACAGTGCTGAACCTGGCTCTTGGCTTCTCGCACCCAGTGGATTACGAACTGCCGGAAGGCATCACCGCTGAGACTCCTAGCCAGACCGATATCCTGATCAAGGGCATCGACAAGCAGCTGGTAGGTCAAGTGGCCGCCGAGATCCGCGACTTCCGTCCACCAGAGCCGTACAAAGGCAAAGGTGTGCGCTACGCGGACGAAGTCGTCCGTCGTAAAGAAGCCAAGAAGAAGTAGGGCATAGCAAATGACCGACAAAAAAGTTACTCGACTGCGTCGCGCTCGCAAAGCACGCCTGAAAATGCACGAACTCGAAGTCGTGCGTCTCTGCGTGTTCCGCTCTTCGCAGCACATCTACGCCCAGGTCATTTCGGCCGACGGCAACAAAGTCCTGGCAAGCGCCTCGACTTTGGATAAAGAACTGCGTGATGGTGCCACCGGCAACATCGACGCGGCCACTAAGGTTGGCCAGCTGGTCGCTACGCGTGCTAAGGCCGCTGGCGTCTCGCAAGTGGCTTTCGACCGCTCTGGCTTCAAGTACCACGGCCGCGTTAAAGCGCTGGCTGATGCTGCTCGTGAAGCTGGGCTGGAGTTCTAAGTTATGTCAAATAACGACCAAAAGCGCGACGAAGGCTACATCGAGAAGCTGGTTCAAGTTAACCGCGTAGCCAAAACCGTTAAAGGCGGCCGTATCTTCACTTTCACCGCGTTGACCGTGGTTGGTGATGGTAAGGGCCGTGTTGGCTTCGGCCGTGGCAAGTCGCGTGAAGTGCCTGCTGCGATCCAGAAGGCAATGGAAGCTGCTCGCCGCAACATGATCCAGGTTGATCTGAACGGCACCACTCTGCAGTACGCAATGAAGTCCGCTCACGGCGCTTCGAAGGTGTACATGCAGCCTGCTTCTGAAGGTACCGGTATCATCGCTGGCGGCGCTATGCGTGCTGTCCTCGAAGTTGCTGGCGTTCAGAACGTTCTGGCCAAGTGCTACGGCTCGACTAACCCGGTAAACGTGGTTCACGCCACTTTCAAGGGTTTGAAAGCAATGCAGTCTCCTGAATCCATTGCCGCCAAGCGTGGCAAAAGCGTCAAGGAGATCTTCTGATCATGGCTACCGTAAAAGTAACGCTGATCAAAAGCATGACCGGCCGCATCCCTAACCACAAACTGTGCGTTAAGGGTCTGGGTCTGCGTCGCATCGGTCACACTGTAGAAGTCCTGGATACTCCCGAGAATCGCGGGATGATCAACAAGGCTTACTACATGCTGCGTGTCGAGGGTTAATCGATGAAACTCAATGATCTGAGTCCAGCGCCGGGTTCCCGTCGCGAAAAGCATCGTCCGGGCCGTGGTATCGGTAGCGGTTTGGGTAAGACTGGTGGCCGTGGTCACAAAGGTCAGACCTCCCGCTCCGGTGGCACCATTGCTCCAGGCTTTGAAGGCGGTCAACAGCCGCTGCATCGTCGCCTGCCTAAGTTCGGTTTCGTTTCCCTGAAAGCCATGGATCGCGCAGAAGTGCGTCTGTCCGAGCTGGCTAAAGTGGAAGGCGACATCGTCACCGTGCAGTCCCTGAAAGATGCCAACGTGATCAACGTCAACGTACAGCGTGTGAAAATCATGCTGTCCGGTGAAGTGACTCGCGCTGTCACTATCGGCAAGGGAATCGGCGCCACCAAAGGTGCGCGTGCGGCTATCGAAGCAGCTGGCGGCAAGTTCGAGGAATAAATGGCTAAGCAAGGTGCTCTCTCTGCGCTCGGCAAAGGCGGTATGTCTGAACTCTGGGCTCGTCTGCGTTTTCTGTTCCTGGCGATTATCGTCTACCGAATAGGCGCACACATCCCGGTTCCAGGTATCAACCCGGACCGACTCGCGGACCTGTTTCGACAGAATGAGGGGACCATTCTTAGCTTGTTCAACATGTTTTCCGGCGGCGCGCTGGAACGGATGAGCATCTTTGCACTGGGGATCATGCCGTACATCTCGGCATCGATCATCATGCAACTGATGACCGCCGTCAGCCCGCAGCTGGAGCAGTTGAAGAAGGAAGGTGAAGCTGGCCGTCGCAAGATCAGCCAGTACACCCGCTACGGCACTGTCGTCCTCGCTCTCGTCCAGGCCATTGGCATGTCCATTGGCCTGGCGGGGCAGGGCGTTGCGTTCACTGGTGACTTTGGCTTCCATTTCGTCGCGGTATCCACGTTTGTGGCTGGTGCGATGTTCATGATGTGGCTGGGTGAGCAGATTACTGAGCGTGGTGTTGGCAACGGTATCTCGATGTTGATTTTTTCGGGTATCGTCGCCGGTCTTCCGAGAGCGATCGGGCAGTCTTTCGAGTCTGCACGTCAGGGTGATATCAACATCTTCGCCCTGGTTGCCATCGGTTTGCTGGCAGTAGCGATTATCGGTTTCGTGGTGTTCATTGAGCGTGGTCAGCGTCGTATCGCTGTTCACTACGCCAAGCGTCAGCAGGGCCGCAAGGTTTTCGCTGCGCAGACCAGCCACTTGCCGCTGAAGGTGAATATGGCCGGTGTTATTCCGGCTATTTTCGCGAGCAGCATTTTGCTGTTCCCGGCTTCGTTGGGTGCCTGGTTCGGTCAGTCTGAAGGTATGGGCTGGTTGCAGGACATCTCGCAGTCGATCGCTCCTGGTCAGCCGTTGAATATTCTGCTGTTTAGTGCAGGGATTATTTTCTTCTGCTTCTTCTATACGGCGTTGATGTTCAATCCGAAAGACGTAGCGGAAAACCTGAAGAAGTCCGGTGCCTTTATTCCGGGCATCCGTCCAGGTGAGCAGTCTGCGCGCTACATTGATGGCGTTCTGACTCGCTTGACCATGTTCGGTGCTCTTTACATGACGGCCGTCTGCCTGTTGCCCCAGTTCCTGGTGGTTGCAGCCAACGTACCGTTCTACCTTGGCGGGACCTCGTTGCTGATCGTCGTCGTGGTTGTGATGGACTTCATGTCCCAAGTACAATCGCACCTCGTTTCGCACCAGTACGAATCCCTGATGAAGAAAGCCAACCTGAAGGGTTACGGCAGCGGCATGCTGCGCTGACCCATAAGGTTCGAGGAGTTGGTGATGAAAGTTCGTGCATCGGTGAAAAAGCTGTGCCGTAACTGCAAGATTATTCGCCGCGAAGGTGTTGTTCGAGTAATTTGCAGCGCGGAACCGCGTCACAAACAGCGCCAAGGCTGAGTGTGATTGTGCTTCAAGCCCGGTAGCTAGTGCGCTACCGGGTTGATTATTTGTTATTACAGCGATATTATCTCGCGCCCTATTTCTTGGCTTCCGGGGCGTAGGTAGCTGTCAATTGGAGTCCCACTGAATGGCCCGTATTGCAGGCGTTAACATTCCAGATAACAAGCATACTGTTATCTCGCTGACCTACATCTATGGTGTTGGTCGCACTACTGCACAGAAAATTTGTGCAGAGACTGGGGTAAACCCAGCAGCAAAGATCAAGGATCTGAGCGACGAGCAAATTGAACAGCTGCGTGGCGAAGTGGCGAAGTTCACCACTGAAGGTGACCTGCGTCGCGAAATCAACATGAAAATCAAGCGCTTGATGGACCTCGGTTGCTATCGCGGTCTGCGTCATCGTCGCGGTCTTCCAGTGCGCGGTCAGCGTACCAAGACCAACGCGCGTACCCGTAAAGGTCCGCGTAAGCCGATCCGCAAGTAATCGCCCCAGCGAATCGACAGGAAAATTATCATGGCAAAACCTGCTGCTCGTCCTCGTAAAAAAGTTAAAAAGACAGTGGTTGATGGCATCGCCCACATCCATGCATCTTTTAACAACACCATCGTGACCATTACCGACCGTCAAGGTAACGCTCTTTCCTGGGCTACCTCCGGTGGTTCGGGTTTCCGCGGTTCCCGCAAGTCCACTCCGTTTGCTGCTCAAGTAGCTGCTGAACGTGCTGGTCAAGCTGCGCTGGAATACGGCCTGAAAAACCTCGACGTCAACGTCAAAGGTCCAGGTCCAGGTCGTGAATCCGCAGTCCGCGCTTTGAACGGCTGTGGCTACAAGATCGCCAGCATCACCGACGTGACGCCAATCCCGCACAACGGGTGCCGTCCGCCGAAGAAGCGCCGCGTGTAATCCAGGAGATTGTAAAGAATGGCTCGTTACATTGGTCCAAAATGCAAACTCGCTCGTCGCGAAGGCACCGATCTCTTCCTGAAGAGCGGCGTGCGCGCGATCGAATCGAAGTGCAACATTGAAGCAGCACCTGGTATCCACGGCCAACGCCGCGGTCGCCAGTCCGACTACGGCACCCAACTGCGTGAAAAGCAGAAGGTCCGTCGTATCTACGGCGTTCTCGAGCGTCAATTCAGCGGCTACTACAAAGAAGCTGCTGGCAAGAAAGGTGCAACCGGTGAAAACCTGCTGCAACTGCTCGAATGCCGTCTGGACAACGTTGTATACCGTATGGGCTTTGGTTCGACTCGTGCCGAATCCCGTCAGCTGGTATCGCACAAGTCGATCAGCGTAAACGGTCAGACCGTTAACGTTCCGTCCTACCAGGTTCGTGCTGGTGACGTGGTCGCTGTTCGCGAAAAAGCAAAAAATCAACTTCGCATTGTCCAAGCTCTCGATCTGTGTGCCCAACGTGGCCGCGTAGAATGGGTAGAAGTAGACACTGAGAAGAAGTCGGGCGTTTTCAAGAACGTTCCAGCTCGCAGTGATCTGTCCGCCGACATCAACGAAAGCCTGATTGTCGAGCTCTACTCCAAGTAAGGGCTAGAAAATAGGTGCATCCATGCAGATTTCGGTAAATGAGTTCCTGACACCCCGCCACATTGATGTGCAGGTTGTCAGTCCAACCCGCGCCAAGATCACTCTCGAGCCTCTCGAGCGTGGTTTCGGCCATACCCTGGGCAACGCGCTGCGCCGCATCCTGTTGTCCTCAATGCCCGGCTGTGCAGTAGTCGAGGCCGAGATTGACGGTGTGCTCCACGAGTACAGCGCCATCGAAGGTGTACAGGAAGACGTCATTGAAATCCTGTTGAACCTTAAAGGTCTGGCTATCAAGCTGCACGGTCGTGACGAAGTTACGCTGACCTTGTCGAAGAAGGGTTCGGGGGTGGTTACCGCTGCCGATATTCAGCTGGATCATGATGTCGAGATCGTTAATCCCGATCACGTAATCGCTAACCTGGCGTCTAACGGCGCCCTGAACATGAAGCTCGTAGTAGCTCGTGGTCGTGGTTATGAACCGGCAGACTCGCGTCAGAGCGATGAAGACGAAAGCCGCAGCATCGGTCGCTTGCAGCTTGACTCTTCGTTCAGCCCGGTTCGCCGTATCGCATACGTGGTGGAAAACGCCCGTGTCGAGCAGCGTACTAACCTGGACAAGCTGGTTATTGATCTGGAAACCAACGGTACTCTGGATCCTGAAGAGGCAATTCGCCGCGCTGCAACCATCCTGCAACAGCAGTTGGCTGCGTTCGTCGACCTCAAGGGTGACAGTGAGCCAGTGGTTGTCGAGCAGGAAGACGAGATCGATCCGATCCTGCTTCGCCCGGTTGACGATCTGGAACTGACTGTACGTTCGGCTAACTGCCTTAAGGCGGAAAACATCTACTACATCGGCGACCTGATTCAGCGTACCGAAGTAGAGCTGTTGAAGACTCCGAACCTGGGCAAGAAATCCTTGACTGAAATCAAGGACGTTCTGGCCTCCCGCGGTCTGTCCCTCGGCATGCGCCTCGACAACTGGCCGCCTGCAAGTCTTAAGAAGGACGACAAGGCGACTGCCTGATCGTCGTAATCACCGAACGTAGTGTTTGGTAAGGAATGAACCATGCGTCATCGTAAAAGTGGTCGTCACCTGAGCCGCACCAGCTCGCACCGCAAGGCCATGTTCCAAAACATGGCGGTGTCGCTGTTCGAGCACGAGCTGATCAAAACTACTCTGCCAAAAGCTAAAGAACTGCGCCGCGTTGCCGAGCCGCTGATCACTTTGGCCAAGACAGATAGCGTTGCTAACCGCCGTCTGGCTTTCGACCGTACTCGTTCGAAAGCTATCGTTGGTAAGCTCTTCAACGACCTGGGCAAGCGTTACGCTACCCGTGAGGGTGGCTACCTGCGCATCCTCAAGTGCGGTTTCCGCGCTGGCGACAACGCGCCAATGGCGTACGTCGAGTTGGTTGATCGTGCTACTGCTGGCGAAGCTGTATCTGCCGAGTAAGACGTCAGTCTGAAACAAAAAACCGGGCCTAGTGCCCGGTTTTTTGTGCCTGTAAGAAACGCGCCGTTTGTACAAGCGTCTCCTTCGTCCACATCGTCATCATGTGATGGGGATGATCATTAGTTTTTCTCTATCGATGTCTGCAAGTTAATGAATTTGTAGCTGTCATATTGATGATCAATACTCCCTCTCAGCCGATAGCCGGCAGTTCAAGACCGACAGAGGAAGGAAGATCGCATGAGCCAAAACACAACGCTTACCACCGCCAGTGGCGCTCCTGTTGCCGATAACCAGAATTCCCGCTCCGCCGGCCCTCGTGGCCCGCTGCTGCTCGACGACTTTCACCTGATCGAGAAGCTTGCTCACTTCAACCGTGAAAACATCCCTGAGCGTCGTGTACACGCCAAAGGCTCGGGTGCCTACGGTACGTTCACTGTGACGCGCGATATCACTCAATACTCCAGCGCGAAGCTGTTTGAGGCAGTCGGCAAGCAAACTCCGACTTTCCTGCGGTTTTCCACCGTGGGTGGTGAGCGTGGTTCGGCCGATACCGAGCGTGATCCGCGCGGCTTTGCCTTGAAGTTTTACACCGAGGAAGGCAACTGGGACATCGTTGGCAATAACACCCCCGTGTTCTTCATTCGCGATCCACTGAAGTTTCCGGACTTTATCCACACCCAGAAGCGTTTGCCGCAAAGCAACCTGAAAAGTGCCCAGATGATGTGGGACTTCTGGTCGCATTCGCCCGAGGCGCTGCACCAGGTCACCATCCTGTTCTCCGACCGGGGTATCCCGGATGGATACCGCCACATGCACGGCTTTGGCAGCCACACTTACAGCCTCATCAACGCTCAAGGTGAGCGTCACTGGGTGAAGTGGCACTACAAGACCAAACAGGGGATCAAAAACCTTGATCCTGCCGAGGCCGCGCGCCTGGCGGGTACTGATCCGGATTACGCTCAGCGCGACCTGTTCAATGCCATCGAGCAGGGTGATTTCCCGAAATGGCGCGTGTGCATTCAGATCATGAGCGAGGCTCAGGCGGCGGCGCACTACGAGAACCCGTTTGATGTCACCAAAACCTGGTCGCAGAAAGAGTTTCCACTGATTGAAGTCGGAGAGCTGGAGCTCAATCGCAATCCGCAGAACTATTTCGCGGAAGTCGAGCAGGCGGCGTTTGGTCCCAGCAATATGGTTCCAGGCGTTGGTCTGTCGCCGGATCGCATGCTGCAAGGGCGGGTCTTCGCCTACGCGGACGCTCATCGCTACCGTGTCGGCACCAATCACCAGCAGTTGCCCGTCAACGCTCCACGGAGTCCGGTCAACACTTACCAGCGCGATGGTTCGATGGCTTTTGGCAGCAATGGCGGTGCGACGCCGAACTATGAGCCGAACAGCTACGTCGAGTTGCCGAAGCAGGCGCCTCGTTATGCAGAGCCCGCGTTGGCTCTCAGTGGTGCCGCCGATCGTTACGATCATCGTGAAGATACTGATTACTACAGTCACGCTGGCGCGTTGTTCCGCCTGATGTCTGAAGAGCAGAAATCACTGCTGGTCAGCAACATCGCGGGTGCGATGGCGGGTGTGTCGAGCGATGTGGTCGATCGCCAGCTGCAACATTTCTACAAGGCTGACCCGGCGTATGCAGAAGCAATCGCAAAGCTGCTCAACGTACAGCTTAACGAAGTCTAAATGAGAAGCAGAACCGCCCTCGTTGGGGCGGTTTTTTGCGTTATTTCGGCTGCTTTTCTCAGAATGTCTTCGCTTTTATTGCGTCTATCGAGTGACGATAAGGGCATGTTGGTTCAAACTACAACTTTCAAGCAGGGAGATGTAGGGCGATGCAAGGCCACCCGGATGTGATCGATTACCTCAACACGTTGCTGACCGGCGAACTGGCCGCGCGTGATCAATATTTCGTCCACTCGCGGATGTATGAGGACTGGGGTTTCACCAAGCTCTACGAACGAATCAATCACGAGATGGAAGAGGAAGCAGGGCACGCTGATGCCCTGATGCGCCGGATTCTGATGCTCGAAGGCACGCCGCGCATGCGTCCGGACGATCTCGATGTCGGCACCACGGTGACAGAGATGCTCGAAGCGGATTTGCGCCTGGAATACAAGGTCCGTGCTGCGCTGTGCAAGGGCATCTCGCTCTGCGAGCAGCACAAGGACTATGTCAGCCGCGAAATACTGCGGGTTCAATTGCATGACACCGAAGAAGATCACACCTACTGGCTCGAAAAGCAGTTGGGTCTGATCAAGTTGATCGGGCTTGAGAACTACCTGCAATCCCACACCTGATTGCATAGGGGAAGCCCCAACGTCTTTTGTAGGAGCGAGCTTGCTCGCAAAAAATCTGAAGGCGCTGCGTTATCGTTTACGACCTTCGTCGGAACGCCGCCCGGAGCAAGCTGGCTCCTACAGATACAAAAAAGCCCCTGTCACCGATGAAGTGACAGGGGCTTTTTCGTGGGGCCAGGTTAAGCCCGATCACGCTCCAGCAGCGGCTTGAGGTAGTAACCGGTGTGAGACTGCTTCATCTCGGACACTTCCTCTGGCGTGCCGACTGCAATGATCTGCCCGCCCTTGGAACCACCTTCCGGGCCCAGGTCCACCAGCCAGTCAGCGGTCTTGATCACATCCAGGTTGTGTTCGATGACCACCACGGTGTTGCCGTGGTCGCGCAGGCGATGCAAAACGTCCAGTAGCTGCTGGATATCCGCGAAGTGCAGCCCGGTGGTCGGTTCATCCAGGATGTACAGGGTCTTGCCGGTATCGCGTTTGGACAGCTCGCGGGAGAGTTTCACCCGCTGGGCTTCACCACCGGACAGAGTGGTCGCCGATTGCCCCAGCTTGATGTACGACAGGCCGACGTCCATCAACGTTTGCAGCTTGCGCGCCAGGGCCGGTACGGCATCGAAGAACACCCGCGCTTCCTCGATGGTCATCTCGAGGGTTTCGTGGATGCTCTTGCCCTTGTACTTGATCTCCAGGGTTTCACGGTTGTAGCGCTTGCTCTTGCACACGTCGCAGGGTACGTAGATGTCCGGCAGGAAGTGCATCTCCACCTTGATCAGGCCGTCGCCCTGACAAGCCTCGCAGCGGCCGCCCTTGACGTTGAAGGAGAAGCGCCCCGGCCCGTAGCCACGGGAGCGGGACTCCGGTACGCCGGCGAACAACTCGCGGATCGGTGTAAACAGCCCGGTGTAGGTCGCCGGGTTGGAGCGCGGTGTGCGACCGATAGGGCTCTGGTCGATGTCGACGACCTTGTCCAGGTGCTCCAGGCCCTTGATGCTGTCGTGGGCAGCCGCTTCAAGGGTAGTGGCACCATTCAGCGCCGTTGCGCTCAAAGGGAACAGCGTGTTGTTGATCAGCGTCGACTTGCCGGAGCCGGACACGCCGGTCACGCAGGTCAGCAGGCCAATCGGAATCTCCAGGTCGACATTGCGCAGGTTGTTGCCGCGCGCGCCCTTGAGCGCCAGCGTCAGCTTCTTGTTGCGCGGTGTGCGTTTGGCCGGGACTTCGATCTTCACCCGGCCCGACAGGTATTTGCCCGTTAGCGAGTCCGGATGCGCCATGACCTCGGCTGGTGTGCCTTCGGCGACGATATGCCCGCCGTGCACACCCGCACCCGGGCCGATGTCCACCACGTAGTCGGCCAGACGAATGGCATCTTCGTCGTGCTCGACCACGATCACCGTGTTGCCGATATCGCGCAGGTGCTTGAGGGTGCCCAGCAGCCGGTCGTTATCGCGCTGATGCAGGCCGATGGAGGGCTCGTCGAGGATGTACAGGACGCCCACCAGGCCGGCACCGATCTGGCTGGCCAGACGAATACGCTGGGCCTCGCCACCGGACAAGGTGTCCGCACTGCGATCCAGCGACAGATAGTCGAGACCGACGTTGACCAGGAACTGCAGGCGTTCGCGAATTTCCTTGAGGATCTTGTCGGCAATTTCGCCACGCCGGCCGGTGAGCTTGAGCCCGCCAAAATAATCGGACGCATCGCCGATCGGCAGGTTGGTCACCGCCGGCAGGGTTTTCTCGCCAACCCACACATGACGCGCCTCACGCCGCAGACGGGTGCCGCGGCAATCCGGGCATGACTGGGTGCTGAGGAACTTGGCCAGTTCTTCGCGCACCGATGCCGATTCAGTCTCGCGGTAGCGTCGCTCCAGGTTCGGCACGATGCCTTCGAACGGATGCGAGCGTTTGACGATATCGCCACGGTCGTTCAGGTATTTGAAGTCGACGTTTTGCGAACCGCTGCCGTGCAGGATGAATTTCTGCTGATCGGCCGGCAGTTCGTTGAACGGTACTTCCAGGCTGAACTTGTAGTGCGAGGCCAGCGAGCCGAGCATCTGGAAGTAATAGACGTTGCGCCGATCCCAGCCACGAATCGCCCCTTCGGCCAGGGTCAGTTCGCCGTTGACCAGGCGCTTGATGTCGAAGAACTGCTTCACCCCCAAGCCATCGCAGGTCGGACATGCGCCGGCCGGGTTGTTGAAGGAGAACAGTTTTGGCTCAAGCTCGCTGATGGCGTGGCCGCAAATCGGGCAGGCGAAGCGTGCGGAAAAGATCATCTCTTCGCCGGGCTCGTCGTCCATCGGCGCCACCAGGGCGATGCCATCTGCCAGTTTCAGCGCGGTCTCGAAGGACTCCGCCAGGCGCTGTTGCAGGTCGGCGCGGACCTTGAAACGGTCGACCACGACATCGATCGTATGTTTTTTCTGCTTGTCGAGCTTGGGTGCTTCGTCCAGCTCATAGAGCTTGCCGTTGATCCGGGCGCGGACGAAGCCTTGGGCGCGCAACTCTTCGAAAACCGACAGGTGCTCGCCTTTGCGCTCGCGGATGACTGGCGCCAACAGCATCAGCTTGCTGCCCTCCGGTTCGGCGAGGACCAGGTCGACCATCTGGCTGACAGTCTGCGCTTCCAGCGGGATGTCGTGATCCGGGCAGCGCGGAATACCCACGCGTGCATAAAGCAGACGCAGGTAGTCGTAGATTTCGGTAATGGTGCCAACCGTCGAGCGCGGGTTGTGCGAGGTGGACTTCTGTTCGATGGAGATCGCCGGCGACAGGCCTTCGATGGTGTCGACGTCGGGCTTTTCCATCATCGACAGGAACTGCCGGGCATAGGCCGACAGCGATTCGACGTAGCGGCGCTGACCTTCGGCGTACAGAGTGTCGAAAGCCAGGGACGACTTGCCGGAGCCGGACAGGCCGGTGATGACGATCAGTTTGTCCCGTGGCAGGGTCAGGTCGATGTTCTTCAGGTTGTGGGTTCGAGCCCCACGAATCAGGATCTTGTCCAAGTTGGCCTCGCTCGGCGGGCGTCGAAAACGTAGGAGTATACGGCCAAATACTGGATGGATGCACACTGTCAGGCGAGTGGGTTACTGTCTTACATGAAGAGTGTGTCAGCAATGCGCGTCAAAGCGTCGCGATATACCCTGCCAATCGATGGGACTGGTAGAATCGCCGCCGGTTCACATGAGGTTTTTCCATGCACGATCCCCACAGCGAGCGCATGAGTGGCAGCGAGACCCGCGCAGCAAGCGGTCTGGCCCTGGTGTTCGCCTTCCGTATGCTTGGCATGTTCATGGTGTTGCCGGTACTGGCGACCTATGGGATGGATCTGGCCGGAGCCACGCCGGCCCTGATCGGCCTGGCGATCGGCGCTTATGGCCTGACCCAGGCAGTTTTCCAGATTCCGTTCGGTTTCATTTCCGACCGCATCGGTCGACGTCCGGTGATTTACCTGGGCTTGATCGTGTTTGCCCTCGGCAGTCTGCTGGCAGCCAATGCCGATTCAATCTGGGGTGTGATTGCCGGGCGAATCCTGCAGGGCGCCGGGGCGATTTCCGCGGCGGTCATGGCCTTGCTGTCGGACCTGACCCGCGAACAGCACCGGACCAAGGCCATGGCCATGATCGGCATGACCATCGGCCTGTCGTTTGCGGTGGCCATGGTGGTCGGCCCGCTGCTGACCCGCGCCTTCGGGCTGTCCGGGCTGTTCCTTGCCACCGGCGGCATGGCGTTGTTCGGCATCGTGATCGTGATGTTCATGGTGCCGCGCTCCACCAGCCCGTTGCAGCATCGAGAGTCCGGTGTCGCGCGCCAGGCGCTGATCCCGACCCTCAAGCATCCGGACCTGCTGCGCCTGGACCTGGGCATTTTTGTGTTGCACGCGATGTTGATGTCCAGCTTCGTCGCCTTGCCACTGGCGCTGGTCGAGAAGGCCGGGCTGCCCAAAGAGCAGCACTGGTGGGTGTACCTGACCGCGCTGCTGATCTCTTTCTTCGCCATGATCCCGTTCATTATCTACGGCGAGAAGAAACGCAAAATGAAACGAGTTTTACTCGGCGCCGTCGTGACGCTGATGCTCACTGAGCTATTCTTCTGGCAGTTCGGCGATAGCTTGCGGGCTCTGGTGATCGGTACGGTGGTGTTCTTCACCGCATTCAATCTGCTGGAAGCTTCGTTGCCATCGCTGATCAGCAAGGTTTCACCGGCGGGCGGCAAGGGTACGGCGATGGGGGTTTATTCCACCAGCCAGTTCCTGGGCTCGGCACTGGGGGGCATTCTTGGCGGCTGGCTGTTCCAGCATGGCGGTCTGTCGGTTGTGTTCCTCGGATGCGCCGGTCTGGCTGCCCTCTGGCTGGCCTTTGCTGTTACCATGCGAGAACCTCCCTACGTGACAAGCCTGCGCTTGCCGTTGTCGCCCGAGGCGATCCGCGAAGCGGGTCTGGTCGAGCGCCTGAAGGCGGTCGTAGGGGTAACAGATGCAGTGATAGTCGCTGATGAAGCGGCCATTTACATCAAATTGGACACCGAACTATTGGATCGCACCACCCTTGAAAGCCTGGTGAACAACCCGGACGGGGCAGCGTGCGTAGCCTAGGAGAACGTAATGGCCCGTGGGGTTAACAAAGTCATATTGGTCGGCACTTGCGGCCAGGATCCTGAAGTTCGTTACCTGCCGAATGGCAACGCCGTGACCAACTTGAGTCTGGCGACCAGCGAACAGTGGACCGACAAGCAAACCGGTCAGAAAGTCGAAAAAACCGAATGGCACCGTGTGTCGATGTTCGGCAAAGTTGCGGAAATCGCTGGCGAATACCTGCGTAAAGGTTCGCAGGTGTACATCGAAGGCAAGCTGCAGACCCGCGAGTGGGAAAAAGACGGTATCAAGCGTTACACCACCGAAATCGTGGTCGACATGCAAGGCACCATGCAACTGCTGGGCGGCCGTCCACAGGGCGATCAGCAGGGTCAGGGCGGCGGTAACAACTACCAGCAATCCGCTCCGCGCCAGCAGGCACCGCGTCCTGCTCCGCAACAGCAGCCACAGCGTCCAGCCCCTCAACAGGCTGCGCCACAACCGGCGCCGGATTTCGACAGCTTTGATGACGATATTCCGTTCTAGCGCAGCTGCAAGCCTCAAGCTACAAGCGGCAAGCTGAAACACAAAACCCGCACTTCGCCTGGAAGTGCGGGTTTTTTTATGGGCGGTGGAATTTAATCGCAGGCTCAGGCCGCGAGGAAATCGTTGGTCGACACCACGCTGGCATACGCAAACGCCAGGGCCGCCATGAACGCCGCATGAACCTGCGCCGCCGGAACCTTCACGCCATTGAACTCCAGATCACGGGTCGCGCAGGCGTCGTGGATCACGGTCACCTTATAGCCAAAGTCCGCCGCCGCACGGGTGATGCCGTCGACGCACATGTGGCTCATGCTGCCCACGACCACCAGTTCCTTGATGCCTTGCTCGTCGAGGATCGATTTCAGCTCGGTTTCGCGGAATGAATTGACGAAGTGCTTGAGCACCACCGGTTCGTCGGCACGGTTGAGCACTTTGGGGTGCAGCTTGGCGCCTTCGGAGTTCGGGGTGAAAAACGGTGCCTCTTCGGAGGTGAATTCGTGGCGGATGTGCACCACCGAATCACCGGCGTCGCGGAAGGCCTTTATCAAGCGTGCGGCGTTGTCTGCGGCGGCGTCGGCACCGACCAGCGGCCACTTGCCTTGGGGGAAGTAGTCGTTCTGGATATCGACTACGATGAGCGCTTGCTTGGCCATGACTGATTCCTCGAGGTGTGTGTTGGTGTGGAATGAAGTATTGGCTCTAGCAGGCGATTCGAGGATTGGCCGCACCGACAATAAGAGGGGGAAAACTGACAATGGATGCAGAAAGGGCAATCGCCGAGCTCGGTGTGTTGATCTATCCCGGCGCGCAGATGGCAGCGGTGCATGGTTTGACCGACCTGTTCGAGGTGGCCAACCGGATCGCCACCGAGCATCAGTCTGCGCAGTTGCCGCTGCTGCGGGTCAGCCATTGGCAGGTCGAGGGTGATCAGCCGCCGGTTCGGGTCTTCGACAGCCATCCCGGCCCGGAGCGCACCCCGGTGGCCGTGTTGATTCCGCCGTCGATCGCCGGTTTTTCCCAAGGCCAGGCGTCACAGGGATTGATCCGCTGGTTGCGCGAGCAACATGCCGGCGGCGCGACACTGGGCGGGGTTTGCGTGGGCTCTATCCTGTTGGCCGAAAGTGGTCTGCTCGACGGTCGTAGCGCCACCACCCACTGGACCTCGGCCAAAGCCTTCGCCGAACGTTACCCGGCGATCAGGCTCAAGGCCGACACACCGATTGTCGATGATGGCGATCTGATTACCACCGCCGGGCTGATGGCCTGGTCCGAACTGGGTTTGCGCTTGGTCAACCGGTTGTTGGGACCGAGCATTGCCACCAATACCGCACGTTTTCTGGTGGTGGAGCACAGCGACAGCGCCAGCGAGTGCGGCAGTAATTTTGCGCCGATTCTCAGCCATGGCGATGCGGCGATCCTCAAGGTGCAACACTGGCTGCAAAGTACCGGGGCGACCGATGTATCGCTGGCGGCGATGGCCGAAAAGGCAGGCCTGGAGGAGCGCACCTTCCTGCGGAGATTCCGCGCGGCTACCGGGCTCAAACCCACCGAATACTGCCAGCATCTGCGAGTCGGCAAGGCCCGGGAAATGCTCGAGTTCACCAACGGCACCATCGACCATATCGCCTGGACCGTGGGTTACCAGGATCCCGGGGCGTTTCGCGCGACATTCAAGAAAATCACCGGACTGGCGCCGAGTGACTATCGGACGCGGTTTGGGGTGAGTCCAGGATCTGTTGCACGGTAGTCGCATCACCTCGATTCCCTGTGGGAGCGAGCTTGCTCGCGATAGCGGTGTTCCAGACACATCAATGTTGAATGCCATGCCCTCATCGTCGGAACGCCGCCCGGAGCAAGCTCGCTCCCACAGGTTTGGGCTGGAGTCGTGCAAAATGCCGGAATATCGAAGGACTTCGTGCAGAATAAAACAGGCCACATGCCATCACTTTCTGCGCAACAGGCTGATTTGAAAAACGTTTCCCTGCATTGCGCCTTGGCCTGATCTCTGCACCCCTTCAGCTACATTCATAGCGTCGATTGAAGGGGGATGCATGACCCCAACAAACCGCAAGAAACTGGTGGTCGCCCATTCGGTGCTCGACGATGCGCCACTGCATGAAGTCGAAACCAACCGTGCGCTGGCCCGCTGGCTGGCGCAGATACTGGGGCTCGGGTACGGCGGCAGTTACGACCCGCAACGGCACGACGGGCGGGACCTCTACCTGTTGCCGACCCAGACCCTGGTGGGCGCTGCGGCTGCCCGGCAACTGGGGGTCAAGGGGCCGGAGGATTTGTGGGGCGGTTATGTCGACCACGACTTCATCTGCACCAAAGCCATCAGTCATGGATTGCTCAACCGCCATGCCCATGCACCGCGAGGCTGGGCGCCGTTGTTTTCCGAGCGGGTGCGCAGCGTGGTGCTCGACGGTCTCAGCGTGTTCTCGCTGGAGGATGCACGGCCAGCGGCGAAGCATCTGCTCCATACCGGCCCGATCCGCCTCAAGCCGATTCACGCCTGCGCCGGGCGGGGACAGGAAGTGATCGACAGCCTCGACCGGTTCGACGAAATTCTCGCCCGGCCCGAAGCTAAAACGCTGTTCACGGAAGGCGTGGTGTTGGAGCAGGACCTGGATCAAGTGATCACCCACAGCGTTGGTCAGAGTTTCATCGGCGGCAAGGTGCTGAGTTACTGTGGTGAACAATATTTGACCAAGGACGCAAGGGGCGAAGAGGTGTATGGCGGCTCGAACCTGTTGGTGGTGCAGGGCAGCTACGTCGATTTATTGAAGCTGGACCTGGCCGATGATGTGCGGGTGGCTATCAAGCAAGCGCAGGTGTTCGACAGCGCCGCGGATGAAGCCTATCCGCGTTTCTATGCGTCACGGCGCAACTACGACATCGCTCAGGGCATCGATAGCGACGGCAAACAGCGCAGTGGTGTGCTCGAACAGTCCTGGCGCATGGGCGGTGCCAGCAGCGCCGAGGTGGCGGCGTTGCAGAGTTTCATCAACGATCCTGGGATGTGCGCGATTCGTGTGTCTTCGGTGGAAACCTACAGCAATCAGCCGCTGCCGGCAGACGCCATTGAGGTATATCGCGGGTCGGCGCAAAGCAGTGAATTTCTCCTCAAGTACGTAACGGTCAAATCCTATGACGGCTAGAAGTGAATCCATTCAGATCGACATCGACAACGAACAGATGAGCGGGACTTTTCTGAGCCCCAAATCGAAAGTCCCCGGAGTGCTCTTCGTGCACGGATGGGGCGGCAGTCAGGAGCGGGATCTGGAACGCGCCAAGGGTATCGCCGGGTTGGGCTGTGTCTGCCTGACGTTCGACCTGCGCGGACACACCGGCGGCACCGGCATTCCATTGTCCCGGGTGACCCGCGAAGACAACTTGCGTGACCTGCTGGCAGCCTATGACCGATTGCTTGCGCACCCGGCTCTCGATACGTCGGCGATTGCCGTGGTCGGCACCAGTTACGGGGGGTATCTGGCCTCGATTCTGACCTCGCTCAGACCGGTGCGCTGGCTGGCGCTACGGGTACCGGCGTTGTATCGCGACGAGCAATGGCACACGCCGAAACGCGAATTGGACAAGCTGGATCTGCGTGATTACCGAGCTACCCTGGTACGTGCCGACAGTAACCGCGCCTTGCATGCCTGTTCGCAATTCACCGGGGATGTCCTGCTGGTGCAGTCCGAGACCGACGAGTACGTGCCCCACGCGACGATCATGAGCTATCGGGCAGCTTGCCAGCAGACGCACTCACTGACTCACCGCATCATCGATGGAGCCGACCATGCGCTGAGCGACCCGGTTTCGCAGCAGGCCTACACCTCAATCCTGGTGGACTGGATTACCGAGATGGTGGTGGGGGAGCGGTTGAGCATTATTCAATCATCCTGATATCGGGGTGTTCTTGCGGGCCTCATCGCGAGCAAGCTCGCTCCCACAGTGTCCGAGTCGTACACAAAATATATGTATACCGCTAAACCTGTGGGAGCGAGCTTGCTCGCGATGGCGGTCTTGGAAGCACCACAAATTATTTGGGCTTTTTCTCAATCCGCAACGCCTTGGCCTTGGCCTCCACCAGCAAATACATCACCACGCTAATCAACAGCGGCAAAATGAAATAAATCGCCCGATAGGCCAGCAGTCCCGCTACCAGACTGCCCCGCGAAACCTCATGTTGCAGCAGTGCCACGAACACCGCCTCGAGTACGCCAAGCCCGGCCGGGATGTGGGTGAGGACTCCGGCGATGGCGCTGATCAACAGCACACCCAGCACCAGTGGATAATCCAGTTTGCCTGGCAACAAGGTGAAAATCACCGCCGCCATCAGCGACCAGTTCAATGCCCCCAGGACCAGTTGCAACACGGCCATGCGCAGCGACGGCAGATCAATTTCCACGCCGCGAGTCGCCCACTCCCGACGTTTGGAAAACCGACACGCCGCCAGGTACCCGGTGCTCAGCAGCAACAACAAAACGCCCACGCCTTGCAGTGCGCTGCTGCTGAGTGTCCAGCCCGGTGGCATGTGCACCAGTCCGCTGCTGAACACCGCGCCGGCAATTATCATGTAGCCGAACCAGTTGGTCGCCAGGCTCAGGCCAAGAATTTTCGCGATGTTGCTCTTGCTCACCCCGAGCCGCGAATACAACCGGTAACGCATGGCGATGCCACCGACCCAGGCGCTCAGACTCAGGTTGAAGGCGTAGCTGATGATTCCCACGGGCAGGATCTGTTTCCACGTCAGGTTCTGGCGGATGTAGGTGCGACCAATCAGGTCGAAGCAGGCGTACACCAGAAAACTCACCAGGGTCAGCCCCGAGGCAATGATCAGCGTGCGCACCTTGAAATCGGCCAGGTTATCGAACACTTCGTTCCACTCGATGCGCTGGGCGAGCGTGGTGAACAGCACGATCAGCATCAGGAAAAACAGCATCGTCAGCGGTCGCTTCCAGCGACGCCATTGGAACTTGCCGGAGCTTTTGCCAGGAGAGGCCGAATGGGTCTCAGCGCGGTTCATGGTCAGCACTCCCGGTTGGCGGGGGGAAGGGTTTCAGGCGAGGTTTATGCGCCGGCAACCAACCGGCCCACGCCGGAAAATGCCGCAGGAAGTGAAACACCAGAAAGCCGATGGTCATGTGCCAGACACGCCCTCGTGGTGCGACGTCGGGAGGCATGGCTTTGCAATGGTTATGGCTGAGGTCTTGCAAGCGATCGAACAGATGACGATTGAAGGCCTGGTCGCGGATCAGCACGTTGGCTTCCAGATTCAACGACAGACTCAATGGGTCGAGGTTGCTGGAGCCGACGGTGCTCCAGTCTTCGTCCACCAGGGCGACCTTGCCGTGCAGCGGGCGGTCGCAATATTCGTAGATCTTCACGCCGGACTTGAGCAGGTAGTCATAGGTCATACGCGCGGCGAGCCTGGCCACCCGCATGTCTGGCTGGCCCTGCAGGATCAGCCGCACATCCACGCCTCGGCGGGCCGCGTTGCGGATCTCGCGCAGCAAGCGGAAACCGGGAAAGAAGTAGGCGTTGGCGATCACCGCTCGGCGCTGTGCCTGGCGCAACGCCTGGCGGTAAACCTCTTCGATGTCGGTCGGGTGTTCCCCGTTGTCGCGGTACACCAGCCGTACCTGGCCATCGTGATCGCTGAAGGCCAGTTCCGAGCGCCGCTGCCGACGGCGTTGCCACCAGTATTTGGCGTGCATCGGGCGACCGCATTGCAGCAGGGCGAAGTGATGGATGTCGGCCACGGCCGGGCCTTGCACCTCTACGGAATAATCCTGTTTGGCCCCGGGGCCGAAGTCGGCCAGATGGTCGGCGGAAAAGTTGATCCCGCCGACGAACGCGACGCGGCCATCCACCACCACGATCTTGCGGTGCAGGCGCCGGAACCAGTTGGTGCGGATGCCCAGGCGTTTCGGCGCCGGATCGAATATTTGCAGGTGTACGCCGGCCGCAGTCAGCGCGGTGAGGAATCCGGTACTCAGCTCGCCGCAGCCAAAGCCATCGAGGCTGACGATGGTGCGCACACCACGTTGAGCGGCTTCGATCAGGATCTGTTGCAGCTCATTGCCGACCTTGTCCTCGAACAGAATGAAGGTTTCCAGCAGGATTTCACTTTG
Source organism: Pseudomonas sp. IT-196MI5 (assembly GCF_949767415.1). Lineage (NCBI taxonomy): Bacteria > Pseudomonadati > Pseudomonadota > Gammaproteobacteria > Pseudomonadales > Pseudomonadaceae > Pseudomonas > Pseudomonas sp. IT-196MI5. Next base: position 46,773 of record NZ_CATKPZ010000066.1, read on the forward strand.
CGCCCGACGCAGGGCTGCAAACACCCGGGGAAAGTACGCCTCGCCATTTTCCAGCAACTCGACCCGATTGCTGCCTTGCCAGCCGTATTCGACATCGATCGCTGTCGGCTCGTGGGTGGGCGGAGCGGGGATGTGTTCCAGCGTGGTTTTTTCCATCGACCGGCTCATAGCTCGATCTCCACCGACAGCGGGGCGTGGTCGGAAAGGTGCGACCAGGGCCGAGTGGACAGCACTTGCGGATGGCTGGCCTTGAGGTTGCGCACGTAGATGCGGTCCAGGCGCAATGCCGGCAAGCGCGCGGGGAAACTGCGCGCCGGTTTGCCATGCTGCGCGGCGAAGACTTCATGCAGACCGCTGGGCTTGAGAAACGCATCGGCGCGCTGGCGCCAGTCGTTGAAGTCCCCGGCGACAATCACCGGCGCATTGCCGGGCAGGGCGTCCAGGCGTTGGGTGAGCAACTTCAGTTGCGCGCAACGATGGGTTTCGCGCAGCCCCAGGTGCACGCAAATCGCATGCACCTCCTGACCGTCTCCGGGCATGCGCAACACGCAGTGCAAGAGCCCACGGTTCTCGTGGCCGCTGATGGACACGTCGAGGTTGTCGTGGCGGATGATCTGGAACTTCGACAACAGCGCATTGCCGTGATCGCCCGTCGGATACACCGCATTGCGTCCATAGGCGAACTGCGGCCACAGGGTATCGGCGAGGAATTCGTATTGCGGCATCGCCGGCCAATTGGTGTAGCGCTTGGGGTGCTGTTCGTGGGTGCCGTGGACTTCCTGCAAAAAAACCACATCGGCAGACACACTGCGCACCGCTTCACGCAGTTCCGGCAGGATGAAACGCCGGTTGAGCGCAGTGAACCCCTTGTGGGTGTTCACCGTCAGTACCGTGAAACGACAAGTGACGGACGAACCCTGTGCCCGCATTTCTGTTGCGTTTGAGTGTGCGGGAATATCGATGTGATTCGCTGTCATGTCGCCTCCCGCCTGACGGCTACTGTCTTTGGATGACTCTGGGGCGGCGGCGAAAGTTTCGATAGGACTACGGACGGTAGATTTTCTACTGAACACCACCGAATAACTGTGGGAGCAGGCTCGCTCCCACAGGGTTTATCAGTGGCCCGTGATAATGCGGGCAGAACCCTCAGTTGGTTCGGCATAGACCTGACCGTGGCGCTGGCGGCTTTTTCCTTCGGCACTAGACTGGTGGCGATGGTCGAACCGATCGAGAAAAACACCCCGTACGGACATTTGATATTTGCGTGCAGATCAAATATCGCGAGGGCGGATGCATATTTGTGGCGAGGGGGCTTGCCCCCGTTGGGGTGCGAAGCACCCCCAAAACCTACCGCTCGGATTCATCTGATGCACCGCATGCAATGGGTTTACGACTGCTTCGCAGCCGAGCGGGGCGATGTGGCGATCCGACAAGCCCCCTCGCCACATAAGGCGTCTCTGTCCGGCTATTCAGAGGCAATGTCCGAACTTGCCCGGCATTTCTCGATCAGTTCCTTACAGACACAGCCAAAGGAGTGGGTGCTTTGATCAGACTCAAGACCGCGATACTGCTGGGCGCGTTGCTGTTGCTGGGCAGCGAACAACTGGAAGCCGCCGCGATACCGGGGCTGCCGGCCACCGCGACACCGCTGGCGCACCCGGAACCGCTGGTGCAAGGGGGGTTGCTGGGGGCCATCAGCTCAAGCATCGACGAGGTCCAGAGCAAGCTTGATCTGGACCAAAACCTCGTCGACGTCTGGCGCCTGCGTGTCGACCTCGCGGCCGATGAAGTGGATCAGTTGGTCAATCAGCCTTCGGTCCGTTCGCCCTGGAGCGTCGCTGGCGATTTTCTGCTGCTGACCTGCGTGTGGGCAGCCGTGTTTGCCTGTCTTTGGCTGCTCGGGCGATTGTTGGTCAAACGCCTGTGCGAGCATCGCCTGTTGCTCAGCCGCGTGCGTGGCCAGGCCCTGCTCGGTTACTTATTGCCCTATACCCTTGCGGCGGTGGTCAGCCTGCCCCTGACGATTTATGCCAGCCAGTTCTTGCCGGCATCGGCGGGTCGGGTGCTGGCGCTGTGTCTGGCTTATGCCGCTAGCGCGGGGATATTTTCCGCGTCATTGGTGCTGTCGCTGGTGGTAGTGTTCAATGCCGGCCACAAACGGCGGGCGGTGCAGATCATTCGCGAGAAGAGTCCCCGACCGTTATTCGGTATCGGTTTTCTGGTGGCCTTGAGCGATGCCCTGACCAGCCCGCAGATCGCCCATCAACTGGGCAGCAATCTCACCAGCAGCATCGCCGTGTTCACCGGGTTGGCAGCGTCGATGTCCTTCGGCTTGCTGGTGATCCGCATGCGCCGCCCGGTCGCCCATGTGATCCGCATCCTGCCGCTGGCCCAGCGCCTCGGCCAGCCGGCGTTACGTGAAACCTTGCGGATATTTTCCGGGCTCTGGTATTGGCCGATTCTGTTGATGGTACTGGTTTCGATCATCAACCTGATCGGTGCCGGGGCGGACAACCAGAGAGTACTGCGCAGCGCCTTGTTCACCACGGTGTTGCTGATCGCCACGGTGTTTCTCAGCACCACGCTGCACCATCTGTTCAAGGCGCGTAGCGAAGCGGAGCTGCGCCGCAGCGGCGCCTACAAGGAGCGTTTTCTCAACTTGTCCCATGCCTTGCTGCGCATTGGCATGGCCATCGTGTTCATCGATATCCTCGGGCGGATCTGGGGTGTGTCGCTGTTCGAATTCGCGGTGAGCAATGCCGTGGGGCGGGCGATCAGTGATTCCCTGAGCCACATCGGCCTGATCCTGCTGGTGACCTGGATGGTTTGGGTGGTGCTCGACACGGCGATTCAGGAGGCCCTGAAACCACCGACCAACAAGCGCTCGGCGCGCCAGCCGAGTACGCGGGTGAAAACCATCCTGCCGCTGCTGCGCAACGCGATCAAAATCATCCTGGTGGTGATTTGCGCGATCACCACCATGGCTAACCTGGGGATCAACGTCGCGCCGTTCCTGGCAGGTGCCGGGGTCGTCGGCCTGGCAATCGGTTTCGGTTCCCAACAACTGGTGCAGGACGTGATTACCGGGCTTTTCATCATCATCGAAGACACCCTGTCCATCGGCGACTGGGTAGTGCTCGATTCCGGGCATGCCGGCACGGTCGAAGGCCTGACCATCCGCACCTTGCGCCTGCGCGACGGCAAGGGCTTCGTGCACTCGGTGCCGTTCGGGCAGATCAAGGCCGTGACCAACCAGTCGCGGCAATTCGCCTATGCGTTTTTTTCGGTGCAATTCACCTATGACACCGATGTCGACAAGGCCATCGAACTGATCCGCGAGGCCGGGCACTCCATCAGCAACGACCCGTTCCTGCGCTACAACCTGCAAGGTCCGCTGGATGTGTTTGGTGTCGACAGGATGGACCTCAACGGGGTGCTGCTGACTGCGCAATTCCGCACGGTGTCCGGTGGTCAGTATGCGGTGAGCCGGGCTTTCAATCAGCGATTGAAAAAGCTTGTGGATAACTGCCCGTGGGTGCATTTTGCGCAGACTTATCCACAGCAGGCGCTGGTGCCGAGGCATCCGGTCGAAGTGCCGCCGGAGGTCGAGCCAGAGCATGCTGCTGTGTTGATGCCGGATCGGCCGCGGTCTTAATAGTCAGTTTTGTACTTGAGGCTTTCAGTGGCTGGTCTGGCCCTATCGCGAGCAAGCTCGCTCCCACAGGGGATTTTCTGTGAATACAAATTTTTGGCACAACAGAGATCACTGTGGGAGCGAGCTTGCTAGCGATGGGGCCGGTCCAGACGACATCAATGCCGGATAAGCTTACTGCGCACTTCAGCCATCGCCTGTTCATTCAGTTCCCGCCAGAACTGCTGCTTGCCGGCAATCTCGGCAGCAACCGGCAAACCATCGCGGTACACCAGCCGATTGCTCACCAGCGCCGGGACTTTTACACCGGGCAACAGCGTGCCGGCGAGGTTCAACGGATCGACCCCGCACACTGCGACCAGGCTGCCGTCATGGGGCCGACGCCGGACCTCGCGCAGCAATGGAATCGCTTCGGGCAGGGCGAATTGCTCGCCCGCCAGGCCGCTGACAAACCTCCCGCCACGAATCTCGCCCCGTGCCTCCAGGCGATGGAAAGTGCGCAGCAGTTCGCGCCAGCTCGGCAGCCAGTCCGCCTCACGTTCCAGTAAGCGCCAGAACACCACGCCGTAGCGGCGTAGCAAGGTCATGGCGATGTGTTCAAGGGGTTCGGCTGGCGTTGGCGCGGGACGCTGGTTTTCCACCACGGGCGCGGCAGGTGCGCGTCGCAACAGGGCCCAGCGCCCGGCGTCGTCCATACCACCGATAAATGCCCCGCGCCCGCGCCGACGGTTGCGCGGCTGGCGCTTGCTGGTCGGGGTGATCAGTGCGCGCAATCCGGCGAAGCTGTCGGCATTCACCAGCCCTGCGCCCACCAGTTCCTGCAGGGCGATTTCCAGCTCCGAACGCAGCAGATGGGCCTCATGGATCAGCTCGTCGAAAAACAGCGCGCCGTGCTGGCTGAGGGCGGCGTGGACCTTTTGCGTTTTCGGCGACAGTTCGCTGACCGGCGTCTGTTCGGTCAAGCCGCTCCAGAGGCCGACCCGATTGCGCGGCAGCAATACGATCGGCGTGCTGCGCAGCGCGCTGCTGGCGCTTTTGTTGTGCGCAGTCAGACGCGTCCACACCAGTCTGCCGCTGCGGCACAACTCATCCAGCCAGGTCGCCGAGTAGTCCTTGATTCGCGCCGGCAGGATGTCGCTGTCCCAGGCGGAAGCGGCGGCGGGGTAGCCTTCGAATTGCGCAATAACGGCCGGCAAAACCGCCGCGCCCAGGCCCTGGCTTGCGCTCGACACATGCTGCCAGTCGAACAGGAATCGTATGAAATCCTGCAACGCCACTGGTTCGATTTCCCGGCGCAGGCGCTTGACCGTGTAGCGATGAATCCGCGCCAGCAAATGCCGCTCGCACCATTCTTGCTCAGCGGTGCCCGGGGTGAAGCGACCGCGTAGCACGTAGCCTTCGCGCTCCAGTTGCGTCAGGGCTTGATTCACTTGCGTAGCAGGCAAGCCGAGCGGTTCGGCAATGTGATCGAGCGCCAGCGGCCCGAAGGCGCTGAGTCGCGCGCGGATCAGTTCGAGGATGGCGTCGTCGGGGTCCCAGACCTCGTCGAAGTCCGGCAGCGCTTGCAGCGGTGGCGTCAATTCGGCCTGTGGATAAATCGCCCGCAGGCAGGTCAGGCGCTCCAGCGCCAGCCACAACGATTGGCCGGCGTTGATCTGCAAGCGGCTCGCGCGCCCGCTGTCGGCCAGGGTCGTGAGCCAATCGAGCCACTGCGGATTGGCACCGGCCTCGGCATCGGTGATGCACGCCAGGCTCATCAATGCTTCGTGCATTTCATCGACGCTGGAGGGCGCCGGCCAGGCTTCGTCGCGCACGGCGGCAATCGCCTCCGCGTCCAGCGCACCGAGGTCGTCGGTGGATTGCGGATCGCTCCAGCGGCGATTGAGCACGGCCTGGGTTCTACGTTCCTCCAGTGGCGCATCGTCGAGAAAGGTATAGGGCCGGGCGCTGAGAATCTCCGCCGCCAGCGGCGAGGGCGCCGGCAAGTCGCGACTGATCAAGCGAATGTCGCCGCGCTCCATGCGCCGCAACAGGGCCAGCCAGCCTTCAGTGTCCATGGCTTCGTGCAGGCAATCGTCGAGGGTTTGCTCTACCAGCGGATGGTCGGGAATCTCCCGTTCGCCGGCGAGGTTTTCCACACAGGCGATCTGATCGGGAAACACGCTGGCGATCAGGTCTTCGCTTTTCATCCGCTGGATCTGCGGCGGGACTTTGCGCCCGCCGCTGTAGCGCGGCAGCGCCAGGGCCACCCCGGCATTCCAGCGCCAGCGCACGCCGAACAGCGGCGCGTCGAGCACGGCTTGAATCAGGATGTGTTCGGCGCTGTTGCTGTGCAGGTAGCGCCAGACATCCTCCAGTTCAAAACTGTGGCTGGTGGACAGCGACAGCACGATGGCGTCTTCGCTGGCGGCGGCCTGCAGTTCGAAGTTGAAGGTGCGACAGAAACGCTTGCGCAGGGCCAGGCCCCAGGCACGGTTGATGCGGCTGCCGAACGGCGTGTGGATGACCAGTTGGGTGCCGCCGGACTCGTCGAAAAAACGCTCCATCAACAGCGTGTCTTGCGATGGCAGGGCGCCCAGCGTTTGTCGCGCGCGGGCCAGGTAGTCCACCAGTTGTCCGGCGCTGGCGAGGTTCAGGCCCAGGGTCTCGGTCAGCCAGTCGAGCGCGGGTTGCAAGTTGCCTGGTGCGGCCCCCAGCAGGTCGTCGAGTTGTGCCTGCAAGCGCGCCACCGCCGCGGACAATTCGGCGCTGCGCCCCGGCGCTTCACCGAGCCAGAACGGAATGGTCGGCGGCAGGCCCTGGGCATCCTCGACCCGGACTTTGCCGGTTTCCACCCGCAGGATCCGATAGGACGTGTTGCCCAACTGGAAGACATCCCCGGCGATGCTTTCCACCGCGAAGTCTTCGTTGACGCTGCCGATGTTCAGCCCTTGAGGCTCCAGCAGCACGCTGTAGTCGGCGTTGTCCGGAATGGTCCCGCCACTGGTCACCGCCGTCAGTTTTGCGCCACGGCGACCGCGCAGGGTGCGGCTCACGGCGTCGCGGTGCAGGTAGGCACTGCGGATGCCCTGACGCCCGTTGTAGCCCTCGGCGAGCATGTGCAGCAGCGCCTGATAGTGTTTGTCGTCGAGTGCGGCGAAGGGCGAGGCACGCCGCAGCATCTCCAGCAACGCCTGCTCCGACCACTCCTGGCAACTGACCTCGGCGATGATCTGCTGCGCCAGCACGTCCAGCGGCGCTTGCGGGATCAACAAGGTATCGAGTTCGCCCCGGCGCACGCAGTCGAGCAGCGCAGCGCATTCGATCAGGTCGTCGCGGGTGGTGGCGAACAAACGGCCCTTGGGCGTGCCGCCGACCTGGTGCCCTGAACGGCCGACCCGCTGCAGAAACCCGGCAATCGAACGCGGCGAGGCGATCTGGCACACCAGGTCGACGTCGCCGATGTCGATCCCCAGTTCCAGCGACGCCGTGGCGATCAGCACCTGCAGGTCGCCGCGCTTGAGTCGCTGCTCGGCATCCAGGCGAAACTCCTTGGCCAGGCTGCCGTGGTGGGCCGCCACGGCGTCCTTGCCCAGGCGTTCGCTCAGGTGCCGGCTCAGGCGTTCGGCCAGGCGCCGGGTATTGACGAAAATCAGCGTGGTCCGGTGTTCCCGGGCGAGGGTAGCGAGACGGTCGTAGACCAGTTCCCAGACATCGTTGGCCATCACCGCCGATAGCGGCACGGGTGGCACTTCGATGTCCAGGTCGCGGGGGCGGGCGTGGCCGATGTCGACGATCTCGCACGGACGGTCGCGACCGACCAGGAAGCGCGAGACAGCTTCGATGGGTTTTTGCGTGGCTGACAGGCCGATGCGCAGCAACCGCTCCGGGCAGAGTGCTTGCAGGCGTTCGAGGCTCAGGGTCAGATGACTGCCGCGTTTGCTGGCGGCCATGGCGTGGATCTCGTCGATGATCACCGTTTGTGTCGTGCCAAGCATCTGCCGACCAGAATCGGAACCGAGCAGCACGTACAGGGACTCCGGCGTGGTCACCAGAATATGCGGCGCCGTCTTGCGCATCGCCGAGCGGTCTTTTTGCGGTGTGTCGCCGGTGCGTACGGCCGTGGTGATCTGCAGTTCGGGCAGGCCCATCACGCGCAATTGCTCGGTAATGCCGGCCAGCGGGTTTTGCAGGTTGATCTGGATGTCGTTGGACAGCGCCTTGAGCGGCGAGACGTAGACCACCAGGGTGGCGTCGGGCAAGCCTTCGGGGCTTTCCAGGCCGCGGTGCACCAGGTCGTCGATGACGGCAAGAAAGGCGGTGAGGGTCTTGCCGGAACCGGTGGGCGCGGCGACCAGGGTCGAGCGGCGCTGACGGATCAACGGCCACGCCCGGGCCTGGGCGGCGGTGACCGCCGGGAACGTGTGGCTGAACCAGGCACTGACGGCAGGGTGAAAGCCGCTCAGGGCACTGTCTGCGGGGATGGGCAGGTTCATGCAGCAAGTTATGCGGGTGGGGGACGCAAGATGCAAGTACCGCTCGGGATCTCTGGTGGCCTTCAGGGCCTCTTCGCGGGCAAGCCCGCTCCTACAATGGATTTGTGTACGCCGGCTACTGTAGGAGCGGGCTTGCCCGCGAAGAGGCCAGTGGCAGCACCACAAATCCAGGGGATCTACACTTTACGGATGACGGTTGCGCACTAAACCCGCAAAATGCAACGATTCCGGCAAATACCAACGACATCGCCTGGGCGCGGTGTCGATAACGCCATTGTTTCAATCAGACTGGGCCTGCTGACTCTATGCGAATGCGCCTTATGTTACTGGGCGGCGGAAATGCCCTTGGGCAGGCGCTGATTCGCCTCGGTGCGGAGGAAGACATCGGTTTCCTCGCACCCCGCCCGCCCGAAAACGGCTGGGATGCCGCGAGCCTGACACAACTGCTCGACGACACCCGTCCCGATGCATTGATCAACCTTGCCTACTACTTCGACTGGTTTCAGGCAGAGGCGGTGAGCGAACAGCGTCTGGCCAGCCAGGAGCGTGCGATCGAGCGTCTGGCGGAACTGTGCCAGCACCACAATATCGTCCTGCTGCAACCTTCCAGCTATCGAGTGTTCGACGGCTCCCGTGCCACGGCCTACAGCGAAAAAGACGAACCGGTGCCATTGGGCCTGCGCGGTCAGGCGTTGTGGCGAATCGAGCAAAGCGTTCGCGCGACCTGCCCGCAACACGTGCTGTTGCGTTTCGGCTGGCTGCTGGACGACAGTCCGGATGGCACCCTTGGCCGCTTCCTCGCCCGTGCCGAACAACCTGAAGAGTTGCTGATGGCCGACGACCGGCGCGGCAATCCGACGCCGGTCGACGATGCTGCCCGCGTGATCATTTCAGTGCTCAAGCAACTCGATTGTGCCGCGCCGCTGTGGGGCACCTACCACTACGCAGGGCATGAGGCGACCACGCCGCTGGCGCTGGGACAGGCTATTCTGACCGAAGCCCGCAGCCTGCATCCGCTGGCCATCGAATCCCCGACCGCTCAGGCTCACGCCGCGCGTCCGGATGCTGCCGAAGAACCGCAGCACGCGGTATTGGCTTGCAAAAAAATTCTGCACACCTTCGGGATCAAACCGCGCGCCTGGCGTGCGGCGCTTCCCGGTCTACTGGACAGGTTCTATCGCCATGGTTGACGGTCCCGTTTTGATCACCGGCGGTGCCGGTTTCATTGGTTCGCACCTGACAGACGCCCTGCTTGCCAAGGGCCATGCAGTGCGGATTCTCGATGACCTGTCCACCGGCAAGCGCAGCAATCTGCCGCTGGACAATCCCAAGGTCGAACTGATCGTCGGCGACGTGGCCGATGCGGCCTTGGTTGCCCAGGCGATGGCCGGATGCAGCGCCGTGGCGCACCTGGCCGCCGTGGCTTCGGTGCAGGCCTCGGTGGACGATCCCGTGCGCACGCACCAAAGCAACTTCATCGGCACGCTGAACGTCTGCGAAGCCATGCGCCAGACCGGGGTCAAACGCGTGCTGTTCGCCTCCAGCGCGGCAGTGTATGGCAACAATGGCGAAGGTGAGTCGATCGACGAAGACACGCCCAAGGCGCCGCTGACGCCGTATGCAGTGGACAAACTGGCCGGTGAGCACTACTTCGATTTCTACCGCCGCCAGCATGGGCTGGAGCCGGTGATTTTCCGCTTCTTCAACATCTTCGGTCCGCGCCAGGATCCGTCCTCGCCGTACTCCGGAGTGATCAGCATTTTCAGCGAGCGCGCACTGAAGGGCTTACCGATCACCGTGTTCGGCGATGGCGAACAGACCCGGGATTTTGTCTACGTCGAAGACCTGGTCGACCTGCTGGTGCAGGCCATCGAGAAGCCTCGGGTCGAAGTCGGTGCGGTCAACGTTGGCTGGAACCAGGCGACGACCCTCAAGCAAATGCTCGAAGCGCTGGAAGCCGTGGTCGGCAAGCTGCCACCGGTGAGCTATGGCCCGGCGCGCTCCGGTGACATTCGTCACTCCCGGGCGAACAACCGGCGTCTGTTGGAACGCTTCACCACCACAGAGCAGACACCGATGCGTGTGGGGTTGGCGCGGTTGCTGGGGCGCTGAGGTTCTCGCGGCCACAAAAAAGGCGCCCATGAAGGGCGCCTTTTTTGTGGCCGGAATTTGCATTAAAAGTCTGTGCAATTCCTGTAGCGAGGGAGTTTGTCGGAAATCCGCACCCTCCCGTTCGACTGCGTAACAGCCGCCGTCAGATTTTGAATCTGCTCACCACAAAAGCCAGGTTCACCACCACGTGAACATTCTGTCAGCGATGTCGCTTAGAACTTGTAACCCAGACCCACCATGTAGATGAACGGGTCTACATCGACGTCCACACGTGCCCGGGTACCTGGGGCAATCGAGTTGTTCTCGACAGTGGCGCGGGTATCGATGTCGATGTAGCGCACCTGGGCGTTGATCATGATGTTGTCGGTCAGCATGTAGTCAGCACCGACCTGCCACGCCAGGCCCCAGGAGTTTTCCGCCTTGAAGTTACTGAAACCGGCGGATTGCGCTTGGCTGCCAACGTGTTCGTCATAGATATAGGTGTAGTTGATGCCGCCGCCGACGTACGGCTGGAAGGCTGACTTCGGATCCAGCGGGTAGTACACCAGGCTCAAGGTCGGCGGCAGCTGCTTGAGGGTGCCGAGTTTGCCGTTGGCCGCGCTCAGAGCCGTGCCCTTGAGTTTCACGTCATGCTCGAACGGTGTGGCTGCCAGCAGCTCGATACCCAGGTGGTTGGTGAGCATGTAGGCGAAGTTCAGGCCCAATTGTGTGTCGCTGCTCATGGTCGCCTTGCCACCCAAGTCGGCGCCTGCGAGCGGGCCTTGATCAACCTTGACGCTGGAGCTGTCAGCCTCGGGGTTGACGGTGATTGCACCCGCGCGAATGAGAATATCGCCGGCCTCGAAGGCGTGGGCGAGCGGGGCTGCGAGCGCGAGGGCAACCAGCGAAGCGCTGAGCATGGACTTGTTCATGGGGGCTCCAGAGGACGTTAAAAATGTTCGATGTCCAATGGTAAGGTGCCTAACGAGTCGGTCTTTTGATGCAGCTCAAGGAAAGTGGCAAGGAAGGGATTTTGTAGCGATTTCGATAGCCCCTTCGCGAGCAGGTTCTGTGCCTGTCAGGCGATTGGGCCACGCGGGTAGCGCTTGAGCTTTTCGATCAGCTCATTGCCCGGGATCGGACGATCGAACAGGTAGCCCTGGCCGACGTCGCAGCGGTGACGGCGCAGGAACGACAACTGCTCGGCGGTTTCGATGCCTTCAGCCACGACCTTGAGTTTCAGGTTGTGCGCCATGGCGATCACCGCGGAGGTGATTTCCATGTCGTCCTGGTTGTCCGGGATTTCGTGGATGAAGCTTCGGTCGATCTTGATGATGTCGATGGGGAATTTTTTCAAGTAACTGAGCGACGAGTAACCGGTGCCGAAGTCGTCCATGGCCAGGGTCAGGCCCAGGCGCTTGAGTTGGTCGAGTTGCAAGTGGGTGTCTTCGGTGGCTTCCAGCAGCAGGCCTTCGGTCAGCTCCAGCTCCAGCAAATGAGCTGGAAGGGCTTCTTCCTTGAGGATGTTGGCAATGGAGGCCACCAGGTCCGGATCGGAAAACTGCTTGGGCGACAGGTTGATCGCCACTTGCAGGTTGCCCAGGCCGGCGGCGGTCAGCGCTTTGCTCATGCGGCAGGCCTGGCGGGCGATCCATTTGCCGATCGGAATGATCAGCCCGGTTTCTTCGGCGACGCTGATGAACTGATCCGGGCGGATCATGCCCTTTTCCGGATGGTCCCAGCGCAGCAGTGCTTCCATGCCCAGCAGGCGACCGCTGCGCAGGCACAGCTTGGGCTGATAGAACACGTCGAGCTCGTTCTGGGTCAGGGCGCGGCGCAGGTTGTTCTCGACGAACAGCTTGTAGCTGGCCTCGGCGTTCAGCGCTTCGGTGAACACTTGCACCTGGTGTTTGCCATTGGCCTTGGCCTTGTGCAGCGCCAACCCGGCGTTGCGCATCAGGGTTTGCGGATCGCGCCCGTGCAGCGGCGCGCAGGCCAGGCCCACGGAACCGGTGACACTGATCAATTGGTTGTCGACGAACATCGGTTTGTCGAGGGTCGCCAGCAACTGGTTGGCCACTTGCTGGCCTACGGTGAGGTCGCTGTTGTCCAGCAATACGGCGAACTCGTTACTGGCGAATCGCGCCAGGCTGCCGCTCGGAACCAGGCTGTTGCGCAGGCGCCGGGCGAGGCTGATCAGCAGCTTGTCGCCAGTCTGGTGGCCAAGGCTGTCATTGATCCGCTTGAAGTTATCGATGTCCACCAGCAACAGGCTGATTGGCGCATCGCTGTCCCGGGCGAAGCGTTCATCAAGGTTGCGAATGAAGGCCGGGCGGTTGCCGAGATTGGTCAGGTTATCGGTGTAGGCCAGGCGCTCGATACGTTGCTGAGCGAGCTTGGTCTGGGTGATGTCTTCGTAGATGCCGATGTAGTGGGTCAGCTCGCGGTTGTCGCCGTATACCTTGGAGATCGACAACTGACCCCAATAGGGTTCGAGGTTTTTCCGACGGCTTTTGAATTCGCCCTGCCAACTGTTGTTCTTGGCCAGCGCCGAAGGCGCGTCGAACAGCAGTTCGCTGAGGTTCTCCAGGGCTGGTAGTTCTGACAGGCGCTGACCATGCACCTCTTCGGTGGAATATTGGGTGATCGCGGTGAAGCTCGGGTTGACGTATTCCACCACGCCGTCGCAGTTGACCAGCAGAAAGGCGTTGGCACTTTGTTCGACCGCACGCTGGAACAGGTGCAGGGCGCTGGTGGCGGTCCGCCGGTTGTGGTTGCTGATGACCTGGGCAAACTGGTCCGCCAGTTCTCCGGCGAAGGCGATTTCATCCGACTGCCAGGCGCGGGTCGCACCGGTCTGCTCCAGGCACAAAACGCCGACCACCTGGCCATCGACGCGGATACTGGCGTCGAGCATTGCGTTAACGTCGCGCGGGCGCAGGCTTTCGGCCATCTCCCGGGTACGCGGGTCATGCATGGCGTTATGGGCGTCAATGGCGCGGCCGGTGTGCAAGGCGTCGAGGTAATCGGGGAAAACGCTGACGTCGATCGGCTGCGGCAGCAGGTATTGCTGATTCGCGCGGTGATAGGCCGAGATCGGCACCAGCCTTGAACCTTCGAGGTGCCACAGGCTGGCGCAGTCGATTTCGTAAATGTTGCAGGCGCTGCGGGTGATCAGCTCGGCGGCTTCCTGCAAGGAATTGTTGCTGCTGTAGCGTTGACGGGTGAGCAGCAGGATCAGGTCCTGCTGGGCACGCGCCCGGTCCAGATGCAGCAGTTGCTCCTGCTGGGCACGTTGATTGAGTTCCAGGGCGATTTGCAGACGCGAGTTCTGGGTTTCCAGATCCAGCGCCGATTGCAGCGGGTCGTCCTCGAACAGGCCGTCAATGACCAACAGGTAGCCGCGCAACAAGTGGCGATTATGTTGTTTATAGGCTTCGCCCAGTTCCAGCAGATTCAGGGAGCCCGAGGCGGTGTGCAGGGTGTAGCGGATCAGGTAATGCGGGCTTGCAGTCAGCTGCTGCTGGACTGCGTCGTGCAGTTGATAGCGCGCTTGCGGCTCCATCAGGCTGGCGTAGGGCGAGCCCACCAGAGCACACAACTCGACGGCTGGCAGACCGAACTGGCGTTCGCAATTGGGATCGAGAAACAGCAGCGCCCAGCTGGGTTCATTAAGCCGTTCGAAACGCAGCATGCCGAGCCGCGAGGGCACAGGCAACTGCGTCACTACCTCGGCCACCATACGGCTGGCGGCATCGGGTTGGCTTTTCATGGAGGGAAACTCGCTTTGAATATGCTGAACGCGCTGGGCTCTCGCCCTCTTTACTGTTGCCTGCGGCAAGGTTGCATCATTGCGACACCGACTGACAAGAGAGATGAAGGCCAAGTGCTATAAGAATATGTCGGCAGGCGACGGGATTTCTTCAGTCGCGGGCAAAAAGTAATGCTGGTCGCTGAAAAGTCGCAGTTTTGCAAGTGTTGCCAATGGCTGCGATCGGTTTCCAGGTCAGCGAATCGGGATGCCAATAGACTGCAAAAGCTTGCCCTCCCGGTCGTGGAAATTCACCTGAAGCTGCCTCGCCTCGACGACCAGGTGTGCAAAGTTATCCTGGCTGATCACGTTGCTGGTCAGTTCATGCCGATAGTCGCCGGAGGCGGTGCGGAGCAGGGGCTGATCGAGAACGAACGTGGCGGCCGTGGCATAGGGCAGCATTTTGCTGTTGCACAACGGTGACGACACAATGGTGTGTACCTCGAAGTCTGCGTCCTCGCTGTGGGTCAGCCGACTGGTGAGCGAGCCGTGGATATCGCCGGAAATGAAGAAGACATTCTTGATGCAGTGTGTGCGAATGGTTTCCAGCAACCGTAGCCGTTGTTCCGGGAAGGCCTGCCAGGCGTCATCATCCGAGCGTTTTTGGTCAGGGTAGAACATGACGCTGGTGACCACGAATTTGACCCGCGCCGGGCTGTGGATCAGCCAGTCGCACAAAACCTGTTCCTGGGCTGTGTCGAGAATGCGTCGGTCAGTGGCCGACAGATTGCGTTGGGTTCGACTGTCGGTCACAAACCATTCGATATCGCCCTCAGTAAATTGATACCAGTATTTGTCCAGTTGTTTATTTATAAGTCCATCGTAGGTGAGTGCATGAGCTGGACTATGGCTGGCCTGATACAACTCATAGGCCCTGATCGCGTTGGCATATAAGTAGTCATCTGATTTGCTCTTGTTGGCGGGCCAGTTGTCCTCTATTTCGTGGTCGTCAAGAATCATGTAAGTGGGCAGGCTGGACATTAATCTGGCGATATTTATCTGCGAAAACGCCACGCGATATTTTTTCAGGATTTCCTTGAGTTCCCGATCAGGGGCAATGATGTTCAAATCATCGACATAAATTTGGTCTCCCGTCATCACTAGCGCACTGACGGGAGGACTGGCTTGCTCCACCAAGCGTGAAATCGAAGCGAAGACTCTGTCGCCCGAGTGAGGGGCCCATGCAATGCCTGCGGTCATGCGCAAGTATCGGCAGGAGCCGACAATGTAGGCCCTTTGCAGGTCGCCCTGGCTGGAGCGGGTACGCAAGTGATAAACCTGCAGTGGCCATTGCAGCGGCAGTTCTTTCACCATGTCGACGGTGTGCGCCGGACTCATCGGGCTGAACCACCCGGCCTGATATTCATAGTCGGAGTCGGCTGACAGGTTATTCAGTACAAAGACTTCGCACATGTCGTACTCGGGGTCCAGTCTCGCAAAGTTGCCTTTTGACCAGTGATCTTCGCCTTGTCGTCTATAGCGAATGCCGGCAAATACCAAGGTGTTTTCATCGTGTTCGCCGCGCAAAAAAATACGGGCGTGATTAGTTGTGGTGTGGCCAATAATCGGGCCGACAGTTGGTTTAAGCATGTTTGATTCCATTCGGCTGCTTGTGAGTTAGTTAGACGGTTGTTTCGGATGTAATAAGTAGTCTTTCAATCAAGGCTAGTTATTTGGCCCGAAAAAATATCCGGCAGAAATGGATTCGAGTTGTGGGCGATATCAGCCACAAATGTAGGAAGACGTTTTAAGCAAGAATTTCAGGCAAAAAAAGCCCCGCCAAATTGGCGGGGTTGAGGTACGAGCGTGGCGCTCGGAAACGTGGAACGCAACTGGCCCTCCGGTGAAGGAGGGCCGGTCGGTGTTACAGGAGCATGGTGCGGATGTCGCCCAGCAGGTCGCTCAGACGCTTGGTGAAGCGTGCAGCAGCGGCGCCGTTGATCACACGGTGATCGTAGGACAGCGACAGTGGCAGCATCAGTTTCGGCTGGAAGGCTTTGCCGTCCCAGACTGGCTGGATGGTTGCCTTGGAAACACCGAGGATCGCCACTTCCGGCGCGTTGACGATCGGCGTGAAGCCGGTGCCGCCAATGTGGCCGAGGCTGGAAATGGTGAAGCAGGCGCCTTGCATCTCGTCTGACGAAAGCTTCTTGGTCCGGGCTTTTTCAGCCAGGGAAGCAGCCTCGGCGGCCAATTGCAGCAGGCTCTTCTGGTCGACGTTCTTGATGACCGGTACCAGCAGGCCATCCGGGGTATCGACGGCGAAGCCGATGTTCACGTATTTCTTGCGGATGATCGCTTTGCCGCTTGGCGCCAGCGAGCTGTTGAAGTCCGGCAGTTCCTTGAGCAGGTGCGCGCAGGTCTTGAGCAGCAACGGCAGGATAGTCAGCTTGACGCCGGCCTTCTCTGCAACGGCTTTCTGCGCAACGCGGAACGCTTCGAGTTCGGTGATATCCGCCGAATCGAATTGCGTCACGTGCGGCACGTTCAGCCAGCTGCGGTGCAGGTTGGCGGCGCCGACCTGCATCAGGCGGGTCATCGGCACTTCTTCGATTTCACCGAAGCGGCTGAAGTCCACGACCGGAATCGGCGGGATGCCCGCGCCACCGGTTGCGCCAGCAGCGGCTGGTGCTTCCTTGGCCTTCTGCATCATGGCCTTGACGTAAACCTGCACGTCTTCTTTCAGGATGCGACCGTGCGGACCGCTGGCGCCAACGGCGCTCAACTCGACGCCGAATTCGCGGGCCAGTTGACGCACGGCAGGGCCGGCGTGAACTTTCGCGCCAGGCTTGGCTGGAGCAGCGGCCGGCGCAGCAGCAGGTGCAGTGGCGGCAGGAGCAGCAGCTGGAGCCGGTGCGCTCGGGGCTGCAGCGGCAGGTGCCGGTGCAGCGGCCGGAGCGGCGCCTTTTACTTTCAGTTTCAGGATCAGGTCGCCAGTACCGACTTCGTCATCGAGCTTGATGGAAACGCTTTCCACCACGCCAGCGGCAGGCGACGGGATTTCCATGCTCGCCTTGTCCGATTCCAGGGTGATCAGCGACTGGTCGGCGGCAACGGTGTCGCCGGCCTTGACCAGGACTTCGATGATCTTGGCCTTGCCCGAAGAACCGATGTCCGGAACGTGGATGTCCTGAACGCTGTCGGCCACTGGAGCAGCCGGTGCAGCAGCGGCAGGCGCTGGAGCCGCGGCGGCAGGTGCGGCCGCTTGGGCTGGAGCAGCAGCCGGTGCAGCAGCACCCGCCACTTCCAGGTCCAGGATCAGGTCGCCGGTGCCGACTTCGTCGTTGAGCTTGACGCTGATGGCCTTGACCACGCCAGCGGCAGGCGACGGGATTTCCATGCTCGCCTTGTCGGATTCCAGGGTGATCAGCGATTGATCAGCCGCGACGGTGTCGCCAACCTTGACCTGGATCTCGATGATCTGGGCCTTGCCCGACGAACCGATGTCAGGCACGTGCACTTGCTGAACGCTGGCGGCAGCCGGCGCAGCAGCAGGGGCGGCGGCAGGTGCAGCAGCCGGTTTGGCTTCAGCCTTGGCCGCCGGCGCAGCCGCAGGGGCCGCAGCAGCGGCACCTTCGACTTCCAGTTCCAGCAGTTCGTCGCCTTCTTTCAGGCGATCGCCCAGCTTCACTTTCAGGCTCTTGATGATACCGGCCTTCGGCGCGGGCACTTCCATGCTCGCCTTGTCCGATTCCAGCGTCAGGATGCTCTGGTCGGCTTCGATACGGTCGCCGACCTTCACAAACAGTTCAATTACTTCACCTTCACCGCTGCCGATGTCAGGTACGCGAATGAGTTCGCTCACAAAATCTCTCCTCAGCAGTCCAGTGGGTTGCGTTTTTCCGGGTTGATACCGAACTTGGCGATGGCCTCGGCCACCACTTTAGGTTCGATGTCGCCACGGTCAGCCAGTGCTTCCAGGGCTGCCAACACCACGAAATGACGGTCGACTTCGAAGAAATGACGCAGTTTCTTGCGGCTGTCGCTGCGGCCGAAACCGTCGGTGCCCAGGACTTTGAATTCCTTGGACGGTACCCACTGACGGATCTGCTCGGCGAACAGTTTCATGTAGTCGGTAGACGCAATGACCGGGCCTTTACGGCCGTTCAGGCACTCTTCGACGTAGCTCAGCTTGGGCTTCTGGCCCGGGTGCAGACGGTTGGTGCGTTCAACGGCCAGGCCGTCGCGACGCAGTTCGTTGAAGCTGGTGACGCTCCACACGTCGGCGCCGACGTTGAACTCTTCACGCAGGATCTTCGCTGCTTCACGGACTTCACGCAGGATGGTGCCGGAGCCCATCAGCTGAACGTGGTGCGCCGCTTCGCGGGTGTCTTCCTCAAGCAGGTACATGCCTTTCTTGATGCCTTCTTCGGCACCGGCCGGCATGGCTGGCTGCTGGTAGGACTCGTTCATTACGGTGATGTAGTAGAAGACGTCCTGTTGCTCTTCGGTCATCTTCTTCATGCCGTCCTGAATGATCACCGCCAGCTCGTAGCCGTAGGTTGGATCGTAGGTGCGGCAGTTCGGGATGGTGGCAGCCAGCAGGTGGCTGTGACCGTCTTCGTGCTGCAGGCCTTCACCGTTCAGGGTGGTGCGGCCGGCGGTGCCGCCGATCAGGAAGCCACGGGTGCGGCTGTCGCCAGCGGCCCAGGCCAGGTCGCCGATACGCTGGAAGCCGAACATCGAGTAGAAGATGTAGAACGGCAGCATCGGCTGGTTGTGGCTGGAGTACGAAGTACCGGCAGCGATGAAGGAGCTCATGGCGCCCGCTTCGTTGATGCCTTCCTCGAGGATCTGGCCCTTCTGGTCTTCCTTGTAGAACATCACCTGGTCTTTATCGACTGGCTCGTAGAGCTGGCCGACGGAGGAGTAGATGCCCAACTGACGGAACATGCCTTCCATACCGAAGGTACGGGCTTCGTCCGGGATGATCGGCACGATGCGCGGACCGATTTCCTTGTCCTTGACCAGCTGCGCGAGGATCCGCACGAAGGCCATGGTGGTGGAGATTTCACGGTCGCCCGAGCCGTCCAGGATCGCCTTGAGGGTGTCCAGTGGCGGCGTCGGAATGTTGAAGCTCTTGGCGCGACGCTGAGGTACGAAGCCACCCAGTGCGGTACGACGCTCGCTCAGGTAACGGGCTTCGGCGCTGCCTACTTCCGGTTTGAAGAATGGCAGGTTTTCCAGTTCATCGTCCTTGACCGGGATGTCGAAGCGATCGCGGAACAACTTCAGGCTTTCGACATCGACCTTCTTGGTGTTGTGCGCAGTGTTTTTCGCTTCGCCGGCACCGGTGCCATAACCTTTGATGGTCTTGGCCAGGATGACGGTCGGTTGCTCCTTGTGGTTGACCGCTTCGTGGTACGCCGCGTAGACCTTGTACGGGTCGTGGCCGCCACGGTTGAGCTTCCAGATCTCGTCGTCGGACAGGTCTTCGACCATTGCCTTGAGTTCAGGCGTGTTGAAGAAGTGTTCGCGCACGAACGCGCCGTCTTTGGCTTTGTAGTTCTGGTACTCGCCGTCGATGACTTCGTCCATGCGGCGTTGCAGGATGCCGTCGACGTCTTTGGCCAGCAGTGGGTCCCAGAAACGGCCCCAGATGACTTTGGTCACGTTCCACTGGGCACCGCGGAACACGCCTTCGAGTTCCTGGATGATCTTGCCGTTGCCGCGAACCGGGCCGTCGAGGCGCTGCAGGTTGCAGTTGATGACGAAGATCAGGTTGTCCAGTTTCTCGCGGCCGGCCAGGGAGATGGCGCCCAGGGATTCCGGCTCGTCGCACTCGCCGTCGCCCAGGAAGCACCAGACTTTCTGTTTGCCTGGCTGGATGAAACCACGGTGTTCCAGGTACTTCATGAAGCGTGCCTGGTAGATCGCCTGGATCGGGCCCAGCCCCATGGATACGGTCGGGAACTGCCAGAAGTCAGGCATCAGCCAAGGGTGCGGGTAGGACGACAGGCCTTGACCATCGACTTCCTGACGGAAGTTGTTCATCTGGTCTTCGGTGATACGGCCTTCCATGAATGCGCGGGCGTAAACGCCTGGCGAGGTGTGGCCCTGGAAGTAGATCAGGTCGCCGCCGTGTTCGTCGCTCGGGGCCTGGAAGAAGTAGTTGAAGCCGATGTCATACAGGGTCGCACTGGAAGCGAAGCTGGAGATGTGACCGCCGAGGTCGGAATCTCTCAGGTTCGTACGCATTACCATGGCCATCGCGTTCCAGCGCACCAGCGAGCGAATGCGGCGTTCCATGAACAGGTCGCCAGGCATGCGTGCTTCGTGGGTAACGGGGATCGTGTTGCGGTAAGGCGTGGTGATGGCGTAAGGCAACTGCGAACCGCTGCGGGTCGCGAGTTCACCCATACGGGTCATCAAATAGTGAGCACGGTCTTCGCCTTCTTTGTCGAGAACCGATTCCAGGGCGTCCAGCCATTCCTGGGTTTCGACGGGATCGAGGTCTTGCATGGCTTGCTCCAGGGCGGAAAGGCTACCAGAATCGGTTGCCTGAGTTAGCGACTGGCCTTGTGGGCAGACGTTATGAATTCTTGGATTGCCGACAGGTTGTTCCGGCGGCGTGTAGTTTTACTACAAATCTTCCGGCATTTCAGCCTGTCTAATGTATATACGAGTAGTAAAACTACAGATGAGCGGCTTGTGGCCCCCGGCTGCGTTGTGAGAATAATCGTTAAGGTTGGTCTTTTTACAACTACAAAAGGTAATAGCTTGATGCTGGCTGCCAAAATTAAAGAAATTTCAGCTATTTCTAACTTTTGTTCGACAGTCCCTCAGGTAGTGGGTTTTCGAAAATCACTACATGCAGTCCGTTGTACGCCGATCAAGGATAGACCATGAGCCTCCCTTCGCTTGCCGAACTGCCCGCCATTCTCCTGCCGTTGGTCACCCGCGCCGAGCAGTCGTTCCGGGCTGCCGTCGCGGCCCTGGACGATGACCACGGGCTGCCCACCTGGACGCCGGAACGCTGGGCGCAATTTGCCCGCGTCACCGCCGCCAGCGATTTCGTGATTGAACAGTGTGTTCGTGACCCTTTGATGTTGCTGGCGTTGGTGCAGTCCGGCGAACTGGACCGCCGCTTCGCTCCCGGTGAGTTGTGCGCGCAGATTGCCGCCGCCGTGAGCGTGGCCGAGACCGATGATCAGCTTGCTCGCGCCTTGCGCCGTCAGCGTGCACGCCATCAGGTGCGGATCATCTGGCGCGACCTGACCCGTCAGGCTGACCTGGTCCAGACCTGCCGCGACCTCTCGGACATGGCCGACGCCAGTATCGATCAGGCCTATCAATGGTTGTACGTGCGGCATTGCCAGCAGTTCGGCGTGCCGACCGGCCGGCGTAGCGGCGAGCCGCAGCAGATGGTTATTCTCGGCATGGGCAAGCTCGGCGCCGTGGAGCTGAACCTGTCCTCGGACATCGATCTGATTTTTGCCTACCCCGAGGGTGGCGAAACCGTCGGTGTGAAACGCGCGCTGGATAACCAGGAGTTCTTCATTCGTCTGGGCCAGCGGCTGATCAAGGCCCTGGACCCGATGACCGTCGACGGCTTTGTATTCCGCGTCGACATGCGCTTGCGACCTTACGGTTCGTCCGGCGCTCTGGTGCTGAGCTTCAATGCGCTGGAACAGTATTACCAGGATCAGGGTCGCGACTGGGAACGCTACGCGATGATCAAGTCGCGGGTGGTGGCCGGCGATCAAGTGGCCGGGGCGCAACTGCAAGACATGCTGCGGCCGTTCGTTTACCGGCGCTACCTGGACTTCTCGGCCATCGAAGCGCTGCGCACCATGAAGCAGCTGATCCAGCAGGAAGTGCGGCGCAAGGGCATGGCCGACAACATCAAGCTCGGTTCCGGCGGCATTCGTGAAGTCGAGTTCATTGCCCAGGCGTTCCAGCTGATTCACGGCGGCCGCGATTTAAGCTTGCAGCAACGTCCGCTATTAAAGGTGCTGAGCACGCTGGAAGGTCAGGGTTACCTGCCGCCGACCGTGATCGGAGAGCTGCGTGAAGGTTATGAATTCCTGCGTTACACCGAGCACGCGATTCAGGCGATTGCTGACCGCCAGACGCAAATGTTGCCCGATGGCGAGCAGGATCAGGCGCGTATTGCCTTTATGCTGGGTTTCGCCAACTGGACGGCCTTCCACGAACAATTGATGTATTGGCGCGGCCGCGTGGCCTGGCACTTCGGGCAGGTGATCGCCGATCCCGACGAAGAGCAGGGCGCCGAAAACGAAGTGGTGGTCGGCGGTGAGTGGTTGCCGCTGTGGGAAGAGGCTCAGGACGATGAGGCCGCTTGCCGCCAACTGGAGGAAGGGGGTTTCAAGGATGCCCAAAAAGCCTTGAAAGCCCTGGCCGGCCTGCGCAGCAGCCCACAATTGAGGGCGATGCAGCGTCTGGGGCGCGAACGCCTTGATGCTTTTATTCCGCGGTTGCTGGCGCAGGCCGTGGAACATGACAATCCGGACCTGGTACTGGAGCGGGTGCTGCCGCTGGTTGAAGCGGTGGCCCGTCGTTCTGCGTACCTGGTGCTGTTGACCGAAAACCCCGGTGCGCTGCGGCGCTTGCTGACGCTGTGCGCGGCGAGCCCGTGGATCGCCGAGCAAATCACCCGTTTTCCGCTGCTGCTCGACGAACTGCTCAACGAAGGCCGCTTGTTCAAGCCGCCACTGGCGCCAGAGCTGGCGGCCGAGTTGCGCGAGCGCCTGACGCGGATTCCCGAGGACGACCTCGAACAGCAAATGGAGGCCCTGCGCCATTTCAAACTGGCGCACCGCTTGCGGGTGGCCGCCTCGGAAATCGCCGGCAGCCTGCCGCTGATGAAGGTCAGCGATTACCTGACCTGGCTCGCCGAAGCGATCCTGGAACAAGTACTGGCACTGGCCTGGCGGCAAACCGTGGCCAAGTACGGCACGCCGCTGCGCACCGATGGCACCTTGTGCGATCCCGGCTTCATCATTGTCGGTTATGGGAAAGTCGGCGGTCTGGAACTCGGGCATGGTTCGGACCTGGATCTGGTGTTCATCCACGATGGCGATCCGCAGGCTGAAACCGACGGACCCAAACCCATCGATGGCGCGCAATTTTTCACCCGTCTGGGGCAGCGGATCATTCACTTGCTGACGGCGCAGACTAACTCCGGGCAGTTGTATGAAGTGGACATGCGTCTGCGGCCGTCCGGCGCGTCGGGGTTGCTGGTGAGTTCCCTGGGGGCGTTTGCCCGTTATCAGGAAAACGAAGCCTGGACCTGGGAACACCAAGCGCTGGTGCGGGCGCGAGTGCTGGTGGGCAGCCAGGATGTCGGCCAGGCCTTCGAGAAAGTCCGCGCTGCGATATTGGGCAAGACGCGTGATTTGCCGACCCTGCGCCAGGAGGTCAGCGAGATGCGTGCAAAGATGCGCGATAACCTCGGCAGCAAGAGCACGGCGGCCGGCACCGGGGCAAATGCCTTCGAAGCCACGGCGCCGTTCGATATCAAGCAGGACGCCGGAGGTATCGTCGATATTGAATTTATGGTGCAATACGCGGCCCTTGCGTGGTCCGAAACACACCCGCCATTGCTGCGCTGGACGGACAACATTCGCATTCTGGAAGAGCTGGAGCATGAAGGGCTGATGCCCGTCGAAGATGCCGGCCTGTTGCGTGAAGTGTATAAAGCGTACCGTTCCGCCGCCCACCGGCAGGCCTTGCAGAAAGACCCCGGGGTGATTCCGGGCGACCAGTTCGCGGACGAGCGGCAGCAGGTGATGCGGATCTGGCGTGAGCTGGGGCTAAGCTGAATCGGGATATTTGATACGCCAATATCCCCTGTAGGAGCGAGCTTGCTCGCGATAGCGGAGGCACAGTCACCATTGATGTTCGGATGTGACGCCCTCATCGCGAGCAAGCTCGCTCCCACAGTAGATCTGCAGTGTCATGCGGATTGAGGTACACCAATACCCAATGTGGGAGCGAGCCTGCTCGCGATAGCGGAGTGACAGTCGACAGCAATGTTGAAGGTGATGACCCATCGCAAGCCGCCGTGCTCCTGCAGAGATTATCGAGGCGGGGAGGCGTAGGCCTCCCCGGTTCGTTTATGGAAACCACATGAAAATTCTGATCGTTGGGCCCAGTTGGGTCGGTGACATGGTGATGGCGCAGACACTGTTCCAGTGTTTGAAACAACGCCACCCGCAATGCGAAATCGACGTGCTGGCCCCCGAGTGGAGCCGGCCGATTCTTGAGCGTATGCCCGAAGTTCGCCAGGCCTTGAGCTTTCCGCTCGGTCACGGTGTCCTGGAACTGGCGACGCGTCGGCGCATCGGCAAATCCCTGGCCGGCCAGTACGACCAGGCGATCCTGTTGCCCAACTCCCTGAAGTCGGCGCTGGTGCCGTTCTTTGCCGGCATCCCGAAACGCACCGGCTGGCGTGGCGAGTTCCGCTATGGCCTGCTCAACGATGTGCGTACGCTGGATAAGGATCGTTACCCGCTGATGATCGAGCGCTTCATGGCCCTGGCTTATGAGCCAGGCGTTGAACTGCCAAAACCCTATCCGCGTCCGACGCTGCAGATCGACCCGGTCACCCGCGAGGAGGCTCTGGCCAAATTCGGCCTGAGCCTCGACCGTCCGGTGTTGGCCCTGTGCCCTGGTGCCGAGTTTGGCGAGTCCAAGCGCTGGCCGTCCGAGCATTACGCCAAGGTTGCCGAAGCGAAGATCCGCGAAGGCTGGCAAGTCTGGCTGTTCGGTTCGAAAAACGATCACGCCGTGGGCGAAGACATCCGCGCACGGCTGATTCCAGGTCTGCGTGAAGAATCGGTCAACCTCAGCGGTGGCACCTCGCTGGCCGAAGCCATCGACCTGATGTCCTGTGCAGATTCTGTGGTGTCCAACGATTCCGGCCTGATGCACGTCGCCGCCGCGCTGAACCGCCCGCTGGTCGCGGTCTACGGTTCGACGTCGCCAGGTTTCACGCCACCGTTGGCCGAGCACGTGGAAATCGTACGCCTGGGCATCGAGTGCAGCCCGTGCTTCGATCGCACCTGCCGTTTCGGTCATTACAACTGCCTGCGCCAGCTCATGCCGCAGGCCGTAAACGAAGCCTTGCAGCGGTTGCAAGGCACTGTGGTCGAGGTCAAATAGCTTGCGGGTTCTGTTGATCAAGACTTCTTCGCTGGGCGACGTCATTCACGCGTTACCGGCGTTGACCGATGCGGCGCGGGCGATTCCCGGCATCAAATTCGACTGGGTGGTGGAAGAAGGCTTTGCCGAGATCCCGACCTGGCATCCGGCGGTGGGCAAGGTGATTCCGGTGGCGATCCGTCGCTGGCGCAAAAACATCTGGCAGACCATCAAGAGCGGCGAGTGGAAGCGCTTCAAGCAAAGCGTGCGCGCCACCCAATATGATTTGGTGATCGATGCCCAGGGCTTGCTGAAAAGTGCCTGGCTGACCCATTACGTCAAGGCACCGGTGGCCGGCCTCGATAAAAGCTCCGCACGCGAGCCCATTGCTGCGCGCTTTTATGATCGACGTCTGGCCGTTGCCCGTGGGCAGCACGCGGTGGAGCGAGTGCGTCAGCTGTTCGCCATTGCGTTGGGTTATGACTTGCCCAAAGGTCTGGGCGACTACGGACTGAATATCGAACGCCTGGTGGAATTGCCACGCAAGAATCCTTACGTGGTGTTTTTGCACGGCACCACCTGGGACACCAAGCACTGGCCCGAAGCCTACTGGCGCGAGCTGACCGAACGGGTCGGCTACCTTGGCGTCGGGGTGAAGCTGCCCTGGGGCAATGCCCTGGAGAAAGCCCGGGCCGAACGTATCGCCGCGGGTTTCAAGCACGCCGAAGTGCTGCCAAAACTGAACCTGGCGGGTGTCGGCAAGGTGCTGGCCGGTGCGCAAGCCTGCGTGGCGGTCGACACCGGTCTTGGTCATCTGGCCGCCGCGCTGGATGTGCCGACGTTGTCGCTGTTCGGCCCGACCAACCCGGGCCTGACCGGCGCTTATGGCAAGGTGCAGATTCACATGGCCAGCGACTTCCCTTGTGCGCCGTGCCTGCAAAAGAAATGCACCTATCAACCGACGGCCGAAGATGCCCGTCAATTTGACCTGAAACGCGAGTGGCCCCTGTGCTTCACGCGTCTGAATCCCGAGCGTGTCGCCAGCCGACTGAGTACGTTGTTAATGGCTGAGGAGCTGCGCTGATGCAATTGGCATTTGTCCTGTACAAATATTTCCCGTTCGGCGGCTTGCAGCGCGATTTCATGCGAATCGCCCTGGAGTGCCAGAAGCGCGGTCATCGGATTCGCGTCTACACGCTGATCTGGGAGGGTGACGTGCCGCCGGGTTTCGAAGTGCTGGTGGCGCCGGTCAAGGCGTTCTTCAACCATCGACGCAATGAGAAGCTCAGCGAGTGGATGGAAGCGGACCTGGCCAAGCGTCCGGTCGACCGCCTGATCGGCTTCAACAAGATGCCGGGTCTGGACGTCTATTACGCGGCCGACGGCTGCTTCGAAGACAAGGCGCAGAACCTGCGCAACTCGCTGTATCGCCGTTGGGGCCGCTATCGCCACTTCGCCGAATACGAGCGGGCGGTGTTCGCCAGGGACGCCAAGACCGAAGTGTTGATGATTTCCGAGGTCCAGCAGCCGCTGTTCATCAAGCATTACGACACGCCGCTCAAACGTTTCCACCTGCTGCCACCGGGCATCGCCCAGGACCGTCGCCGACCGGCCGATGCCGATGAAATTCGTGCAGGGTTCCGCGCTGAATTCAATCTCAAGGATGACGACCTGCTGTTGGTGCAGATCGGCTCCGGGTTCAAGACCAAGGGCGTGGACCGCAGTCTCAAGGCGTTGGCAGCATTGCCTGCCGAGTTGAGGAAACGCACCCGGCTGTTTGTAATTGGCCAGGATGACCCCAAGTTATTCCAGATGCAGAGTGCGACATTGGGACTGGGCGACAACGTCACGTTCCTCAAGGGGCGCAGCGATATCCCGCGTTTCCTGTTGGGTGCCGATCTGTTGATCCATCCGGCGTACAACGAAAATACCGGCACCGTGCTGCTCGAAGCGCTGGTGGCTGGGTTGCCGGTGCTGGTGAGCGCGGTGTGCGGGTACGCCCATTACATTGCCGAGGCCGATGCCGGCCTGGTGCTGGACGAACCGTTCGATCAGGCACAGCTGACGCAGTACCTGACCGGCATGTTGAACGACGCTCAAGCAAGGGCGGCCTGGAGCCGCAATGGTCTGGCCTTCGCCGAAACGGCCGACCTCTACAGCATGCCGCAGCACGCGGCCGATGTGATTCTGGCGGAGCACGCTTAAATGAAGTTGATGCTGGCTGAACCGTTCAAGAGCCTCTGGGCCGGACGCGACCCGTTCGCCGAAGTCGAGGGGCTCGAGGGCGAGGTGTACCGCGAGCTGGAAGCACGCCGGACCTTACGCACGGAAGTCGATGGCAACGGATTTTTCGTGAAAATCCACCGTGGTATCGGCTGGGGCGAAATCTTCAAGAACCTGCTCACTGCCAAGCTTCCAGTATTGGGGGCCGGTCAGGAGTGGCAGGCCATTCAGCGCCTGCAGCAAGTTGGCGTGCCGACCATGACCGCCGTCGCTTATGGCGAAAAGGGCAGCAACCCGGCCGACCAACACTCGTTCATCGTCACCGAGGAGCTGGCGCCGACGGTCAGCCTGGAAGATTTCAGTATCAACTGGATCAAGCAGCCACCGGAGCCAAAGCTCAAGCGTGCGCTGATTGCCGAAGTCGCACGCATGACCGGCATGATGCACCGCGCCGGGGTCAACCACCGCGACTGCTACATCTGCCACTTCCTGCTGCACACCGACAAACCGGTGACCGCGGACGACTTCAAACTCTCGGTGATCGACCTGCACCGCGCCCAGACCCGCCCGGCGATCACTTCGCGCTGGCGCAACAAGGATCTGGCGGCCCTGTATTTTTCCGCGCTGGACATCGGCCTGACCCGCCGCGACAAGCTGCGTTTCCTCAAAGGCTATTTCCAGCAACCGCTACGCCAGATCCTGAGTGAAGAGGCCGCTTTGCTGACATGGCTCGATGGCAAGGCCAACAAGCTCTACGAGCGTAAACAGCGATACGGGGATGCGCTCTGATGTCGGGTTGGAAACTGGAGCCGGCCTACAGCGAACTGGCCGATGACTTTGGCAGCCTCGAGGCTGTGTTTGCGCTGCAAGGCGAGCGTTTGACCAGCGATCTGCTTTCGGAGGTCATCCGGGTCGAGCGCAATGGCGTCAACTATTACGTCAAGCGCTACGTGGGTGCAGGCAAAGGCTTGCGGCGTTACCTGGGCAAGCCTCGGGTGAAGATGGAGTGGCAGAACCTCAAGCGCTTCGCCAAGTGGGGCATCCCTACTGCCGAAGTGGTGGCCTGGGGGCTGGAGCGGCGCGGTGCGGCCTACGCTCGCGGCGCGATGATTACCCGGGAACTGCCGCGTACCGAAGACTTGTCGGCACTGGCCGAGCGACGCGACCCGAAATTGTCGGATCGCGCCTGGGTCGATACCGTCAGTCGTCAGCTGGCCCAATACACCCGGACCATGCACGACCACCGCTTCACCCATAACGATTTGAAGTGGCGCAACCTGCTGATCGACGATGAGGCTCGAGTGTTTTTGATCGACTGCCCCAACGGCGATTTCTGGCGCGGTTTCTGGCTCAAGTACCGCATCACCAAGGATCTGGCGTGCCTGGACAAGGTCGCCAAGTATCAATTGTCGGCGACCCAGCGCCTGCGCTTTTACCTGCAATACCGCAACCGGACCCGGCTCAACGCTGCGGACAAAAAACGAATCCGGCATGTGGTGAGATTTTTCGAGGGGCGCGAATGACTGATTTTCTGGCCGCTGAAGACCGTGCCCTGCTTGAGCGCCACGGTCTCGGTACATTCGAAGCACTCTGGGCCAGGCAACTCGATGCGGTGGACGAACCCAACACCGGTCGCGGCGGCTGGAGCAGCGTGTTTCGGCTGGATCTGGAAGGTCATGGTTTCTATCTCAAGCGCCAAAGCAACTACCTGACCCGCACGTTGCGCGCACCGTTCGGCGAGCCGAGCTTCGCTCGCGAGTTTCGCAACATCTCCCGTTACCGGAAGATGGGCATACCGGCGCTGGAAGCGGTGTTTTACGGTGAGCGCAAGGTCGATGGCGAAGTCCGCGCGATCCTGATGACCCGTGCCCTGGACGGCTGGGACGACCTCGACTCGCTGTTGCAGCGCTGGGCTGAATTGAGCCCTGAGCAGCATTCGGACATCCTCAAGGCCAGTGGTGAACTGGCCAGGCAGTTGCACGCTGCACGCCAGGTGCATGGGTGCTTTTATCCCAAGCACATTTTCATGCGCGCCACCGGCAACGGCTATCAGGCTCAATTGATCGACCTGGAAAAGACTCGACCACTGCTGTACGGGCAGCGTGACCGAATCAAGGATCTGGAACCGCTGACGCGCCGCGCCCCCGAGTGGAGCGAGTCGCACCTGCGGCAATTGCTGGCCGCCTATCTGGATCAACCGCAGGACAGCTCGTTGATCGACAGCTGGCTGCAGCGTTTGACCGCGCGGCGCAGCCAAAAGGGGCCACGCTGATGCTTTTGTCCGAACTGAAGACCACTGGCCGCAATCCGGTCTTGCCGCTGAGTGTATCGCTGGCTGACGCTGTCGGACCTGCCGATCTGCAACTGCTGAGTCTGTTGCGGGTATTGCCGGGGCAGCGTTATGTCGGTGCCGGCGTCTGGCGTGGTCGGCCGGTGTTGGCCAAATTGCTGGTCGGCAGCAAGGCTGCACGGCATTTTCAACGTGAACTGGACGGCGTGCGCCTGCTCTCTGCCCAGGGGCTGACTACGCCGCAGCTGTTGGCCGATGGCCTGAAGGAAGGTGAGGGTGGCTGGCTGCTGTTTGATTTCCTTGAGCATGCCGAAAGCCTGGGCGACACCTGGAAGCAGGTTGAGCAGCAGCCGGTACTGTCCGATGGGCAAGGCGCGGTGCTGGCCGAGGCGTTAGGCGCGATCGGCCAGATGCATCGCAAGGGCCTGTGGCAGGAAGACCTGCACCTGGACAATTTGCTGCGTCAGGGCGGCCGCCTGTACCTGATCGATGGCGCGGGCATTTGCTGCGAGACACCTGGCCAGCCGCTGTCGCGGCAGAAAGTCCTGGAAAACCTCGGGGTATTCTTCGCCCAGTTGCCGAAGTCGATTGAACCCTTCATTGAAGAGTTGCTGGTGTATTACCTGCTCAGCAACGGCGAGCACGCCCTGCCCATGGAAGCGTTGCAGAAGCAGATCGACAAGGTCCGCAGTTGGCGCCTCAAGGACTTCCTGATCAAGGTTGGCCGCGAGTGCACGCTGTTCAGCGTCCAGCGCGGGGCCTTCGGCTTGCGGGCGATTCGCCGCGAGGAAGAGCCGTCGATGGTGCAGGTGCTGGAGCAGGCCGATACCCTGCTCGATGAGGGGCATCTGTACAAGACCGGGGGCGCGGCGAGCGTCGGCAAGGTCGAGGTGGGTGGCCGCACGCTGGTGATCAAGCGCTACAACATCAAGGGCTTCGCCCACTGGCTCAAACGCTTCTGGCGCCCGAGCCGGGCCTGGCATTCATGGCGCGAAGGCAATCGCCTGGCGTTCCTCGGGATTGCCACGCCCAAGCCGCTGGCATTGCTGGAAAAGCGTTTTCTGTGGCTGCGCAGCCGGGCGTACCTGATCACCGAGTATCTGTCGGGGCCGGACATCATTGAGCGTTTTGCGCCGTATGTTGAAAGCGGTGATGCACCGGAAGCCGAGCTGGCGGCGCTGGATCATTTGTTTGCCGAGCTGATCCGCGAACGCATCAGCCATGGCGACTTCAAGGGGCATAACCTGTTCTGGCAGCAGGATCGCTGGGCGCTGATCGATCTCGATTCGATGTGCCAGCACAGCTCCCTTGGCAGTTTCGCCCCGGCGTATGCCAGGGATCGCGCGCGGTTCATGCGCAATTGGCCTGAAGGCAGCGCCCTTTATCAGGTCATCGATCAGCGCTTGCCCAAAGACATCTCCAGCGCGGCCTGAATCCTTTTCGCGAGCAGGCTCGCTCCCACAGGGATCGTTGGTGAACACATAGCCTGTGAATGCCTCGCTCCAAATGTGGGAGCGAGCCTGCTCGCGAAGAGGCCCGAGCTGCCAACCGAGAAAGCAGACAAGTTCTTGTGAACCGTCCTACGCGATCTTGGGAAGTCATGAGCTGTGGCCTGAATCTCCCCGATGCTAGTTTGCCTGACGTTCTCGGAGGGCAGGCTTTGACGATCAAAATGGCAGTTTCAGCGGGTGTTTTATCAGTGTCGCTAATGGGTTGCGGGACCACCGCCACCGTCCTACAGGATGAAGCCCAGGCCGCGCAGGGGCTGCGCCGGCAAAAGACCTATTGCCAATCCATTCCCCGGGTCTACAGCGGCCTCGCCTACGACTTCTGTGTATTGAATGCACCGCCAGACCCTACGGGTATCCTTGTGCCGCTCGTATTGGTGGACCTGGCCGTGTCTGGCGCGCTGGACACCGTTGTCTTGCCGTACACGATTTACCGGCAAAGCGTGGACGGCAATATTTCCATCTATTGGCGACCTGCGCGCGGATAAAAATGCCGCGAGGTCCCTGCTGCAGTCGCTGGCCGTTTGCGGCTAGAGGTTTGCCGCTGCTTTTAAGCTATAATCCCGCCCTTTAGCTGTCTCTCGCCCCTTGCGAGGGCACATTAATTTTTGAGGCGCTTGCGCCTGCATGCAGACTAAAGAGGCTAGACCCCTGTGGCATTGACGATTCTTGGCCTGTCCGGCGCCCTTAGCCATGATCCTTCCGCAGCCCTGTACATCGACGGCAAGCTGGTCGCGGCGGCTGAAGAGGAACGCTTCGTACGCGATAAACATGCAAAGAACCGCATGCCCTACGAATCGGCGAAGTTCTGCCTGGAACAGGCCGGCATCAAGCCGTCCGACGTTGACGTGGTAGCGATTCCATTCGCACCGATCAGCCTGTTCGGCAAGGCCCGCTGGCAGTACGCCAAGCGTTACTGGTACGCCCCGGACCGTGCACTCGACGCGATCCTGATGGGCAACCGTCGCTACAAGCGCTATCGCAACAAGATCGTCTGGTGCCTGGAACAACTGGGGTTTGATCCGAAGAAGATCAAGATCGAGCCGGTCGAACACCACCTGGCCCACGCCTCCAGCGCCTATCACTGCTCCGGTTTCAAAGAGAAAACCGCGATCCTGGGCATCGACGGCAAGGGCGAGTACGCCACGACCTTCTTCGGTTACGGCGAAAACGGCAAGATCCACAAGATCAAGGAATTCTTCGATCCGGACTCCCTCGGCGGCCTGTACGGCGCGATCACCGAGTTCCTCGGTTTCGACATGCTCGACGGTGAGTTCAAGGTCATGGGCATGGCGCCGTATGGCGATGCCAGCAAATACGATTTCTCGCGCCTGGCTTCGTTCGAAAACGGCGAGCTGGTGATCAACACCGACTACGCCAACGTCATCGGCCTGCGTCGTTACAAAGAGAAGGGCAAGGGTTACTACTTCTCGCCGAAGCTGATCGAGTGGTTGGGTCCCAAGCGCGAAGGCGACATCGCCGACGAGCCGTACATCCACTACGCTGCGAGCATTCAAGCGCTGTTCGAAAAAATTGCGCTGCAGATGATCGACTACTACCTGGGCGACGTGCTCAAGGAAACCGGCAAACTGGCCTACGCCGGTGGCTGTGCATTGAACGTCAAGCTCAACCAGAAAATCATCGCTCGCGACGACGTCAAGGAGCTGTTTGTTCAGCCTGCCTCCGGCGACGCCGGTACCGCAGTGGGCGCGGCAGCTTATGTGTCCCACGCCCGTGGCGTACCGGTCGAGAAGATGGAACACGTCTACCTCGGCCCGTCGTACAGCAATGAAGACGTGATCGCCGCGTGTGCCCGTCACGAGAACAAGCCGACGTGGCGCAAGCTCGACAACATGCCGGAGCAGATCGCCAAAATCATGGTCGATGGCAACCCGGTGGCCTGGTTCCAGGGCCGCATGGAGTTCGGTCCGCGTGCACTGGGCGGGCGTTCGATCATCGGTTGCCCGAGCATTGCGGGTGTGGCCGACCGCATCAACCACCAGATCAAGTTCCGCGAGCGCTGGAGGCCTTTCTGCCCGTCGATGCTCGACACTGTGGCCCCACAGATGATCAAGATCGATCACCCGGCTCCGTTCATGACCTTCACCTTCGAAGTGGCTGAAGAGTGGAAAACCCGCGTGCCGGAAGTCGTCCACGAAGACGGGACTTCCCGCGCCCAGGTGCTTAAGCGCGAATACAACCCGCGCTACTACGACATGATGAAAGCGCTGGAAGTGCTCACCGGCAACGGCGTGTCGCTCAACACCTCGCTCAACCGTCGCGGCGAACCGATGATCTGCTCGCCGACCGACGCATTGAACATGTTCTTCGGCTCCGATCTGCAATACCTGATCATGGAAGACATCCTGGTGGTCAAAGAGGGCGCAAACGCTTATGACTCGCTCGGCTGAACGCCATGTGCTGCAGTTCTGCCACGGCTATGACGGGCCGTTCCTGGACTGCGCACGGCAGTATGCCAGCCTGTTCGCGGGGACTGGCTATCGAGTGACCACGGTGTTTCTCACCGGGGTTGCCGATAGCGAGGTGGCCGCTGCGTGTGCTTCCGATGAAGTGTTGTTCATGGAGTACAGCTCCAAGGCCATCCGTGGCCTGAAGCTGGGCGCCATCGGCGATCTGCGCAAGATCGCCGCATCGCGCAACTTCAGTTTCTGCATCGCCCACCGCTTCAAGCCGATCTATATCGCCTTGCTCGGCACGTCGTTGCCGGTGATTGGCGTGCATCACGCTTTTGACGATTACAAGCGTGGTAGCCGCAAACTGTTCGCGCATATTTTCCGCAAGCGTCTGAGTCTGCTCGGTGTGTCCGACGCCGTGCGTGACGACATGCGCCAATGCCTGCCGAAGTGGCCGGCTTCGCGGATCCAGACCTTGTACAACCGTATCGACGTGGACGCCTTGCAGGCGGCCCAGGTGTCGGCTCGCGAGGCCCGGGAAACCCTCGGTTTGGCGGCGGATGCCTGGATCGTCGGCAACGTCGGACGCCTGCATCCGGACAAGGACCAGGCCACGCTGTTGCAGGGATTCGCGGAGTCGTTGCCGGGGTTGCCTGCCAACAGTCAGCTGGTGATTCTCGGTAAGGGGCGTCTGGAGGAAAACCTCAAGGCTCAAGCCCGGGAGCTGGGTATCGGTGACCGGGTGCTGTTTCTCGGTCAGGTGCCGGATGCGCGCAACTACTTCCGGGCCTTCGATGTGTTTGCCCTGAGCTCTGATCACGAACCGTTCGGCATGGTGTTGCTGGAGGCCATGGCCGCTGGTGTACCGTTGCTCGCCACGGCGTGCGGCGGAGCGAAAGAAGTGGTCGAAGGCGTGGGCATCCTGTTCCCGTTGGGCGATGCCGGGCGTCTGGCCCAAGGGCTGCAACATCTGGCTGGCATGGATGATCAGCAACGCCGACAGTGTGCCGAGTTAATGCTCGAGCGCTTGCGCGAACGCTTCTCCGATTGCGCGGTACGCGATGCTTTCTGGCATTTGCCGCACGTTACCGAACTGGCACAGAGGGGCTGATGCTCAACCGATTTCAAGGCTGGCGCGAGCGTGGCTGGGCGGTAGTCGACGCCTCGATTTACGCCGACACCTGGCAGCGTTATGGCGGCAGCGTCGCAACTCATCCGATGGTGGTCGAGCGGCTGGCGAAACTGGCCGAGATTCCGGTGCGTTACCTGGCCTGGGTCCAGGGTGACGAGGTCAAGGCGGCGATCCCGACCTGGGGGCGCGACCTGGCCTTGTCCAAGGACGTGCTCAAGCGTCGCGGCAAAAAAGGTCTGTTCGACCTGGGCAACGCCGAGATCATCCTGCCTGCCGCTGCCGATACCCAGGCGCCTTTGCGCCATCGCGCGCGATATCTGTCGGCGCTGAGCGAAGGTCGTTTCACTGGCATCAAGTTGCAAGCCGAACAGCTGGCCATGGCCCGCACACCCGAAGAACTGTCGAAAAAATTTCGCTATAACCAGCGCCGCGAATTGCGCTTGCTGGAAGAGGCCGGTGGTGTAGTGCGGCCGGTGTCCGAATTTTCCAGCGTCGATCTGGCGGCGATTTATTGCGACCTGTTCCAGCGCCGCTGGGGCTTCCCGGCGACGGGTGCCGAACGCATGGCCGAAGTCATCGAGTTGCTGCGCGAGTTGCTGATCGGTTCGGTGATTTTCCTCAACGATGCGCCGATTGCGATTCAACTGGTGTACCGCGTCGAAACCCCGCAGTGGATAAGCGTCGAGTACATCAACGGCGGAGTCGATCCCGAGACTCGCGAGTTCAGCCCTGGCAGTGTGCTGAGTTTTCTCAATACGCAAAGCGCCTGGGAGCATGCCCGGGCGCAGGACAAACCGTTGCGCTTTTCCTTCGGTCGCGCCGATCGTGAGTACAAGGATCGCTGGTGTAACCCCGTGCCGGTTTTCACTGTATGAGCCAAGCCATGAGCCGCAAACAGCAACTGCTCAAGCGCCACCGGCGCAATAAACGTATCGGCCTGTTGATTGCGCTGGTGCTGTTGATCGTCATGGGGGTGGCGGTGGCCTGGTGGTTGCCGCTGGTGCTGGCGGTTCTGGGCTGGATTGCCCACGAAGCCTGGTTTGCCGACCATCTGTTCTACTCAGCGAAAGACGATTACCAGTACAGCTTTCCTCCGTACACGCCACAGCCCAAGGTGCACCTGAGCGGTGAACACTTGCGGCTGGACGAAGGCGTGATGCTGGTCGACGACGCGACGCTGGTGCTGGCCCTGCGGGTGAAAAGCACCTGGCTGGGGCGTTTTCTCGATCCGGTGGTCGAGTTGGCGGGTGGCGAAAACCCTGACCGACAAACCTTCGAACGGGGCGTAAACGGCCTGCGTTACCTCAATCTCAGTGGTCAGGCTCAGGCGCTGTCCCGTGGTGACCTGCGCTTGCGCGGGCGCTTCTGTCGCGTGTTTGGTGAGCCCGTGCTGTGGGCGTTCGAGCATCCGGATTACCGGCGTCAGCGGGTGATGGTCATCGCCCCCCACGCCGATGACGCCGAGCTGGCGGCCTACGGTTTGTACAGCCAAGCCGACGAAACCTGGATCGTCACGCTGACCGCCGGTGAAATCGAAGCCGAACACTATCGGCAGATGGGCCTGAACAAGGTCGATGCGGCCCGCTTGAAAGGCCGTCTGCGCACCTGGGACAGCATTGCCGTGCCACGTTGGGCCGGTGTGCCCGAGGCTCACTGCGTACAACTGGGTTACTTCTGTCTGCAGTTGCCGAGCATGCAGGCTGCGCCTGCGGTGGCGGCGGGATCGCGGGAAGCGGATATGAGCGACATCCGTCTGTTCCGCCGGCTGAATCCTTTCGCACTGCCCGGCGATGTCGATGGCGCGCCGACCTGGAACAACCTGCTGGCGGATCTGCGCGAGCTGTTGCTGCGGGCCCGGCCTGAGGTCATCGTTCTGCCGCATCCGACCCTGGATCCGCATCCCGATCATATCTGCGCCCAGGCGGCAGTCCTCGAGGCCTTGCAAGGCCTGGACTGGCAACCGACCACGCTATTGGGTTATGCCAATCACCTGCACGACAACGACCGCTGGCCGATGGGCGATACCGGTGATGGCATCGCCTTGCCGCCTGCCTTCGATCCGGCCCGACCAATGCAGCCTTATTGCCTGCCCTTGCCGCTGGAGCAGCAGCGAGACAAGGCCATGGCATTGGGCATGATGCACGACCTGCAACCGGCGATGCCGTTCAAGCGTCGCTTGCGTCGGTTGATCCAACGGTTGTTGGCCGGCCGCTTGCCGCCCACCTATGGCCAGAACGAGTTCTTTCGCAAGGCCGTCCGGCGCCACGAGCTTTTGTGGTCGCTCAAGCACACACCAGGCAATGTTTCTCAGCGGGGAGAGTTATGAGTCAGCGGTCAAAGGTCCTGCAACTGCAGCCTGACTACAACGTCAAAGCCCATGATTTCGCCGACCTCGCGGAGCAAATCGTCAAGGCTCTGCCCAGTGAGCGCTATGAAGTGACTGCCGCGTTTTTGCGCGGCAAACCCGGGCCGGGCGAAGCGGTGAGCCGAGCCGACCGTTCGGTGTACTTCGAGTTTTCCGACAAGTCCCTCAAGGGCATGCGCCTGCGGGCCATGTGGCAGCTGTACAAGTTCTGCCGTCGGGAAAAATTCGATGTGGTGATCTGCAACCGCTTCAAGCCGGTGAACATGATGCTGGCGCTCAACCGCTGGCTGAAAGTGCCTTTGTGCATCGGCATTTCCCACGGCTTTGGCGAGTACGACCGTTTTTACCGGCGCCGCCAGACCCAGCGCCTGATCGATCGTCACTGGCGCTTCGTCGGCGTGTCGCCTGCGGTGAAACAGTATCTGCTGGACTGTGACTGCGGCTTCACCGACCAGAATACCTACGCCATCACCAATGCCATCGACATCGAGCAAGCCGAAGGCCTGCAACACAGTCGTGAAAAGGCCCGTGAAATGTTGGGCATCGATCCGTCGGTGCGGCTGATCGGTGCGTTGGGGCGACTGGTGCCGGTCAAGGGCCATATCTATTTGCTGCAGGCCTTCGCGGCACTCAAGGACAAATACCCGAATACCCAACTGGCGATCATCGGAGCCGGCCGTGAAGAGTCGCGCCTGGCGGCGGAAATCGACCGCCTCGGTCTCAGCGGTCGCGCCCATTTGCTGGGGTTCAAGGAAATTGCCCTGCAGTACATTCGCGCTTTCGATATCTGGACCATGCCTTCGCTGGCCGAAGGCCTCGGGCTGGCGCTGCTCGAAGGCATGAGCGGGCATTTGCCGGTGATTGCCTCGAACGTGCCGGCCATGTTGCCGCTCATCGAGGGGGCTGGTGGCCTGGCGATTACACCGAAGGATGTGCCGACGCTGCAGGCTGCGCTGGACACCTACCTCGGGCTGTCGGATGACGAGCTCAAGGCCAAGGGTGAGCAGGCCTTCCGTTATCTGCAGCAACACCATGACATCGAGGAGTTCCGTCGGGAATACCTCAATCTGATCGACTCCGGCCTGGAACAGGCCCGCAAGGAACAGCCATGAACGACGCGCAACCCATCGTCACGGTCATCATCGCGTCGTATAACCATGCCCCTTACATCGAGGAAAGCATTCTCAGCGTCCTCAACCAGACCTATCGGAACATCGAGTTGCTGGTGGTCGACGATGGCTCGAAAGATGACAGCGTCGAGCGGATCAAGGCACTACAGGCCATCCATGGTTTCGATTTCCGGGTGCAGGAAAACCAGGGGCTGACCAACACCCTCAATGGTGCGATTGCCCGGGCCAAGGGCAGCCTGATCGTGCCGTTCGGTTCGGATGACATCATGTTGCCGGAGCGAATCGCCACCCAGGTCGCCCATATGGACGGCAAGCCCGAGGTCGGCATCTGCGCCGGTAACATCGAGTTGATCGATGCCGACGGCAATCTCTACCCCGAGAAGCGCCAGCGCCGGGATGTACCGTTCCGTCGTCTGGACTTCGAAGACATGTTCCTGGAGCGCAAGCCCTATCCTCCGGCCCCCACCCTGATGATCCGTCGCGAAGCGCTGGAGAAGGTGGGCGGTTTCGACCCGACCATTCGCCTGGAAGACTTGCTGATTGAACTGAAGGTGACCCATGCCGGTTACTTCATCGATGGTCTGAATGTGTTGATGGCGCGTTATCGCAAGCACGCCACCAACTCCTACAAGAACCACCGCTTCATGATCGACAGCATCCTGCGCACCTACGCGCTCTTCAGCGATCACCCGCTGTATGACGAGGTGCGCTACAAATTTCTCAACTCCATGTTCCTCAAGACCGCCAACCGTGATCGCAAGCTGGCGCGGGAGCTGCTGGCGCAGATTCCTTTCAAGGCCTGGAGCAAGAAAACCTGGCGCGGGCTGGGGCGGATGTATTTCTCGCGGCTGGAGAAAGACTGAGCCATAGGCTGGACTCAAGGGGCGCGGGGTGGTGAGGGATGTTGGGTGGCGATATGCCGCGACGATTGCTCAACGTTGTTGAGCCGCCTCCTCCAAAAACTCTTTCCTCTGCTTCCTGTTCTGGCGCAACCAGTGCAGGGTTTTCTTGCCGGCATTGATACCGGGCTTTTCGATGTACAGGTAAGTCAGGCTGCTGATGATGATCAGCAGGCAACTGCACACAGCCAGCAGCGGCAGGAAGACCCAGGCTTGCCGGGCGTCAAGATGCAATAGCGGTGGCAGTCGCTGCACCAGTACCCAGAGTACGAAACCGTGCAGCAAATACGTGCTGTAGCTGATTTCCCCCAGCCAGCGAATGCTGCGTGGTCTCAGGGCGCCGAACAAGGTGTTGCCGGACGCCACGATCACAAAGAACAGTGAAAGCAGCAGCAGCGCTCCCAGGTTGAATGCCCGGTTGAACTCCGTAAAGGCGATCGCCAATGCGAGCAGGGCGATGATGCCCGCCAGGGGAGACAGGCTCCAGGCGACCCATTGTGGACGGCGAACCCAGTACGCTGCAGCGATGCCGCCGAGGAAACTGGCCAGCAAGTGCTTCTTCAGCGAGTGTTCCCAGCCGACCACCTGGTACAGGGCGTAGA
This sequence comes from Pseudomonas sp. IT-196MI5, assembly GCF_949767415.1. Classification (NCBI taxonomy): domain Bacteria; kingdom Pseudomonadati; phylum Pseudomonadota; class Gammaproteobacteria; order Pseudomonadales; family Pseudomonadaceae; genus Pseudomonas; species Pseudomonas sp. IT-196MI5. The sequence continues at coordinate 86,471 of NZ_CATKPZ010000066.1, forward strand.
TGCCGATCAGGCACAGCACCGTCTGCATCCGGCCGCCGCGATAAATGAACACCATGGCGGCCAGTGGCAGGGCCAGGTAGAAAAACACCTCGTACCCCAGCGTCCAGGTGACGTTGGAGATCAGCATGCCGGTCTGGTGGTACTGGTTGACGTCTGGCCGGTCGAAGATCAGCCAGGCCAGGGTCTGGCCAATGAGCTGGGTGCCGGAGTCCTTGAGTTCCCAGTCCTGCAAATAGAACACACAGACAAACACGGTCAACATCAGCGGCAGGTAGAGCGGGTAGAGGCGAAACAGCCGGGATACCGCAAATGCCAGCCAGTCGTGTTGCCGCCCGTGGGTGAGCAAGCGATCCCAGAACAGAAAGCTGGTGATCATGAAAAAGAGGGCGACGCTGCCCTGGCCGAGCTGTGAGTAGAAGTTGCTCGGCGGAAAATCGGTCACGCCGGTTTGCAGAAAGATCCAGGTAATGATCGAGTGATGGACGAACACGCCGAAGGCCAGATACCCGCGTAAGCCGTCGATGCCGGCAAAGCGGCTTTCGCCGCGATGCTCCAGCTGTCGGGTGAGTCTCGGCACGCCGCGCAACAGTAGCGCAGCAGTCGCGATGGCGAGCAGGTAGGCCGTCATCGCGATAAGCGGGTTGGTTTCTATCATCGGTGAGCCTGGGCCGGAGGACTCCCGGCCAGCACGTGCCTGTGCAAATTATCAACGTCGGATTTCGAAGCCACCGCAGCGTATCCCTGCAGAAGCGCTTCGAAGTGATCCTCGAACAGCCAGTGCCGATCCGATGCGTAGCGCTGCATGTGGCGAAGATTGCGCCGACGCAGCGAAGGGCTCAACGATGAAGGGTAAATTCGCAGGTCGGCCAGGTCGATCAGGCCGAACTCGCCGTCTTCCAGCACCAGCACATTGCCCAGGTGCAGGGAGCGGAAGTAGACCCCTTGCCGATGCAGTTGGGCCATGAATTTGCCGAAGCGCTCCACCAGTGCCTGGCGCACCGCCGGGGCGGTGATGCCTTGCAGGATCTGGCGTAGCGTGTTGCCCGGCAAGGGAGAGTAGTGCACGGCGGTGCTGCCGTCTTCGAACCGGTAAAGGTCGAGGATGTGCGGCGTCGGGATGCCCATGCTGCGCAGTTGCACGCTGTTGACGGCAAAACGATCGGAGTAGGGCGTGAAACTGCCTGAGGTGTACCAGCGGCGACGGCGGAACAGCTTGAGAAAGCTACCATCGGTCAGGCGCAGGACTTTGGGGCCCAAACCATCTTCTTCGATGATCCGGGCATCGGCCGTCAGCTGTTGCAGGGTGCTTGGCGTCGCGGTCTTGATCGGTCTGTCCAGCAGGCGCCTGGCCCGTTGATTGATGCTCAATGCGGCAATCAGTGCCAACGGGATCCACAGCAGGAACCAGTGCTCCTTGGGGCGAGAGATAATCCCGCCACCTTCGGTCAGCCCCGCACCGATACCGAAGGCCAGCCAGGTCGAGGCAATGATAAACAGCGGTTGCACGCGATGGCGCCGGCTGCTGATGAAGCTCCACACAAGGAAGAACAGCCATGGCAGCAGACCGATAATGCCGACGTAGTAGAGCACGCCCAGGGCGAAGCTATGAGGCTCCTGAAGGGGGGAGCCGGCGCCGGGGTCCAGGCTCAGTCCAGCGTTGTAGCCGTGCCCGATCCATGGATGTTCAGCGATCTTGTCCAGGGCCATTTGCCAGAGTTCGATACGGAAGGAACTGCCTCTTTCGAAGATCTTGTCTGCAAACAACGCGAAAGTCGCCGTTTCGGCGATGAACATGGAACCAAGCATGAAGACCGACTGTCGATTCCAGCAGATGTAACTCAGCCACAGCGCGGCCAGCGTCAGTGCAACCAGCGGAGTCCTTGAGCCGGTGGCCAGGACGGCGGCGAACATGATCGCCATCGCCGGTATGCTCAACCAAAGTACCTGGTGTCGCTTGCAGGTCATGCTCAGGCTCAGCCAGTAGGTACAGAAAAAACCGAAAACGTGGGAGCTGAGCAGTGGGTTGTCGAACGCACCTACTCCGATCAGGCGCATTTCCGGTTGGTAGATCAGGCCGAACCTGTACAGGTTGTAGACAGTGGCGACCAGCGCCACGATCGCGGCGCAGAACAGCAGGGGCTGAATGATTTCGCTGCGATAGCGCACCAGCAGGTAACAGCCGACGAACAGAAACAGGGTGTGCAATGGGGGTTTGAACTCACCGAAGTCGATGTCGCCGCCCAGTCCCCAGCGCAGACTGAGCAGTGCCCACGCCACAAACAGCAGGGCGGCAATGACGATCGGTTCGCGCAGCAGTTCTTTGCTGAGCCGCGGACGCAGGCACAGCGCAATCAGCGCCGGAATGCTGAACAGGCCATAGTAAAGCTTGTGATGCACGCTGCGCCCAGGCAGGAAAAACAGCGCACAAAGCAGCAATAAATAACCGAGCGGAAGGATCCACAAGCAAATGAAATCGAAGAGTCTATTGGATGTGCTGTTCAAAGCGTTTGATTGCATGCTGAGTAACTTATTCCTGAATTGAGCGAGCGTACCAAGGCCGGGACATCTGGTGGTTATTTGACGCGCCACAATACACAGACTGTATGCGATTGCCAGAACCCTGGGGAAGCTGTGCTAAAGTCAGCGTCCTTTTTATCGACATTCGCGTGATATGACCGACTCCAGTCTCAGTGCAAGCCCATCGAGCTTGAAAATCTATTTCCGTCTGCTCGGCTATGTCCGGCCGTACATCAGCCTGTTCCTGATCAGCATCGTCGGTTTTCTGATTTTCGCTTCGACGCAGCCAATGCTGGGCTACATCCTCAAGTACTTCGTCGACGGTCTGTCCAACCCTGAAGCGGCGCTGTTTCCAAGCGTGCCCTACCTGCGGGATCTGCAACTGCTGCAGGCGGTGCCGTTGTTGATCATCCTGATCGCTGCCTGGCAGGGATTGGGGTCGTACCTGGGCAACTACTTCCTGGCCAAGGTTTCCCTGGGCCTGGTCCATGACTTGCGGGTGCAGTTGTTCAACAACCTGCTGGTGTTGCCAAACCGGTATTTCGACAAGCATAACTCGGGGCACCTGATTTCACGTATCACCTTCAACGTGACCATGGTCACGGGGGCGGCAACGGATGCGATCAAGGTCGTAATTCGTGAAGGCATGACGGTGATCTTCCTGTTTGCTTCGCTGTTGTTCATGAACTGGCGCCTGACGCTGGTCATGGTCGCCATCCTGCCGCTGATCGCCATCATGGTGCGCACCGCCAGCAAGAAATTCCGCAAGCAGAGCAAAAAAATCCAGCTGGCCATGGGAGACGTGACGCATGTGGCGTCCGAAACCATCCAGGGTTATCGCGTGGTGCGCAGCTTCGGCGGTGAAGCCTACGAAGAGAAACGCTTCTTCGACGCCAGCCAGGGCAACACTGACAAGCAATTGCGCATGACCCGCACCGGCGCCATCTACACGCCGCTGCTGCAATTGGTGATCTACACCGCCATGGCCGTGCTGATGTTCCTGGTGCTGTTCCTGCGTGGCGATGCCTCAGCCGGCGACATGGTGGCCTACATCACCCTGGCCGGCCTGCTGCCCAAGCCGATTCGCCAACTGTCCGAAGTCAGCTCGACCATCCAGAAGGGTGTGGCTGGTGCCGAAAGTATCTTTGAACAACTGGATGTCGCACCTGAAGTCGACACCGGCACCGTCGAGCGCGACGTTGTCAGCGGTCGTCTGGACGTGCGCAACCTCAGCTTTACCTACCCTGACACCGAACGCCAGGTGCTCAATGACATCAGTTTCTCGGTCGAGCCCGGACAAATGGTGGCGCTGGTGGGACGTTCGGGCAGCGGCAAGTCGACCCTGGCCAACCTGATTCCGCGTTTCTATCACCACGACAAGGGCGAAATCCTCATCGATGGCGTCGAAGTGGAGCAGTACAAGCTGTTGAACCTGCGTCGGCATATCGCCCAGGTGACCCAGCACGTGACCCTGTTCAGCGACACTGTGGCCAACAACATCGCTTATGGCGACCTGGCTGGCGCACCCCGTGAAGACATTGAAAAGGCGGCCAAGGATGCCTATGCAATGGACTTCATTGCTCAGTTGCCTGAAGGCCTGGATACCCAGGTCGGGGAAAACGGCGTGCTGCTGTCCGGTGGCCAGCGCCAGCGCCTGGCGATTGCCCGGGCGCTGTTGAAAAATGCTCCGCTGCTGATTCTCGATGAGGCGACCTCGGCACTCGATACCGAGTCCGAGCGGCATATTCAGGCCGCCCTGGATCAGGTCATGAAAGGTCGCACCACGCTGGTGATCGCTCACCGCCTGTCGACCATCGAGAAGGCCGACCTGATCCTGGTCATGGATCAGGGGAAAATCGTCGAGCGCGGCACCCATGAGCAACTGCTGGCGCAAAACGGCTACTACTCGCGCCTCAACGCGATGGGCCTCGACGCCCCGGCCGAAGACATCGCCTGACCCCGAAAGGGCGAGCCTGGCTCGCCCTTTCACATCGATATGCAAGCGATGGAAATGAGCGATGCGTGTTGTCGTCTGGCGGATCTACTGCTCAAAAAATGAGCAATAAACCCCGGCGAATCATCCGGTTGCAGCCGCCGCACAAGCCGACACCAACCCTGTGCTAATATCGCGCCCCTGTTCATTCTGTATGTGGGTTGCACCATGAAGTTGTCCATGCCGCGATTCGATCAAGCCCCTGTCTTGGTAGTCGGCGATGTCATGCTCGACCGTTACTGGCATGGTGGTACCTCACGGATTTCTCCTGAGGCGCCGGTGCCGGTGGTCAAGGTCGATCACATCGAGGACCGTCCGGGCGGCGCTGCCAACGTTGCCTTGAACATTGCCGCCCTGGGGGCCCCGGCCTCGCTGGTCGGTGTCACCGGCGACGATGAAGCCGCCAACAGCCTGGTCAACAGCCTCAAGGGCGCCGGCGTGCGGGCCATCTTCCAGCGCATTGCGCACCAGCCGACCATCGTCAAGCTGCGGGTCATGAGCCGTCACCAGCAATTGCTGCGTATCGACTTCGAAGAACCCTTCGCCACTGACGCGCTGGCGCTGGCCGTGCAGGTCGACGAGTTGCTCGAAGGCATCAAGGTGCTGGTGCTGTCCGACTACGGCAAGGGCGCGCTGAAAAACCATCAGGCGCTGATCCAGGCCGCCCGTGCCCGTGGCATTCCTGTGCTGGCCGATCCCAAGGGCAAGGATTTCTCGATCTACCGCGGTGCGAGCCTGATCACGCCGAATCTCAACGAATTCGAAACCATCGTCGGTGGTTGCGCCGATGAGCACGAGTTGGTGAGCAAGGGCGCGCAGCTGATGCACGATCTGGACCTCGGTGCCTTGCTGGTGACACGTGGCGAGCACGGCATGACCTTGTTGCGTCCGGACCACCCGGCGCTGCACTTGCCGGCCCGTGCCCGTGAAGTGTTCGATGTGACCGGTGCCGGCGACACAGTAATTTCCACTCTGGCGGCCGCGATTGCCGCTGGCGAAGAACTGCCTCACGCGGTGGCTCTGGCCAATCTGGCGGCCGGTATCGTGGTCGGCAAGCTCGGTACGGCGGCCATCAGTGCGCCGGAACTGCGTCGTGCGATCCAGCGCGAGGAGGGTTCCGAGCGCGGTGTGCTGGGGCTTGAGCAACTGTTGCTGGCGGTCGACGATGCCCGCGCGCACAACGAGCGGATCGTGTTCACCAACGGTTGCTTCGATATCCTGCACGCCGGCCATGTGACCTACCTCGAGCAGGCGCGGGCCCAGGGCGATCGTTTGATCGTTGCGGTAAACGACGATGCATCGGTCAGCCGCCTGAAAGGGCCGGGCCGTCCGATCAACAGTGTCGACCGGCGCATGGCGGTGCTGGCCGGTCTGGGGGCGGTGGACTGGGTCATCAGTTTCCCGGAAGGCACTCCGGAAAACCTGCTGAGCGCGCTCAAGCCGGATGTGCTGGTCAAGGGCGGTGACTACGGAATCGACCAGGTGGTCGGCGCGGACATCGTGAAGGCGTACGGCGGCACAGTGAAAGTGCTCGGGCTGGTGGAAAACAGCTCGACCACCGCGATTGTCGAGAAGATCCGCAAGTCGTAAGAGCTGGCGTAGCCTGCGATCTTTTCCGGTAGCCTGGGGATCGTAAAATCAAAAGATCGCAGCCTGCGGCAGCTCCTACAGGAACACGCGTTCCAACGTAGGAGCTGCCGCAGGCTGCGATCTTTTACGTTTAAGAGCTGACCTTTTTACTCGGAACGATCTTCTTCAGCAGTTGCTTGGCCTTGCCGCGCAACCGCGCCAACCCCGAATCCTTTCCCGGTGGGGTCAATCCCTGCTGTCTCACCCAGTCCTTCCAGCGAATCCGCTCATCGCGCACCAGCCAGCCGTCCTGTCGGGCAAAACTCTCGGCCAGGTACAGGCCGCGCGTGCTGGCCGGGTACAGTTGATCCTTTTTCAAGGTGTAGAGCTCAGCCAGCGGGTGGCCGTCCTGCAAGGGCATCAAGTACAGATCGGGTCGCTTGCGGTCGAGGCGGGCGACGAGTTGATCGCCTTCCAGTCTTTCATCGACATGGAACAGGCTCAGGGATTTGGCTTCCTTGGGAACGTCCAGGCGCAAGTCGTAAATCAACTGCAGTGACGCCGTTGGCAAATGCACGTAAGCCCGCGGGCGTTCTATCAGCATCAGGTTGGCGCAACGTACCGGCCGCGCCGAGCCGGACAGTGGCGACAAGCGAAACGGCAGGGCTTCACGGTAATGCAGGGCGGCAGCGTAGGGCGTCGGCAGCCAGGTGTCATTGAACCGCCCACCGAGCCAGCCTTCCGGGGTTTCCAGCAGGCATTCTTCGGCAATCTCCTGGATCGCCGTGTGCAAGGGCAGGTTCAGCTCATGGGCCGGCACGTAGCCGGAGATCAGCTTGAGCACCACATCGCCGCGGTCCTGCCGGCGTTGGCGCACCAGCACCCAATAGTCGCGATTCTGCCAATGCAGGGTCAGGCGCACCGAAACCCCGAGGTTGGCCAGCTCCAGGGCAAACCGTTCGCTGTCGCCGACCGTCACCGGACGACGACGTTGCAGGGTCTGGGCGAAGTTCAGCGGCCTGCCGACGCTCTGATAAGCCAGGCCTTCGGGGGTCGCTTCGACGAATAACGGCAGGGTCTTGAAGTTGCTCGGGTTCTTTCTGATGAGCGTACGCGACATGTCGGCTCCTGCTTAAGGCCGCGTGGGCGGCGTCAGTGGCTACGTAGGACCTGGGCAACGGTCGCGACATTGTGGGCGAGGTGCAGCGGATTGATGGTCCCGACAATAGCACTGGCAACACCCGGATGTTCAAACAACAATTCGAAACTGGCGCGCACCGGATCCACCCCCGGACTCAGGCAGACATGACCGCTGGCGAGGGCTTTCTTGATCAGAATGGCTTTGCCGTGTGCAGCAGCATAGTCAATGACGGCCTTCTCGTTTTGTTCGTTCAGATTGTAGGTGACCATCGCGCAGTCGCCTTGCTCCAGCGCCTTCAAACCGCCTTCGACAGTTTTGCCGGAAAAGCCGAAACCGCGAATCTTGCCTTCGGCCTTGAGCGCGGCGAGCGTCTCGTAGACTTCGCAGTCATTGAGGATCGCCAGATCGTTACCATCGGAGTGCACCAGCACCAGGTCGATGAAGTCCGTTTCCAGGCGTTGCAGGCTGCGTTCCACCGACATTCGTGTGTGCGCAGCGCTGAAATCGTGAAGGGACTGGCCGTCGGCGAACTCTTCGCCCACCTTGCTGACAATCACCCAGTCCTGGCGTTGACCGCGCAGCAACGGGCCCAGGCGTTCTTCGCTGCGACCATAGGCTGGTGCGGTGTCGATCAGATTGATGCCCAGGTCGCGTGTGAGCTTGAGCAACATGCGCGCTTCATCGTCATCGGGAATCCTGAAGCCGTTGGGATACTTCACCCCTTGGTCGCGGCCCAGTTTCACTGTGCCCAGGCCCAGGGGTGAAACCAGCAGGCCGGTGCTGCCCAGTGGGCGATGCAAGTCATGCAGGGTCGGTTGGCTCATGGCAGCAGTTGTTCCCAGGCCGGTACGCCCATCGGCGGCTTCGGCAGTTCCGGCAATGCTGCCGGGTGGCTTGGCTGAATGCCGTCGCGGGTCAGGCTGGCGATCACGCGGTCGGCGAAGTCTGGCGCCAGGGCGAGCTTGGTCGGCCAGCCCACCAGCAGGCGGCCTTCCTCGGCAACAAAGGCGTTGTCGGGACGCGTCAGGCCTGATTGCAGCGGTTCGGCGCGATCCACGCGCAAGGTCGCCCATTGCACCGTGCTCAGGTCGATCCATGGCAGCAATTGGCCGAGTTCTTTGTGTGCGGTGGCGATCTGCTCGGCGGGCTCACGGGCCACACCTTCAGATTCCGCGATATCGCCGCCCAGGTACCAGACCCATTGGCCATCCGCCGCCGGGTGCGTGGTCACGGTGATGCGCGGTTTGGTGCCGCCACCCAGGCAATGGGCGTAAAGCGGTTTGAGGCTCGGCCCTTTGGCGATGATCATGTGCAACGGGCGGCGCTGCATGGCGGGTTGGCTCAGGCCCAGCGCTTCAAGCAATGCCGCCGTCCCGGCACCGGCACTGAGGACGATGCGCTGGGCGCGGATTTCGCGCTCATCGACCTTCAGGCCGACCAGCACGCCACCTTCCAGCAGCGGCTCGATCTTTTGTCCGGCGAGCAAGCCATCTCCGGCCAGATCGGCCAGGCGCTGGATCAGGCTCGGCACATCGACCACCAGTTCCGCCAGGCGATAGACCTTGCCCTTGAAGCGCTTGTCCTGCAGGGCCGGCGGCAATTGCTCGCCCTTGACCTGATCGACGCGACCGCGCACGGCCTTGCTGGCAAAGAAGCTGGTGAGGTTGCCGGCGAGGGTGCCTGGGGACCAGAGGTAATGAGCTTCGGACAGCAGGCGTACGCCGGACAGGTCCAGCTCGCCGTCACCAGCCAGGGCTTCGCGCCAGCGGCGCGGCATGTCGGATATGGCTTCCGAAGCGCCGGTCAGGGCGCCGTGCAGCGCGTATTTGGCGCCGCCGTGGATGATGCCCTGGGACTTCACGCTCTGCCCGCCGCCGAGGCTGGCGCTTTCCACCAGCACGGTCGAAAACCCCTGGCGGCGCAGGCGCGCATTCAGCCAGAGGCCGGCGACACCAGCGCCGACAATCAGAACGTCGGTGGAAATAACGGATGGCATTCGGCGACCTCTGTGTTCAAGACGAGGGCGCAGTATACAGACTCGAAGATTGGAGGGGCTGACGCCAGTACTCTCGAGCCAACGAGTAACCCTGTGGGAGCGAGCTTGCTCGCGATGACGGCATGGCATTCAACATCAATGTTGATCAATGTTGACTGACCCACCGCTATCGCGAGCAAGCTCGCTCCCACAGGGGATTGCGTTTCAAATGTTAGTGACCCGCAGTTTTGGAGAAGAGCTGGATGACCACCACGCCCAGCACAATCAACGCCATCCCCAGCATCGCCGGCACGTCCAGCTTTTGCCCGTAGATAAACAGCGCCGCAATGCTGACCATCACGATCCCCATGCCGGCCCACACGGCGTACGCCACACCCACCGGAACGCTGCGCACCACCAGGGTCAACATCCAGAAGGCGATCCCGTAACCGACGATGACCAGCACCAGTGGCAGCGGGGTGCTAAGGCCCTTGACGGCTTTCATCGAAACAGTGGCAATCACTTCGGCGCAGATGGCAATGGCCAGGTAGTAGTAAGCGGTCATGGGTCAATCCTCGTGTGAAGTGTTGCTCTCTGAGGTCGGCATTCTAGTGATTCTCCAGATGCGGTAAAGTCATTACCTATCTGTTTGGAAGATGGGTTGAGCCATGAGCATGCAATGGAATCTGGAGCAGCTGCGGTTGTTTGTCAGCGTAGCGGAGCAGCGTTCGTTTTCTGCCGTGGCGCGGGATCAGCGCAAGGCGCAGTCGGCGGTCAGCAGTTCGATAGCGTTGCTGGAAGAAGATCTGGGTGTCAGCCTGTTCGACCGTAGCAGCGGGCGTCAACCGAAGCTCACTGAAGCCGGTACCGCTTTGCTGGACGAAGCGCGGGAGGTGTTGCGCCAGTGCGAACGGCTCAACGGCCGGGCGCTGGCGATGATGCGCGGGCAGGAAGCGCGATTGCGTGTGGCGCAGGATGAAGCGATGCCGTATCAGCCGATCATCGAAAGCTTCGAGGCCCTGGCGGAAAGATTCCCCAGCCTTGAAGTGCAACTGACCAGCGCCGCCCAAGGCGATGTCGCGCGCAAACTGGTGGAGCGGCGCGCCGATCTGGGGCTGCTGTTCTTTCACGATCAGATTCCCGAGGCACTTGAACGGCGGGTGCTGGGCAGCGTGGAAATGGTCACGGTGTGCGGCAAGGATCATCCGTTGGCACATAAAGGCGCAGTGGACAGCCAACAATTGGCGCAACATCGGCAGTTGCTGATGTCCACGGCGTCGAGCATTTATCCCGGCAGTGATCCCGCCAGCCCGCAAGTCTGGCGCGCCGACAGTTTCTATGTGATGGCCGAATGGCTGGTGCGTGGCCTCGGCTGGGCCTGGCTGCCACGCCACGTAGTGCAGTACCCGACTTATCAGAATCAGATGGTCGAACTGGTCAGCGAATGGACCCCGCCGGCCCTGGTGGTGGAGCTGGTATGGCGCCGGGATGAGCCGCTCGGTCCGGCCGCGCGCTGGCTCGCCGAACGTTTTGCCGTGCACTTGCAGACGATTGGCGAAAAAAGCCGATAAACTCCGCCGCCATGAATAGAACTCTCTACACCGCGCTGTTTTATCTGGGGCTGCCATTGGTAGCGATTCGGCTTTGGCTGCGCGCGCGCAAGGCGCCGGCCTATGCCAGGCGCATCGGCGAGCGTTTTTCCTTCGCGATGCCCGCGATGAAACCGGGCGGCATCTGGGTGCACGCCGTGTCGGTGGGCGAAAGCATTGCGGCCGCGCCGATGATCCGCGCCTTGCTGGCGCGTTATCCGAATCTACCGATCACCGTGACCTGCATGACGCCGACCGGGTCGGAACGCATCCTGGCACTGTTCGCCAATGAGCCGCGCATCCAGCACTGCTATCTGCCTTACGATTTGCCGTGCGCCGCCCGGCGCTTCCTCGATCGGGTCCAGCCGAAACTGGCGGTGATCATGGAAACTGAATTGTGGCCCAACCATATCCATCAATGTGCCAAACGCGGAATTCCAGTGGCCCTGGCCAATGCGCGGCTGTCCGAGCGTTCGGCCAAGGGCTATGGCCGGTTTCCCACGCTGACCCAGCCGATGCTGGCGGAGATGAGCCTGTTCGCAGTGCAGACCGAAGCCGAGGCGCAACGCTTGCGTAACCTGGGCGCCCGGACCGAAACAGTCCAGGTCACGGGCTCAATCAAGTTCGACCTGACCATCGACCCGCAACTGCTGGAGCGCGCCAGCCAATTGCGCGGGCAATGGCAGGCGCTGGAACGACCGGTGTGGATCGCAGCCAGTACCCATGACGGCGAAGACGAGGTGGTGCTGGCGGCCCATCGTCAGTTGCTGGCCACTCATCCCGATGCCTTGCTGATTCTGGTGCCGCGTCATCCGGAGCGCTTCAATTCGGTGTACGGGTTGTGCCTGCAACAAGGGTTTGCCACGGTCCGGCGTTCCAGCGGCGATGCGGTCAATGCGAATACGTCGGTGCTGCTGGGCGATACCATGGGCGAGTTGCTGTTTCTCTACGCCCTGGCGGACAGTGCATTCGTCGGCGGCAGCCTGGTGCCCAACGGCGGGCATAACCTGCTGGAGCCGGCGGCCCTCGCTAAGCCGGTATTGAGCGGGCCGCATCTTTTCAACTTCCTCGAAATCGCCGCGCAGTTGCGCAGTGCCGGGGCATTGCAAGAAGTGGAGGATGCCGAAGGGTTGGCGGTGGCGGTGCAGCGGCTGTTCGAACTGCCCCGTGATGCGCAGCGCATGGCAGAGGCCGGGTTGAGCGTGATGCGCACCAATCAGGGGGCGTTGCAGCGGTTGCTGGACGGGTTGGGGCGGTTGATCGAGCGTTAGACCGAGTTGTATTCATTCGCGAGCAGGCTCGCTCCCACACTCGAAACACTGTGGGAGTGAGCCTGCTCGCGAAGCTTTTGCTTTTACTGCTCCGGTCGCGCTTTCAACTGCTCAGCCGCAGCCTTGGCCAGATCCGGTGGCAGGAAATCCTTGTCCGGGTTGTAGTTCGGGTTGAGCCAGCGCGCCAGGGTTTGCAGATCCCCCGGATTCAACGTACCGGCCTGTTGCTTCAAGCGCAGGTTGTCGAGGATGTAGTCGTAGCGGGTGTTGTTGTAGTCGCGCACGGAGGTGTAGAGCTGACGTTGCGCATCCAGCACGTCGACGATGTTTCGCGTACCCACCTGATAGCCGATTTCGGTCGCTTCCACCGCGCTCTGGTTGGAGATGATCGATTGCTTGCGCGCCTGTACCTGCTCGACATCGGTGTTCACCGCGCGGTGCAGGTCTCGGGTGTTTTCCACGATGCTGCGACGCAGGGATTCGCGTTGCTGCTCGGTCTGGTCCAGTTGTGCATAGGACTGACGCACTTGGGAGTTGATCAGGCCACCACTGTAGATCGGGATGTTCAGTTGCAGGCCAACGGTCGTTTGCTCGACGTTGCCACCGTACGGCAGGGGCTGGTTGTTCGGGTTGCTGAAGCCCAGCGCGTCGTTGTCGCCTTTCTCGTACTTGGCGATCGCGTCAACCGTTGGCAAGTGCCCGGATCTGCGTTGCTTGAGAGTCTGCTCGGCGGCGCTGACGGCATAGTTGCTGGCCAACAGATTGAGGTTCTGCCTGCCCGCGGTTTCGACCCAGGCCTTGGCGTCGTTCGGTACTGGCGGCAGGATCGGCAAGTTATGGCTGATGCCCCAGATCGAGTTGTACTGGCGGTTGGTCAGGGTGATCAATGCTTCAAAGGCGTCGTCCACCTGGCGCTGCGCAACGATGCGGTTGGCGCGTGCGGTGTCGTAGCTGGCCTGTGAGTTCAAAACGTCGGTCTTGTCCGAGAGACCGACATCGAAACGCTCGTTGGATTGATCGAGCTGGCGTTTGAACGCCGCTTCTTCAGCCTTGGTCGAGGCCAGGTTGTCCTGGGTGCGCAGCACGTTGAAATAGCTGTCAGCGGTCTGCAGGATCAGGTTTTGCTCGGTCGCCGAGAGTTGCAGGGCAGCCTGTTCGTTGACTTCCTTGGCGGCCTGGAACTGGAACCAGCGATCAGCCCGGAACAGCGGCTGCGCCAGAGTGGCCTGGTAAGAATGAGCATCGCGGTTGGACGTGGCGGACGGCTGATCGAGATCCGTACGCACCTCGGAAATATTCGCGCCACCCGAGAGGTTCGGCAGCAGCCCGGCGCGGGCCTGGGGTACGACTTCCTTCTGCGCGCCATATTGAGCGATGGCAGCCGCCAGATCGGCGTTGTTGTTGACAGCTTCCTGATAAACGCTGACCAGGTCCGTCTTGTTCGATAAGGGCACATCTGCTGCCCAGGCCATTCCGTTGGACGCACAAGACACGGCAAGGGCCAGTGAGAGTTTGCGCAGCATAGACGATCCCTAGAATTGATATTACGAAGGTAATTTGAGCGCCAAGGCTAAGGCCCAGCCTTGACAGCGTCAATGCCGGCTCAGCGTAGCGAGTGTAGTTGTGCATTGGGGCGGCAACAATCCTGATACTGCGTGTAATAACGCCATTCATCATGGTGTTTGCCGCGGGGTTGGCGTTCTTTGCCAGTTGTGTCTAGACTGGCCGGGTTCTTGTCGGGGTGCCTTGCTATGAGGCTGAGATCGAATAATTTCGGATCCCGTTGAACCTGATCAGGTTAGCGCCTGCGTAGGGAACAAGATTTCTCGTCACCCGGCGAGTCCTCTTGTGCTTCGTCCGGGATGTTGTTCGACAATCGAACACCCCTCGAGCATTGAGCACAGCACAGCTGGTTTTCCAGCACCCGTGCGCCCATTCGTTTACAGGTTCGCTCCGACAAAAAATCCACTGCCTGGATGTGTGTCTGGAGAGCCCGTGATGACTACAAAATCAAAAATCGCCACCAACCTGAGTGACTCGGCCCAGGTCGATCAGCAATCGGTTCAGCCGTTTACCCGCTCGCAAAAAATTTATGTCCAGGGCACTCGCCCGGACATCCTCGTGCCGATGCGCGAAATCAGCCTTGACGTGACTCCGACCGATTTCGGTGGTGAGGTCAACGCGCCGGTGGTGGTGTACGACACCTCGGGCCCGTACACCGACCCCAATGTCATCATCGATGTGCGAAAAGGCCTGGCCGACGTGCGTTCGCCGTGGATCGAATCCCGTGGCGATACCGAGCGCCTGAGCGGCCTGAGCTCCAACTTCGGCCAGGAGCGCCTTGCCGATCCGGAGCTGACCAAACTGCGTTTCGCCCACGTCAACAACCCGCGCCGTGCCAAGCCGGGTGCCAACGTCAGCCAGATGCACTACGCGCGCAAAGGCATCATCACCGCCGAGATGGAATACGTCGCCATCCGCGAAAACATGAAGCTGGAAGTGGCCCGCGCCGCCGGCCTGCTGGACCAGCAACACGCCGGCCACAGCTTCGGCGCCAGCGTGCCGAAAATCATCACCCCTGAATTCGTCCGTGACGAAATCGCCCGCGGCCGCGCGATCATTCCGGCCAACATCAACCACACCGAACTGGAACCGATGATCATCGGCCGTAACTTCCTGGTGAAGATCAACGGCAACATCGGCAACAGTGCCCTGGGTTCGTCCATCGAAGAAGAAGTGGCGAAACTGACCTGGGGCATTCGCTGGGGCTCAGACACGGTCATGGACCTGTCCACCGGCAAGCACATCCACGAAACCCGCGAGTGGATCATCCGTAACTCGCCGGTGCCGATCGGTACCGTACCGATCTACCAGGCCCTGGAAAAAGTCGACGGCGTGGCCGAAGACCTGACTTGGGAGCTGTTCCGCGACACGCTGATCGAGCAGGCCGAGCAGGGCGTCGACTACTTCACCATTCACGCCGGCGTGCTGTTGCGCTACGTGCCGATGACCGCCAAGCGCGTGACCGGCATCGTCTCCCGGGGTGGTTCGATCATGGCCAAGTGGTGCCTGGCGCACCACAAAGAGAACTTCCTCTATACCCATTTCGAAGACATCTGCGAAATCATGAAGGCCTACGACGTCAGCTTCTCGCTTGGCGATGGCCTGCGTCCGGGCTCGATTGCCGACGCCAACGACGAAGCGCAGTTCGGCGAGCTGGAAACCCTCGGCGAGCTGACCAAGATTGCCTGGAAGCACGATGTGCAGTGCATGATCGAAGGCCCGGGCCACGTGCCGATGCAGTTGATCAAAGAGAACATGGACAAGCAGCTTGAGTGCTGCGACGAGGCGCCGTTCTACACCCTCGGCCCACTGACCACCGACATCGCGCCGGGCTACGACCACATCACCTCCGGCATCGGTGCGGCGATGATCGGCTGGTTCGGTTGCGCCATGCTCTGCTACGTGACGCCCAAGGAGCACCTGGGCCTGCCGAACAAGGATGACGTGAAGACCGGGATCATCACCTACAAGATCGCCGCGCACGCCGCCGATCTGGCGAAGGGGCACCCGGGGGCGCAGATCCGCGACAATGCCTTGAGCAAGGCGCGTTTCGAATTCCGTTGGGAAGACCAGTTCAACCTGGGCCTCGATCCGGACACCGCTCGCTCGTATCACGATGAAACCTTGCCGAAGGATTCGGCCAAGGTCGCGCACTTCTGCTCGATGTGCGGGCCGAAATTCTGCTCGATGAAGATCACCCAGGAAGTCCGCGAGTATGCGGCTAACCAACGGATCGAAGCGGTCGATGTGGATGTCGCCCAGGGCATGGCCGAACAGGCTGAGCGGTTCAAGAAGGAAGGCAGTCAGCTTTACCAGAAAGTTTGATCTGACCTGAGGTCGGCGGTGCTTGCACCGCCGCCATCGCGAGCAAGCTCGCTCCCACAGTGGATTTGTGAACGACACAGATCCCCTGTGGGAGCGAGCTTGCTCGCGATGACGATCGTCACAACAACAAATGTCCCTCTGAGATAACACCCTTGAGCATTCAACCCAGCACTTACTCCCCCGATATCGCAGTGCCGAGCGACAAACGTGTATTCGGCGGCCGCGACCTGTTTTCCTTGTGGTTCTCCCTCGGCATCGGCCTGATGGTGTTGCAGACCGGTGCGTTGCTCGCGCCGGGCCTGGGCCTGTCCGGTTCGTTGCTGGCGATTTTTCTCGGCACCCTGGTCGGCGTTCTGCTGCTGGCGGCGGTCGGAGTGATTGGCAGCGACACCGGCCTGTCGTCGATGGCCGCGCTCAAGCTCAGCCTCGGCGTCAAGGGCGCGAGCCTGCCAGCGGTGCTGAACCTGCTGCAACTGATCGGCTGGGGTTCGTTCGAAATCATCGTCATGCGCGATGCCGCCAGCCTGTTGGGCGCCAAAGCGTTCAGCGAAGGCAGTCTGCTGTCGAATCCATTGCTCTGGACGCTGTTCTTCGGCGCATTGGCGACCCTGTTGGCAGTCAGCGGTCCGCTGACGTTCGTCCGGCAGATCCTGCGCAAATGGGGGATCTGGCTGCTGCTGGCCGCCTGCACTTGGCTGACCTGGAACCTGTTCGCCAAGGCTGATCTGGCTGCGTTGTGGGCCCAGGCCGGTGACGGTTCGATGCCGTTCGCCGTGGGTTTCGACATCGCCATTGCCATGCCGCTCTCGTGGTTGCCGCTGATCGCCGACTACTCGCGTTTCGGCAAGCGGGCGAAAAACGTCTTCGGTGGCACCGCCATTGGTTTCTTCATCGGTAATTTCTGGCTGATGAGCCTGGGCGTGGCCTACACCCTGGCGTTCGCGCCGAGCGGTGAAGTCAATGCCTTGCTGCTGGCGCTGGCCGGTGCAGGTTTGGGGATTCCGCTGTTGCTGATTCTTCTGGATGAATCGGAAAACGCCTTTGCCGATATTCACTCGGCGGCGGTGTCCAGCGGAATTCTGTTGCGCGCGAAAGTCGAGCACTTGGCCCTGGCCATCGGTGTCATCTGCACGCTGATTGCCCTGCTGGCGCCGTTGGCCCAGTACCAGAACTTCCTGCTGCTGATCGGATCAGTGTTTGCGCCATTGTTCGGCGTGGTGCTGGTGGACCACTTCATCCTGCGCAAGCGTAGCGGCCAGGTGGCCTCGGCCGCGCTGCGCTGGCCGGCGCTGCTCGCCTGGTTGGGCGGGGTCAGCACCTATCATTTGCTGGCCAACCTGTATCCGGATGTCGGCGCCACCCTGCCGGCGCTGGTCCTGGCAGGGCTGCTGCAGTTTGTGCTGGGCCGGGCCTTCAGTTACGGCCGGGAAACAGCTCGGGCTTGATGATGCTGTTCAGGCGAGGGTAGGGGATCTTCAGTTCGACATGGCCCAGCGCGTAAGGCGCGATGCTGCTGGTTTCGTACTTGAGGATCACCCCGCCGTAGGTCAGTGCCACGTTCCTGGTTTTCTGGAACGGCCAGCTCTTCACGAACTCCGGTTCCTGATCGAGCTTGGTGCTGATCAGCCAGCTGTTGTGCGCCACCTGCGCGGCTTTCCAGAATGCGTCTTCCTGCCCTGGCACCAGCATGTCCGACAGCGTCAGCACTTTATGCTGCTGGCGCGAATAGTTGATGAAACCTCGACCTGCGGTGCCGTGGTCACCGCCGGTGTCCAGGTAGCTGGACAATTCGACGATCACCAAGCCGTCATGCTGCTCGCGTACCTTCGCCTGTAAGTAGCTGCTGTTGCGTGGGCCGGCGGTGCGCAAAAACTCTTCGCGATAGGCCGCCAGGGTCGGTGCCACCGGGGCATCGGGCGAGGTGCGGGTCATTTGCAGCAGGCGTTTTTCGATGATGCCGTCCAATTGCGGCTCGGCCGGGAAGTGCAGGGTGTCGATGTTGACCAGCGGGCAGTCCGGGTTGCTGCAACCGGGTTTGAGTTGCTCGGAGGCATCGCGGGTGGTTTCCAGCGGCGTCCGGTAGTTGGGCTGGAACAGGCTCGCGCAAGCGCCCAAGGTCAGGGCGATAGCGGCCACGGAGGCGATTTTGAAAAACGACATGTGCGTCCTTTCTGAAACAGGGGAGGGCAAAAAGTTACCGGCTTCGACTCTCAACAAAGCAGTCAGTTCGCCACTAAGCTAATTAGAGTGGGTTTCGCCCTCACCGTCTATCCCGCTGACGGGAAAGGAGCTGCATCAAACATCACGGGCGCGTTAGGATGGCGCGAAGTCGAGGCCCAGGAAAAAAAGCAGCCTCGAACAGGATTTGCAGTAACGAGGATAGTCATGAAGGATTTTGCCAACGCCATTCCGACTGCCGTTGATATCGTGCGGCGCGAAAAGTGCTACGAGGGCTTCTACAAACTCGAACGTGTGCACTTGCGTCACGAATTGTTCGCCGGGGGCATGAGCCGCGAGATCAATCGTGAAGTGTTCGTTCGCCATGACGCGGTCTGCATGCTGCCTTACGACCCGCAGCGCGATGAAGTGGTACTGATCGAGCAGTTTCGCGTCGGTGCCATGGGCAAGACCGACAACCCTTGGCTGATCGAACTGGTCGCTGGTCTGATCGACAAGGATGAAGTGCCGGAAGCAGTTGCTCACCGTGAAGCGCAGGAGGAAGCTGGGCTGGTAATCGGGGCGCTCTGGCCGATACTCAAATACTTTCCATCGCCGGGCGGCAGCAATGAGTTCGTGCATTTGTACCTGGGGCGTTGTGACGCTACCGGGGTTGGCGGCCTGCATGGGCTGGAGGAAGAGGCAGAAGACATCCGCGTCACGGTCTGGGCGTTCGAAGATGCCCTGCAAGCCGTACGCGACGGACGTATTGCCAACGCGGCGAGCATCATTGCCTTGCAATGGCTGGCTTTGAACCGCGTTGAAGTGAGGGGGTTATGGTCGTAAACAAGCTGCGCGATCGCTATCGGGTGGACCTGGTGGGGCTGCAAGCATCCTGCGAAGCGAACTACGCGCGCCTGATGCGACTGCTGCCGGACATGCGCAGCGAGCCTGCCGCGCGGCGCATCGCCGTGACCCATGGCGACCAGATGCTCGGCGTACTGGCGCTGGAAGTGCTGCTGACCTGTCCTTACACCACGACCCTGCAAGTGCGTCAGGAACACAGCCTGCCCTGGCTGCCGGTGCCGCAACTGGAAGTGCAGGTCTATCACGACGCGCGCATGGCTGAAGTGGTCAGCGCCGAACATGCGCGACGCTTTCGCGGCATCTATCCTTACCCGAACGCCTCGATGCATCAGCCGGACGAAAAGGCCCAGCTGAACATGTTTCTGGGCGAATGGCTGAGCCATTGCCTGGCGCTGGGGCATGAGTACGAAGTAGTACGGTTGTGAAGCGCAGTTGTGAACCATGTCAGGTTCACAGGTTTCCCCTTTTGATCGTCCCCCAGCATAATTGCGGCACTTACCCATCCCCGTGATCACGCCCTGGGAGAACGCCTTGCCGAGCGTATCCACATTGACCACCGCCGACCCGGCGTTGCTGGTGCAACTCTCCGACAGTCACCTGTTTGCCGAAGCGGACGGCGCGTTGCTGGGCATGAACACCCGCGACAGTCTGCAGAAGGTCATCGAACTGGTGCGCGCGCAACAGCCACGGATTGATTTGATCCTGGCCACGGGTGATCTGTCCCAGGACGGGACGCTGGAATCCTACCGGCAATTTCGCGACATGACGCGTCAGCTCGATGCGCCGGCGCGCTGGATTCCCGGCAATCACGATGAGCCGCAGTTCATGGCCGAGGCGGCGGTGCAGAGCGCCTTGCTCGAACCGGTGGTGGATATCGGCAACTGGCGGGTCACATTGCTCGATTCCGCCGTGCCGGGCTCGGTGCCGGGGTATTTGCAGGACGATCAGTTGCAGTTGCTCGCCCGTTCGTTGAGCGAAGCGCCGGATCGCCATCATCTGGTGTGCTTCCACCATCACCCGGTGTCCATCGGTTGCGCATGGATGGAGCCTATCGGCCTGCGTAATCCCGAGGCGTTTTTTGAAGTGCTGGATCGTTTTCCACAGGTGCGTGCCGTGCTGTGGGGGCATGTGCACCAGGAAATCGATCAATTACGTAACGGCGTGCGCCTGATCGCCTCGCCGTCGACCTGCATCCAGTTCGAGCCGGGCAGCGAGGATTTCAAGGTCGGGGAACAGGCGCCAGGCTATCGCTGGTTGCGGCTGCTGCCCGACGGGCGGCTGGAAACCGGTGTGGAGCGGGTCACCGGGTTTGAGTTCACGGTGGATTACGGCTCTAACGGCTACTGATGTCCCAATTCCCCCGTAGGAGCTGGCTTGCCAGCGAAGAGGGCATCACATTCAACATATATGTTATTTGACAGTCCGCCTTCGCTGGCAAGCCAGCTCCTACAGGGTGGCGTTCATTTCCATGGGGGCTGGCCCAACACCCCCCCGGGTCCCTGTAAACTCCGCCTTTTTAGCCGACGCACAGGGAGCTCAAATGTCCGGTTCGATCCTTTATATCCACGGCTTCAACAGCTCGCCGTTGTCGAAGAAGGCCTGTCAGTTGATCGAGGTGATGGAGCGTCTGGGCCTGAGCGAACAGGTGCGCGTTCCAGCGTTGCACCATCACCCGCGCCAGGCTATCGCACAACTGGAGCAGGCTATTTCCGGGCTCGGTCGGCCACTGCTGGTCGGCAGCTCGCTCGGCGGCTACTATGCCACTCACCTGGCCGAGCGCCTTGGCCTGAAAGCCCTGTTGATCAACCCTGCCGTCGGTCCACACCGGATGTTCGACGGATTTCTGGGAACGCAGAAAAACCTGTATACCGATGAGACCTGGGAAATGACCCATGACCACGTGACGGCCCTGGCCGAACTGGAGGTAGCGGCGCCCCGGGATCCACAGCGCTATCAGGTATGGCTGCAGACCGGGGACGAAACGCTGGACTATCGCCTCGCTCAGCAGTATTACCGGGCCTGTGCCTTGCGCATCCAGGCCGGCGGCGACCATGGTTACCAGGGGTTTGCCGCACAGCTTCCGGCCATGCTGAGCTTTGCCGGCATTGGCGCAGATTTGTATCAAGCGATTGATTTCACGGCATTGTGAAATCTCGCTCTTATTTTCAATGAATGACTGACGACGAGACCCCATGGCCACTCCCAGCGCTAGCTCTTATAACGCAGACGCCATCGAAGTCCTCTCGGGCCTCGACCCGGTGCGCAAACGCCCCGGCATGTACACCGACACCAGTCGGCCGAACCACCTTGCCCAGGAAGTCATCGACAACAGTGTCGACGAAGCCTTGGCCGGGCATGCCTCATCGGTACAGGTGATCCTGCATGCCGACCATTCCCTGGAAGTCAGCGATGACGGCCGTGGCATGCCGGTGGATATTCACCCTGAGGAAGGTGTTTCAGGCGTCGAGCTGATCCTCACCAAGCTTCATGCCGGGGGCAAGTTTTCCAACAAGAACTACCAGTTCTCCGGCGGCTTGCACGGGGTGGGTATTTCCGTGGTCAACGCCTTGTCCACCGAAGTGCGGGTGCGGGTAAAACGTGACGGCAACGAATACCAGATGACCTTCAAGGATGGCTACAAGGCCACCGAGCTGGAAATCATCGGCACTGTCGGCAAGCGCAACACCGGCACCAGCGTGTTCTTCGCGCCGGATCCGAAATACTTCGACTCCCCGAAATTCTCCATCAGCCGCCTCAAGCATGTGCTCAAGGCCAAGGCCGTGTTGTGCCCGGGGCTGCTGGTCAGTTTTGAAGACAAGGCCACCGGCGAGAAAGTCGAATGGCATTACGAAGACGGCCTGCGTTCCTACCTGGTGGATGCGGTCAGCGAATTCGAGCGCCTGCCGGACGAGCCGTTTTGCGGCAGCCTGGCCGGTAATAAAGAAGCGGTGGATTGGGCGCTGCTGTGGCTGCCCGAAGGTGGCGACGCGGTCCAGGAAAGCTACGTCAACCTGATCCCGACAGCCCAGGGCGGTACTCACGTCAACGGTTTGCGCCAAGGCCTGCTCGACGCCATGCGCGAGTTCTGCGAATTCCGCAGCCTGTTGCCGCGTGGTGTGAAGCTGGCGCCGGAAGACGTCTGGGAACGCATTGCCTTCGTGTTGTCGATGAAGATGCAGGAACCGCAATTCTCCGGCCAGACCAAGGAGCGCCTGTCGTCCCGTGAGGCGGCGGCGTTCGTCTCCGGTGTGGTCAAGGATGCGTTCAGCCTGTGGCTCAACGCCAACCCGGAAACCGGCATGCTGCTGGCGGAACTGGCGATCAACAACGCCGGTCGTCGCCTCAAGGCCAGCAAGAAGGTCGAGCGCAAACGCATTACCCAAGGCCCGGCGCTGCCGGGCAAACTGGCCGACTGCGCCGGCCAGGACCCGATGCGTTCCGAGCTGTTCCTGGTCGAAGGTGATTCCGCTGGCGGCTCGGCCAAGCAAGCGCGGGACAAAGAATTCCAGGCGATCCTGCCGTTGCGCGGCAAGATCCTCAACACCTGGGAAGTCGACGGCAGCGAAGTGCTGGCCAGCCAGGAAGTGCACAACATCGCGGTGGCCATCGGTGTCGATCCGGGCGCGGCCGACATGAGCCAACTGCGCTACGGCAAGATCTGCATCCTCGCCGACGCCGACTCCGACGGTCTGCACATCGCAACCTTGCTGTGCGCCTTGTTCGTCCAGCATTTCCGCCCATTGGTGGATGCCGGTCACGTCTACGTCGCCATGCCGCCGCTGTACCGCATCGACCTGGGCAAGGAAATCTACTACGCCCTCGATGAAGCCGAACGCGATGGCATCCTCGATCGTCTGGTGGCCGAGAAGAAGCGCGGCAAGCCGCAGGTCACCCGATTCAAGGGCCTGGGTGAAATGAACCCGCCGCAGCTGCGTGAGACGACCATGGACCCGAACACTCGGCGTCTGGTGCAGTTGACCCTGGAAGATTTCGAGGCGACCTCGGAAATGATGGACATGCTGCTGGCGAAGAAGCGCGCCGGCGACCGTAAGGCCTGGCTGGAGTCCAAGGGCAACCTGGCCGAGGTGCTGGGCTGATGCGTCTGGGCTTTGCCCTGGCTTGTGCGTTGCTGCTGACGTCGAACATGGTATCCGCCGAGCCGGCGCCACAGCTGCGCCTGTTGTCCGAACATGTCGTCGACGGCATGCGCGGCGGCAACCTGTCCGGGCTGGCGCAGTGCGGCAATGATCTGTGGGCGGTTTCCGACCGCGACGATAATCAGATCTACCGCCTGGATACCCGCGAATCTGCCTGGCAGGCACAAACGGTGCACATCGACGTACCGCCGGTGCCTGACAGCGGTTTGCCCTGGGGGCTGAAGTCTCGCGTCTGGGGGGCTTCGTTCGTGCGTGGCGGTGATCTGGACTTCGAGGGCATCACCTGCGACAGCGCCGGCAATCGCTACATCGTCAGCGAAGGCCATGCCGCTGTCTTGCAAGTGCCGCCAACGGGTCCCGCCGCCTGGCTGAAAATTTCGCCGATGATGGTTCGCGAGGCACGGGCCAGAGGCCTGCTGTTGCAATTCAATGCGCTGTTCGAAGGGCTGGTGATCAATCCGGCAGGGAATCAGATGTGGCTCGCCGCCGAGCGTCAAGGCCGGGGACTGCTGATGATCAAGCGCCAGCAGACGTTGTGGGATTGCGACGGTGGTTGCGTGCTGCTGAGCGAGGCGGGCATGGAAATGCAGCCCGAGCAGTTTCCCCGTGCCAAGCCTGTCCCGCGGGATTTTTCTGACCTGTCGCTGTTCAACGGCAAGCTGTTCACCCTTGAACGCAACGCCTGCCAGATCTGCCGCCGGGATCCGCAGACGGCCAAGGTCGAGCGCTGCTGGTCGTACGCCGCCGAGTTGTTGCAGGCAAACCGTCGTTATCCACAGGACTACGGGTTGGAAGAGGCGTTGATCGTGGATGCCGATGGCGCCTGGATCGGTGTCGACAATAACTTCGGCGCGCGCGCCGATGGCGAAGTCCGTCCGGTGGTCTGGCGCTTCGCTGCACCGGAAGGTGGCTGGAGTGCCAAGCCATGAGACAACAAAGCCCGGGGCAGCGCATAGGCCGGGTATTCATGGTGCTGGCCTGGTGTGCGGCGCTGTTTCTGGCCACGCGTTTTTTCGGCCAGTGGGAAGCGCGTCAGCAAAATCCGAATGTGGTGGTCAGCTCGGAGCAGGGCGAAGGTTTCATCGAGGTGAAACTGGTGAGCAATGTGCAGGGGCATTTCGTCGCCAGCGGCCAGATCAACGGCCAGCCGGTGGACTTCATGCTCGACACCGGGGCGACCGATGTGTCGGTTCCGGCGGACCTGGCCAGGCGCTTGAAGCTCGAAGAAGGATTTGGCGTGACCCTGAGCACGGCCAATGGCCTGAGCCAGGGCTATCGCACCCGTATCGAACGCCTGCAACTGGGCGACATCGTGCTGCGGGATGTACGCGCACTGGTGGCCCCGGGGCTGCATGGCGATCAGGTGTTGCTCGGCATGAGCGCACTGAACAAACTTGAATTTACCCAGCGCGGTGGCACCATGCTGCTGCGCCAGACAACGAACCGATGAGGCCCGCATGAGCGACTCCCTTGATCTCAGCCTGGACGGTGTAGAACGCCGCTCGCTGGCTGACTTCACCGAAAATGCCTACCTCAACTACTCCATGTACGTGATCATGGACCGTGCCTTGCCGCATATCGGCGACGGCCTGAAACCGGTACAGCGCCGCATTATTTATGCGATGAGCGAGTTGGGGCTGGACGCCGATTCCAAGCACAAGAAGTCGGCGCGTACCGTCGGTGACGTGCTCGGTAAGTTCCACCCTCACGGCGATTCGGCCTGCTACGAAGCCATGGTGCTGATGGCCCAGCCGTTCAGCTATCGCTACACGCTGGTCGACGGCCAGGGCAACTGGGGTGCGCCGGATGATCCCAAGTCCTTCGCCGCCATGCGTTACACCGAAGCGCGGCTGTCGCGTTATTCCGAAGTGCTGCTCAGCGAACTGGGTCAGGGCACGGCGGACTGGGGGCCGAACTTCGACGGCACGCTGGACGAGCCACTGGTCTTGCCGGCCCGCCTGCCGAACATTCTGCTCAACGGCACCACTGGCATTGCCGTGGGCATGGCCACCGACGTTCCGCCGCACAACCTGCGCGAAGTCGCCACCGCCTGCGTGCGTTTGCTCGACGAGCCCAAGGCCACGGTCGAACAGCTCTGCGAACACATCCAGGGCCCGGACTACCCGACCGAAGCGGAAATCATCACCCCGCGCGCCGACCTGCTGAAAATCTACGAAACCGGTCGTGGCTCGGTGCGTATGCGCGCCGTGTATCACATCGAAGACGGCGACATCATCGTCACCGCGCTGCCGCATCAAGTCTCGGGCGCCAAGGTGCTGGAGCAGATCGCCGCGATGATGCAGGCCAAGCCGTCCAAGGCGCCGCAAATTGCCGACCTGCGTGACGAATCCGACCACGAAAACCCGTGCCGGATCGTGATCATTCCGGGTGCCCGGAAAAACTTCGACCACGATGCCTTGATGCAGCACCTGTTCGCCAGCACCGAGCTGGAGTCGAGCTATCGGGTCAACATCAACATCATCGGCCTGGACGGTAAGCCGCAGCTGAAGAACCTGCGTGCGCTGCTGGTCGAATGGCTGGAGTTCCGGGTGCAGACCGTGCGTCGTCGCCTGCAATTCCGCCTCGACAAGGTCGAGCGTCGCCTGCACCTGTTGGACGGTTTGTTGATTGCCTACCTCAACCTGGATGAAGTGATCCACATCATCCGTACCGAGGAGCACCCGAAAGCCGCGCTGATCGAGCGCTTCGCCCTGAGCGAAATCCAGGCCGACTACATCCTCGACACCCGTCTGCGTCAGTTGGCGCGACTGGAAGAGATGAAGCTGCGTGCCGAGCAGGATGAACTGCTCAAGGAACAAGCCAAGCTGCAAGCCCTGCTGAGCAGCGAAGCCAAGTTGAAAAAACTGGTGCGCAGCGAACTGATCAAGGACGCGGAAACCTACGGTGATGACCGCCGGTCGCCTATTGTCGAACGCGCCGAGGCCAAGGCCCTGACCGAGCACGATCTGCTGCCGAACGAGAAAGTGACGGTCGTGCTGTCAGAAAAAGGTTGGATTCGCTCCGCCAAAGGCCACGAAATCGATGCCACCGGGCTTTCCTACAAGGCCGGCGACGGTTTCAAGGCGCTGGCAGCCGGGCGTTCCAACCAGTTCGCGGTGTTTATCGACTCCACCGGCCGCAGTTATTCGGTGGCCGCCCACACCTTGCCGTCGGCCCGTGGCCAGGGCGAACCGCTGACCGGTCGCCTGACGCCGCCGCCAGGGGCGAGTTTCGAATGCGTGCTGATGCCGGAAGACGATGCGCTGTACGTGATCGCTTCCGACGCCGGCTACGGATTCGTGGTCAAAGGTGAAGACCTGCAGGCCAAGAACAAGGCGGGCAAGGCCTTGTTGAGTCTGCCAAACAATGCCAAGGTCATGCTGCCGCGCCCGGTGGCTGATCGTGAGCAGAACTGGCTGGCGTCGGTGACGACCGAAGGTCGCCTGCTGATCTTCAAGATCAGCGACCTGCCACAATTAGGTAAGGGCAAAGGCAACAAGATCATCGGGATTCCTGGTGAGCGAGTGGCCAGTCGCGAAGAGTATGTGACGGACATCGCCGTATTGCCGGACGGGGCAACACTGGTGTTGCAGGCCGGGAAACGTACCCTGTCACTGAAAGCGGACGACCTCGAGCACTACAAGGGTGAACGTGGTCGTCGTGGCAACAAATTGCCGCGTGGCTTCCAAAGGGTCGATGCGCTGCTCGTCGAAAATTCGATCAATTGACCGAAGAGTGGGAGTTAGAGGCGCCGATCTACGATTTAACCCGTAGTTCGGCGCTTTGCACTGGAGTCGGAACGCATATTCACGGATGATATGGCCTTTCAAGCGCCGGCATTGCCGCGCGTTCTTCATATTTGTTGAGTATTTTTACTGTGGTCAGCCTTTTTACGATCACCTGGATGGGACGATGACTGCTCTGCGCCTTCCTTTTATTCTTATGCTCGCCGGCGTTCTTGGCCTGGCGGGTTGCAGCGTTCACCAGCCGGTGTCGTTGTATCAGCTGGACGCTGGTAGTCCGGTTCAGCCCGCACAGAACGCGGGCATGGCGGTATTGTTGGGGCCGGTCACCGTGGCCGACTACCTGCAACGCGAAACCCTGTTGCAGCGCCAGCCCGATGGCAGCCTGCAAGCCTCGACCGACGGTCGTTGGGCAGGCAGCCTTTCGTCGGATATCGATCAGCTGCTGCTGCGTCAGGTCGCAGGTCACCTGGACAGTCAGCGCGTAGTGCTGGCCCCGGCGACAGTGGGCTTCACCCCGGATGTTCAGGTGCTGCTGACTATCACGCGCCTGGATTCGGGTGCAAAACAACCGGCGATCCTCGACGCGCAATGGCGCTTGATCGACCGTCGCGGACAGGTCCGTGACAACCGCATCATCCATTTGCAGGAACAGCATGCCGGTAGTACGGCGGCTCAGGTTCAGGCCCAGGGTGTGTTGCTGCAACGTCTGGCCGAGCAATTGTCGGTGGCACTGAAGCCGCTGGCCAATCAGCCACCGATCGCCGAAGCCCCGCGCAAGCCGGCTGCCAAGGCGGCAGCACCTGCGGTAGAACAGGAAAAACAGCCGAAGATCCCGATGGCCGCGCCGGTCCGGACGGATATGGAAGTGTTCCGCTTCTGACCCTGGATGGATTTGAAACAAAGCCCGTATTGATGCGGGCTTTGTTGTTTCTGCAGGTTGGAGATCTTTATCGTCAGTTCCGGTCTCTTCGCTGGCAAGCCAGCTCCTACAGGTTTTGCGTCGTTCACAAAGTTGTGGGCTTACACTGATCCATTGTAGGAGCTGGCTTGTCGGGTCGCCGCATCGCAGCGAAAGCGTCAGAGCAGGCCACAAAAAAGCCCGCAAACGATCACTCATCTGCGGGCTCTTTTATTGCTCCTGGCGGTTACGCCCGGCGTTCATGCATCCGCGCCAATTGCCGTTCAAGCATCGACGGATACGGTTCCATCAACCGTTCCACGCAGCATGCACCTTCAGGGCTGGCAATCGGGCGGATCCGTGCACGCTGGCGGATCAGTGCATCGTCGCTGATCTTGCGCTCCACCAGCAGCAGGTTGCGGCTGTGTTGCGACAGGGCCAGGGCGTCCTGGGCGGAGTCGGTCAGCAGCAGGTCGATCTGGCTCAGGCCGAACAGTTCGTCACCGAGGGTCAAGCCCAGCTGCAATTGCAGGGTGATGCCGCTGTCCGCGACTTCGATCTGCAACTGGTGGCCCAGGGCTCGCAGCAGCTCGCCACAGCAAATGGCGTTGGTCAGGTAATCGTCGCCGCTGTCTTCGGTGTGGAACAGCATCAGCGTGCTGCCATCGTTCAAGGTCTCCACTTCGCCCTGATACAGGGAAGCGGCCTGGTCGAGGCAGTCGCGATAGCGTTCGAGCAGTTCTTCAAGGCGCGCCCGAGGCAGGCGTCGCAGTTGTTCCTGGGAGCCCAGTTGCACTGCCAGCACCGCGCTGTGTTGCGGCACGCTCGGCGTGGCCTTGCGAATCACCGGTTGCGGGTTGCTGTCCAGCGACTCGTCGCGCAGGTCGGCGAACGGGTCTTCATCGTCGTCGTCCTCGACGGTGCTGACAATCTGCCGTGGCGCCGGTTTGAGCGCCGCTACCGGGCGGCTCTCATCGAAACTCGGGTCGCGCAGGTTACGGACTTCGAAGGCCGGGTCGACCTCGTCATCGACGTCGTCGAACTCCGGTTCCGGCTCCGGCACAGGGGCGGGCTCCGGGGCGAAGTTGGCGTGCAGCTGGCGCGCCAGGTCACCGATTTCGTCCTGACGGTCGGTGGCCGGGGTGTATTCATCGATATTGCGCAGCCAAACCCGCAATTGCAGCAGCGGCGTGGAGAGATAACGCCCCATGCGCAGGCTCAGGGCCAGGGACAGGGCCAGCAGGATGGCGCTCAGAATGCCCATGCTCTGCAGGCTGATGGTCATCGGCTGTTGGAACTGGTCCATGTCCAGGCTGATGCGCAATTGCCCGGCAGTCACGTCCTGGAAGGTGATCTTGCTCTGGTACATGCCCTCGGCTTCGCCTAGCAGGCTATGCTTGGGACGCTGACCGGATTCGGCGAGGATACGGTTGTCCGGGCTGTAGATGGCCGCGTGGGCCACCAGCTTGTTCTTGGTCAGGTTATTGAGCAGCACATTGAGGCTGAGGATGTCGTTGGACACCAACAGCTCGGTGGCCGAGGTGGCCGTCTGCGTGGTCAGGCTTTCGCCCAGCGCATCCGCCTGCTCGTGCATGGCCTGCTTGAACTGCAAGCCCATCACACCGGCATAGATGACCAGGGCCAGGGCGACCAGGATCACGTTATGGCTGGCGATGCGCAATGCAATCGGTACACGGCGGTGGCGCAGTGCCCGGAAGATCAGCAGGAAGAAGTTGTCGGTTTTTACTGGCGTGGGCCGGTTCACTTGAGCTCGGCTCTTTTGTCCGTGAAGTTGACGCGCAGTATAGCGACAGGCCCTAGGTCGTCAAAGCGCTCGCGGTGCCCGATGGTCACTGAAAGTGGGTAGAATGCGGTTTTTTTCCACCTGCGGGGGTGCGCCTTGCGCGAAATCGTCCTGATAAACATCACGGGAGTCGACCGTCCGGGTCTGACTGCGGCCATTACCGGCGTTCTGGCCCAGGGTGGTGTGAACATTCTCGACATCGGTCAGGCGGTGATCCACGACACCTTGTCGTTCGGCATCCTGGTTGAAATTCCCGACACCGAACAAGGCAAGTCCGTGCTCAAGGACATCCTGTTCAAGGGGTACGAGCTCGATCAACAGGTGCGTTTCACGCCGGTGTCCGAAGAGGATTACCAGCAGTGGGTCGGCAACCAGGGTAAAAAACGCCACATCGTGACCCTGTTGACCCGCAAGGTGACAGCCGGGCAGTTGCAGGCCGTGAGTTCGATCACCGCCAAATATGGCCTGAACATCGACCACATCGATCGTCTGTCCGGGCGTATGCCGCTGGATACGCCGGCCGACAAGGGCAAGGGGTGCATCGAGTTTTCCGTGCGTGGCGAGGCGGCTGATCCGCAGGCGCTGCGTGCCGAATTCCTCAGCGTTGCCCAGGAACTGAACGTGGACATCGCCTTCCAGGAAGATTCGCTGTTCCGGCGCAACCGTCGCCTGGCGGTGTTCGATATGGACTCGACGCTGATCGAAGCCGAAGTGATCGATGAACTGGCCAAGGCGGCCGGTGTGGGTGACAAGGTTTCGCAAATCACCGAGCGGGCGATGGCCGGTGAACTGGATTTCCGTGCCAGCTTCAAGGAGCGCCTGGCCTTGCTCAAAGGTCTGGACGTCAATGTGCTGGATTCCATCGGTGCCTCGCTGCGCCTGACCGAAGGCGCTGAAACCCTGTTCGCCGAACTCAAGCGTCTGGGCTACAAGACCGCGATTCTGTCGGGCGGCTTCACCTACTTCGCCAAGCAATTGCAGGCCAAGCTGGGTATCGACTACGTGTTTGCCAACGAACTGGAAGTGGTCGACGGCAAAGTCACTGGCGTGGCGGTCGAGCCGATTGTCGATGCGCAGCGCAAGGCCGATTTGCTGAAAGAACTGGCGCACAAGGAAGGCTTGCGCCTGGAGCAAACCATTGCGGTCGGCGACGGTGCCAACGACCTGCCGATGCTGGCGATTGCCGGGTTGGGCGTGGCATTCCGCGCCAAGCCGCTGGTCAAGCAGTCGGCCAAGCAGGCGATTTCGACCCTGGGTCTGGATGGTGTGTTGTACCTGCTGGGCTTCCGTGATCGCGACGGCCAGCTCTAAAACAACAGTAGGAGCGAGCCTGCTCGCGATGGACGTTAACGATGACGCGGGCTTTCTGAATGCACGCGTCGCCTATTCACTCATCGCGAGCAGGCTCGCTCCTACAGGTTTGCGTACAAATCAGGCCTTCGGTGAGCCCATACCCTGACCCATCTGCACCGCTGTACCGGCGGTCATTTCTTCAGCCCACTTAACCTGATCCGGCCCGAACAGCACGACAGCGGTCGAGCCCAGCTTGAAGCGCCCCAGTTCTGCGCCTTTTTCCAGGTGGATCGGCGCGCGTGCGGCTTCGTCGTAACGGAAGGTTTTCAGCTCGCGCTTCGGCGGCGTCACCAGGCCGGCCCAGACGGTTTCAATCGACGCCACGATCATCGCACCCACCAGCACCACGGCCATCGGCCCGCGCTCGGTGTCGAAAATGCACGCCACGCGCTCGTTGCGGGCAAACAATTCCGGAACGTTTTCAGCAGTGGTCTGGTTGACCGAGAACAGGCGACCCGGGATGTAGACCATCTCGCGCAGGGTGCCGGCCAGTGGCATGTGCACGCGGTGATAGTCCTTCGGCGACAGGTAGATGGTCGCGAAGTCACCGCCCATGAATGGCGCAGCGATTGCCGCATCGCCACCCAGCAGTTCCAGCACGCTGAAGCTGTGGCCCTTGGCCTGGAACACCCGACCATGCTCGATCGGGCCGAGCTGGCTGATCGCGCCGTCGGCCGGGCTGAGGATCGCGCCCGGGGTTTCGTCCAACGGACGGGCACCGTCTTTCAGTGCGCGGGTGAAGAACGCGTTGAAGTGCTCGTAGGCGGTCAGGTCTTCGACCAGCGCCTGGGACATGTCCACCTGATAACGCTTGGCGAACCAGGCGGTAAAGGCGTTCTTGAACCAGCGCACGCGGCATTCGGCGATGCAGCCGGCCAGTCGCGAGAGCAAGTTGTGGGGCAGCAGGTACTGGCTGAGGATAAACAGACGCTTGTTCATTAACTGTCCTTAAAAACCTTAAATCTCTACGGGCGTGTCGGGATGGTTACCCCATTCGCCCCAGGAACCGGCGTAGCCTTTGACCCGCGGATAACCGAGAGCCTTGGCCACCAGATAGGTGAAGCCAGAACGATGGTGGGTCTGGCAGTGGGTAATCACTTCTTTGTCTTTGCTGATCCCGAGTTGTTCGAGGACCTGCTGCATGTCGGTGCGGATGCGCAACTGGCGCGCCTGATCCATGCCGGCGGTCCATTCGAAATTGACCGCGCCGGGAATGTGCCCGCCCTTGGCTGCGAGGACTTTCTCGCCGGAGTACTCCAGCGGGCCGCGAGCATCCCAGATTGCCAGGTCGGCTGCGCCGAGTCGGCTTTGCAGGTATTCACGAGTGGCGGTGGGTTCATCATGCAAGGTCAGTGTAACCGGGCCACCCACGGACGGCGGGATCTGGATCGACATGGGCAAACCCTCTGCAAGCCAGGCCGGCAGGCCGCCATTTATATAGTGGTACTTGCTGTGGCCGATGACATCCAGCAGCCAGATGAAGCGCCCGGCCCAACCGCCGCCTTCGTCGTCATACACCACGTAGACCGCGTCGGGGTTGTGTCCCAGCTCACCAAACAGCGCTTCGAGTGCTGCCTGCGGGGGCATCAGTCCCGGGGCGGGGGCCTGGCCGAGCTGCGTGCGTTTCGGTTCGACAAAGCGCGCGCCGGGAATGTGCCCTTCGGCGTAGCGGGCGGTACTGGTCAAGTCCACCAGAATCAGTTCGCGGGCGTCGAGGCGAGGGAGCAAGTCGCTCGGCTCGATCACCAGCGGCAAGCCAGAGAAGCCAGACATGTGAGGTCTCCAGAGCACAAAAGGGGGGGATTGTAGCGCAGCCTTATTGGCCACGGTGGCTAAAGCTGTGCAGGGCTTTCTCGATGCACTGCGCGGTTTTGCCGAAGGCCTGTACGGAAACTTCCGAAAACGGTCCGCCGCCCTGGTCCGCCACGACGATCATGATCACCCGGCCATTGTTGACCAGCGAGCGCAGCAGCAGATGTTCGCCGCTGAACTGTGAACGCAGGCTGTTGGGCAGCAGGGCCGAGAATTGCGCGTTGTTGACTGGCGTCAGGCGCACTTGTGCCTGCTGCGCGAGCAGGCGTTGCAACACGTTGCTCTGGCTGACCACGAAGTTCAACCCGGCCGCTTCCTTCGGCAGGCCGGCTGTCTGGTGTGCGCGCAGGTTGGCATGAGTGCGGTCGGCCATCAGGATCATCACCCGACGCATGCCGCAGGCCACCAGGGCGTCCCGGGCGGCGATGGTCAGGTGCATGGCATTGGTGAAACGACTCGGCTCGACCAGCAATTCTGCGCATTGTTTGCGCCACTTCGCCAGGTCTTCGGCGGTGGGTGCCGCTGCCGGCAGCAAGCCCGCGTGGACACGGTTCATGCCCCACGGCCAAATCAGCGATTCGGCAGGGTGCCAGAGGTCGGGCATGGCGTGTTGGCGTGCGCTGTTAGCGGCTTGCTGGTGCAGTTGCTGTTGCACCTCGTCCATCGGCATTTGCAGATAAAGGCTGGTCAGCAATTGCCAGCGCTCACTGTGCGGGCTGTCCCAGGCGTGTTGCGCCGACAGCGCCAGCCCGTTGGCCAGTAGCACTGTGTTGGCTGGCTGATTGAGCCAGCGACGCAGGGTCGGGTCGTCATCGAGACGGTTCTGCTGGCGCAGTGGATGCTCACTGTCACGGGCGATGCGCAGGACTTTCACCAGCTCTCGCTGCTCGGTGAGCAACAGGCGATAACCCTGCTGCACCCAGATCGGCAATCGCCAGACCTCCACCAGCGCCTGGGCGATGTCCAGCAGGCGTACGCCAAACAATTGCTGTTCGACTTTGCGTGCCGACTCGCCTTTATGGATGACCCGCAGCTCCCACTCTTCGAGCAGTTTTGGATGGGTCAACGCCAACGGCCACAGGGGCGAAAGAAACAACAGGCTGCCCCAGTGAATGTCCTGCCACAGGCGCGCCAGGCGACTGGCAAAAAAACCGTTGGCTTGTTGCGTGGCGTGCTGGCTGATCATCTGCAGCTGACGCAAGGCTTTGGGAATCTCGGACTGGGGTTCGGCGGGCAGGCGCGCGAGCAGCTCTTCAGTGCGCTTCAGGCCGAGGCGGTTGATTGCTATTTCAAGGTTTTCCGCAGGCTCGGTCATGCTGCCATGGGTATGCCGGTTGGCTTCGCGAATCACGCTCAAGGCCAGGGCCGGACTGCCTTGCATCAAGTCAGCGATGTCGCGCAGTGAGCTGCGATTGTCACGGATGGCCTTGCAGACCCGGTCGTGGCTGGCTTGCGGGACGGGAAGACGTACGCCATCGAGCAGCTTGACCCAGCCTTCGAGCGTCGTTGGTTTTGGTGTTGGAACGTTCGTTTCGTTAACCATGGTGGGAGGCGATCATTGTCAACATTAGCTGGGCCCGGATGGGGTCAAATCAGTTTTTCGCCTGAACTGGCTATAGTCTGGCGCAGTTTTGCCGATAAGGAGAAGAAGAGATTTTTTAACTTCCGAATATGACCTTGAACCCGACTCAGTAAGTGCTCTCCTAACCTATGGCTAAAATTATCGGCATCATCGTCGTATTCGCGAGCGTGCTCGGCGGATACGTGCTTTCCCACGGCAAGATTGCCGCCCTGATCCAGCCTTTCGAGGTGATGATCATCGGTGGCGCCGCCCTCGGCGCATTCTTGCAGGCCAACCCCGGCTACATGACGATGCACGTGCTCAAGAAGTCCCTGAGCATGTTCGGCTCGCGTTTCAATCACGGCTTCTACCTTGAAGTTCTGGGCCTGATCTACGAGATCCTCAACAAGAGCCGCCGCGAAGGCATGATGGCCATCGAAGGCGACATCGAAGATGCCGCCGCGAGCCCGATCTTCGCCAAGTACCCGACGGTCCTCAAGGACGAGCGCATGACCGCGTTTATCTGCGATTACCTGCGCATCATGTCCTCCGGCAACATGGCTCCCCACGAGCTGGAAGGCCTGTTCGACATGGAACTGTTCAGCCTCAAGGAAGACCTGGAACACCCATCCCACGCCGTAAACGGCATTGCTGACGCCATGCCCGGTTTCGGTATCGTCGCGGCGGTACTGGGTATCGTGGTGACCATGGCTTCGCTCGGTGAGGGCGATCAGAAGTCCATCGGCCTGCACGTGGGTGCGGCACTGGTCGGTACCTTCTTCGGTATTCTCGCCGCCTACGGTTTCTTCGGCCCGTTGGCCCACTCCCTGGCACACAATGCCAAGGAAGAGTTGAACGTCTACGAAGCCATCAAGGCCTCGTTGGTGGCTTCGGCTTCCGGCATGCCGCCATCGCTGGCCGTGGAGTTCGGGCGCAAGGTCCTGTACCCGGCGCACCGTCCAAGCTTCGCCGAGCTGGAACAAGCGGTTCGCGGTCGTTAAGTTATGGAAAATAACCAACCGATAATCATCAAACGCGTCAAGCGCTACGCCGGCGGGCACCACGGGGGCGCGTGGAAAATCGCCTTCGCCGACTTCGCCACAGCGATGATGGCGTTCTTCCTGGTGTTGTGGCTGCTGTCCACCGCCACGCCGGAACAGAAGATTGCTATCGCCGGTTACTTCAAGGACCCGATCGGTTTTTCCGAAAGCGGCACGCCCTACATCATCGATCTGGGCGGCACGCCGACCCTGGCGCCGGAAAACACCCTCAACCCTGAAGTGAAATCCCAGCCGCAGCCGGACAAGGTCACCATCGATACCGACCAGGTTGAAGGCATGGCCGAGCAGGTCGAAAAGGAGCGCCTCGAGCTGTTGCTGCAAGAACTGCAGAACAAGGTTGAAGAGAACCCGCAGCTGCAGAAGTTCAAGGATCAGATCCTGTTCGAAATCACGCCGGACGGCCTGCGTATCCAGATCATGGACGCAGAAAACCGTCCGATGTTCGACTCGGGGTCGGCCCGTCTGAAACCGTATTTCGAAGACATCCTGCTGGCCATGGCCGACACCATCAAGGCGGTGCCGAACAAGATCAGCATCAGCGGCCACACCGATGCCAAGCCATACACTGGTACCGGTGATTTCGGTAACTGGGAGCTTTCGGCCAACCGTGCCAACGCCGCGCGTCGTGCGCTGGTGGCGGGCAGCTATCCGGATGCGCAGGTGGCGCGGGTGGTCGGTTATGCCTCGTCGGCCCTGTTCGATCGCGAGCATCCGTTCAACCCGGTGAACCGTCGTATCGACATCGTGGTGCTGACCAAGAAAGCCCAGCGTGCGATCGAAGGTTCGCAGGGGGCGGAACCTGCTCCCGATGCGCCGCAAGGTTCGGCTGCTCCGGGAGCCGCACCGACTGCACCGGTCGACCCGAACGCATTGCCGGCGGACAAGGAACCGCTGCCGGCCCACGAACTGCGCGAGCGTCTGAACCTGTTCGACGACCCGGCACCGAAACCGGGTGAGCGTCCCAAGCAGTGACCGACAAAAAAGCCGACGCCGATGTCGGCTTTTTTGTGCTTGTAAGAATGAATTCAGATCCGCTGCATGCGAAAAAACTCAAGGAATGAGGTTTGGTCTGAGAGTTGTGTAGGACGGGTCTGAGACCCGTAAACCGGGTTTTACTTCGCGCGGGGCATCGGTACAGTTTGCCAGTCGCCGACGAATCGGTGACGGACCTTAGCCGGTCGTTTGAGAGGAATGCACGAGCGCCCGTATAATCGCGGCGCTATTTGCTGCCTGACATATGTGTCTATGGTGGCTGTGCGTGGGACACCTTCGGGTGTGCCGGGTTCCTCTGACCGGTCGGCTAACCCGCGTACAGCTGCCACCCCCATTCGATTAGCCGCGAAAAGGGTGGGAGTTTCATCTTTCAGACGGAATTCAAACCATGTCCCAATTCCACCCGCTCCAAAGCAACTTCAGCGTCGGGAGCACGCTGTACATCGACACTGAAGCTCGAGCTTCCGATCTTCTTGAAACCGCCACCCACCGAATCAAGGCCGCACGCAACCTGCTCAACAGCGTCACCTGCCTGTGCGTGAAAGATGCTGAGGGTCACGATTTGGAACATTTCGCCAATGCTGCGCACATACTGATACAGGAGGGCTGTGACGCGTTGGATGCGCTGGGTTGGAAGCTAGAAAAGACCGCACGCTGAAAATAGGAAAGCCGCAATGTTCGCGGCTTTTTGTCACACATTTGAGGCTATGCGGTCGGAAATCTGCCCTTCACTATCAGACAGATATTTACTGTCGCAAAGCATTCGAGATCGACGCCCTCTGACTGCCTCGGGATTTGCCATGGACAATCAATCACTACCACTGCTGCAACAGCGTTTCGACGCGCTGGTACATCGCGTGCCTGATGAAAGCATCGAATTCTGGTTCGCTCGCGAGTTGCAAGCCCCCTTGGGTTACGCACGCTGGGATAATTTTTTGACCGCCATCAGGCGTGCCGTAGCCTCTTGTGAAGCTACAGGTGTGGAGGTTTCCGATCATTTTCGTGACGTCACGAAAATGATCGAGGTGGGCAAAGGTGGTCAGCGTCCTGTCGAAGATTTCATGCTCACTCGTTATGCCTGTTACTTGATTGCCCAGAATGGAGACCCGCGTAAACAACAGATCGCATTTGCTCAGAGTTACTTCGCGCTCCAAACGCGCAAGCAAGAGTTGATCGAGGACCGAATGCGCTTACAAGCCCGCTTCGATGCTCGAGATCGGTTGCGTGAGTCGGAGAAAGAGCTATCGCAGAACATCTACGAGCGTGGTGTAGATGATGAAGGATTTGCCCGTATACGCTCCCGAGGAGATGCAGCATTGTTCGGCGGCAAGACCACACAGGCGATGAAGGACACGTATGGCATCGTTAAGAGCCGTCCATTGGCTGATTTTTTACCGACGCTGACTATTGCTGCCAAAAACCTGGCTAATGAGATAACTAATCACAACGTGCTACAGGTGGACTTGCAAGGCGAGCCGGCCATTGCCAAGGAGCATGTCCAGAATAATTTGAGCGTCCGAGATATGTTGGAACAGCGCGGCATCAAGCCCGAGGAGCTTCCCGCTGAAGAGGACATAAGAAAGCTTGAACGTCGCGTGAAATCCGAAGAGAAAAATCTTGCGAAACAGGCGACCAAGCTTCCTGCAGATGATTCAACCGATGGTTGAGTTTGAGTCTTACCAGACTAACTGAATTGGCAATAGTGAATCGCTTCCCTCGGGTGTCGATTGATTGGTCTGCATGACCGACAAAAAAGCCGACAGCGATGTCGGCTTTTTTGTCGGTGTTTTCTACATTAAAAGCCACGGGTGATTCGGGACTTGAGGTCGGCGTGAAAGCGATCCGCATTGGATTTGTTGACGCTGCGCACCGACTCGCTACCGGTCACCGACTCCAGCGACATCGAGCGCTTGAGTGTCGACTCGGTGCGATAAGCATCGATAAAAAACTCGATGTCCCGGTCGCTGGTCAGCTTCGGCCATTTATCGAGGTACAGCGGCAGCTCTGTCGGGCCGGTCCTGTACGAGCAGATGCGCCGATTCGTGATGGTCGCCTCGCCGATTTCGAACGGCACCCACCAGGACAGCGCGGTTTTCTCCGATACCACCGCCAGCAGGTGCGTGCATTCGCTGATGTTGCGGGTGATCACTCCGGTGATGTCATCGGTGGTCTGGGATTCGGCATCCAGTACGTCGAGGTAGGTCTTGATGTTGGCCTGGATCAGGCGCACGTTGATTTTGACCGCGTGGGCGCGATCCATGTGGCGGTAGCTGATAAACACTGGCATCAGAAATGTCCCTTGATCGCGAGTTCGCGGTAATAGGCGCCGAGCGCGGTGAGGCGGCAGCCGGTGGCGTGAATGGCGGCGTAGTACATGTGCTCGGCGTCCACCGGTTCGATGAGACTGTGGCGATTGCACTTTTGCAGCTGGGCGAAGACTTCGCCCTGTTCCGGGTTGAACTCGGGTTCGGTGGGCTCAAAGCTGGGGGCGAGGGGGTACACCGACTCGGCTTCGGCAAACCATTCGGGAAGTTTGCGCAGGATGTCCTTGGGGATCAGCGGCGACACTTCGCGCAGGGAAATGAACTGCGAGACGTTGGTCTTGAACACCGGGCGCTGTTCCCAGGCATCGAGCGCGTTGTCGACAAACGAATAAAGGCTGCCGGGGGTGATCTTGCCCAGGATGTTCGCGGCGCCACCGTGCAGGGCCTGGAGCAGCAATCCGGTGAACACGCCGTGTTGCGCGCCCTCCATCGCCGGTTCTTCCTTTTTACAGGCAGTCAGAATGGTCAGGCCTTCGCCGACCACGCTGCCTTCGCTGCGCAAGGCGCGCAGTTCGCCGGCCGAGCCGCTCTGGCAACAATCGAGAATGATCACTTTGTTTTTGATCTTCGTGGCTTTGCTCGCCCAGTTGAGGATGTCGCTGAGGCGAATCCCGTCCTTGGCGCTCTTGTAATCCTGCGGGATCAACATGCCTTCGTCGGTGTCGGTATCGAAGCTGCCGTGGCCGGCGAAATACAACAGCGCGACATTGCAGTCTCCGACAAACAGCTCGCGGATCTGGTCTTCGAGTTTTTCCCGGCTCAGGTAGTCCTCGGCGGAGGTCAGTACGATGTTCTTGAAGTTCGGATCGCCATTGGCGTCGGTCTTCAACACCGAGGCCATGGCCATGGCGTCATTGCTGCAACCGCTCAGGCGCGACACGTGGGTGTAGTCGTTGATGCCGATAAACAGTCCCTTGCGCATGGTTACACCGCCGTATGCTTGCGAATCGCATCGATGATGCTGTTGGTGTTCCACGCACATTCGGCATGTGCCGCGTCACGTACCGCCGTGGAAATCCGCTCGGCACCGAACGGCTTGATCGCAATGATCACCTTGCCCATGCGCTTGGCGATCTCGATTTCCTTGTTGATCCACTTGCTGTAGGTGGAGTACATCCCGGCCATGATCAATACCGCCGAACACGGGCGAATCTTGTTTTCGATGGCCTCCTCAAGTTGTTTGTCGGTTTTCGCGCCGACAATCGGGTTGTCCGGTGGCACCGAAAAATTCTTGTAGGTGAAACCGGGTTTGGCGTTGAGCAGGCGCACGAGATTGTCGTGGGCGTCGGAGTAGTTCCACGAGTGGCTGATGAACAGATGGTAGGTTTGCATGGGTGTCCCTCGGTGTCGCTGGAGTGCGAAGAGGGTCTGAAGCTAGGCTATTGGCTGGCGGCTACAAGGGGATGTGACTTAAAGAGAAATGCCCTACAAGCGCCGGCGCGGTGTCTTACAGAGAGGTCTGATGTTTAAGCGGGGGAAGATCCAGCCGCCGGCCGCCCCGCTGAAGGCAGGGTGGCCGGTACGTCTGTTTAGTAGCCGTTTTCCGGGAGACTGGCGATGATCGAGCGGTAGCTGTTCATCCGTTGCTGCTGCACGCGGCCGTCTTCAAGGGCCTTGAGCAGGGCGCAGCCGGGTTCGCGATCATGCTTGCAGTCGCGGAAGCGGCAGGTGCCGAGCAGGTCGTTGAACTCGATGAAACCGGCTTCGACGTCGGCACGGCTGACGTGGCCCAGGCCGAATTCGCGGATACCCGGGGAGTCGATCAACTCACCGCCGCCGGGGAAGTGGAACAACCGCGCGGTGGTGGTGGTGTGAGTGCCCTGGCCGGACAGCTCGGACAACGGACCGACGCGGGTTTCGACTTCCGGCAACAGGCTGTTGACCAGCGATGACTTGCCGACACCGGACTGACCGACGAACACGCTGATGCGTCCGTCCAGCTGCTTCTGCAACTGCTCCATACCGTTGCCGTGGTGCGCCGACACTTCCAGCACCGGATAGCCGAGGGTGCGGTACACCGCGAGCAAGGCATTCAGCGCAGGAGCGTTGTTGTCGTCGATCAGGTCGAACTTGTTCAGGAGCAACAGCGGTTTGATGCCCGCATGCTCGGCCGCGACCAGGTAGCGGTCGATCAGGTTGGCGTGGGGCTCGGGCAGCGGTGCAAACACGATGACAATCATGTCGACGTTGGCCGCAACAGGCTTGAGCTGGCCACGGCTGTCCGGGCGGCACAGTTCTGTGTTGCGCGGCAGTTGCGCCACGATCACGCCGATACCCTGGTTGCCGGCACGCCAGACCACCTGATCGCCGGTCACCAGCGCCGGCAGGTTGGCGCGCAGGTGGCAACGGAACACTTGGCCGGCCTGTTCGCCGTCGCGGGCCTCGACCTCGACCTGCACGCCGAAGTGCGCGATCACCAGGCCGTGTTGTTCCGGGCCCAGATCGCCGCCTTCAAGTGCCTCGACAGCCGAGGACTCGCGTTTGGCGGCGCGGGCGGCGCGCTCGCCCTGAATCTTTTCGATGCGCCAGTTTTGACGACGATTGAGTTGGCGTTTGGCCATGGGTGTTCCGTATCAAGAATGCAGCGATTAGGTAAAACGGCCGCGAGTTTAGCACGCCCGGCCACCGGCCTAGGCTAAACTGCGCAGCATTGCCTAGGAGCCAAACATGCAAAACCCGCAGAACCTGATCTGGATCGACCTGGAAATGACCGGTCTGAACCCGGATACCGACGTCATCATCGAAATGGCCACCATCGTCACCGACAGTGACCTGAACACCCTGGCCGAAGGCCCGGTGATCGCCATTCACCACAGCGACGAAATCCTCGCTGGCATGGACGAGTGGAACACCCGTCAGCACGGCGGTTCCGGGCTGACCCAGCGGGTTCGCGACAGTCGCATCAGCATGGCTGAAGCCGAAGCCGAAACCATCGCCTTCCTGGAGAAGTGGGTGCCGAAGGGCAAGTCGCCGATCTGCGGCAACAGCATCTGCCAGGACCGTCGCTTCCTGTATACCCACATGAAATCCCTGGAAAGCTACTTCCACTACCGCAACCTCGACGTGTCCACGCTCAAAGAGCTGGCTGCGCGCTGGGCACCGGACGTGCGCGACAGCTTCAAGAAGGGCAGCACCCACCTGGCCCTGGACGATATCCGCGAATCCATCGCCGAGTTGCAGCACTACCGCAAGCATTTCATCAAGGCCTGAGCCTGAAACCCGATCTGTAGGAGCTGGCTTGCCAGCGAAGGGGCCCTTGAGGGCGCCTTCGCCAGCAAGCCGGCTCCTACAGTGAGCTGTGCCCTCTTTTGGTGCCTGGGTGAAGTGAGTAGACTGCGCGCCTTTTTGCAAGGATCGCCACCATGCTGCTGATGCTCTACCTGATCGCCATCACCACCGAAGCCATGACCGGCGCCCTGTCTGCCGGGCGTCGTGGCATGGATTGGTTCGGTGTGGTGCTGATCGCTTGCGTCACGGCGCTGGGGGGCGGGTCGGTGCGCGACGTGCTGCTCGGGCACTACCCGCTGACCTGGGTCAAACACCCGGAATACCTGGTGCTGACGTCTGTCGCCGCGATGGTTACGGTGTTCACGGCGCGTTGGATGCGCCATCTGCGTTCACTGTTCCTGGTGCTCGATGCCATGGGCCTGGTGGCGTTCACCCTGATCGGCTGCATCACCGCCCTGGAAATGGGCCATGGCATGTTGGTGGCCTCGGTCAGCGGCGTGATCACCGGGGTTTTCGGAGGCATTCTGCGGGACATCTTCTGCAATGACATTCCGCTGATCTTCCGGCGTGAGCTCTATGCCAGCGTGTCGTTTGCGGCGGCGTGGTGCTACATGCTCTGCATCTATCTGCAATTACCCGATGAACAATCGATTCTGATCACCCTGTTCGGCGGTTTTCTGCTGCGCTTGCTGGCGATCCGTTTTCATTGGGAAATGCCCAAGTTTGTCTACAACGACGAAGCCTGACGTTCAGCGTGCTGCCGCAATGCCCACTCGACATGTTCACGTACCAGTTCCGACGGATGTTCCCGTCGCGCCTTCAGCGCTTCCAGCACCGGAATCGTTGAAGGCGCATTGCCCAATCCTACCGCCAGATTGCGCAACCAGTTTTCGTAACCGGTCCGGCGCAGCGGAGAGCCTTCGGTGCTGCTGAGAAATTTTTCTTCGTCCCACATGAACAGCTCAGCCAGCTGCGCATTGTCCAGGTTGTGTCGCGGCTTGAAGTCGCTTTCACCGGACGGACGGGCGAAGCGGTTCCACGGGCAGACAATCTGGCAATCATCGCAACCGAACACCCGATTGCCGATCAGCGGCCGCAGGTCTTCAGGGATCGCGCCTTTG
The DNA here is from genome assembly GCF_949767415.1 of Pseudomonas sp. IT-196MI5. Classification (NCBI taxonomy): domain Bacteria; kingdom Pseudomonadati; phylum Pseudomonadota; class Gammaproteobacteria; order Pseudomonadales; family Pseudomonadaceae; genus Pseudomonas; species Pseudomonas sp. IT-196MI5. Next base: position 129,496 of record NZ_CATKPZ010000066.1, read on the forward strand.
AGTTCGATGGTCAGGTAGGAAATGCAGCGCCGGGCATCCAGCACATAGGGGCCGACGAAGGCATTGGTCGGGCAGATGTCGAGGCAGGCGCTGCACCGCCCGCAGTGTTCGGTGGCGTGGGGCGGGTCTACCGGCAGCGGCAAGTCAACGAACAATTCGGCGAGGAAGAAATAACTGCCTGCCTTGCGATTCAAAACCAGAGTGTTTTTGCCGATCCAGCCCAGGCCGGCCTGTTCGGCGATGGCTTTTTCCAGCACTGGTGCACTGTCGACGAATGCGCGATAGCCGAAAGGCCCGATGACCGCCTGGATCTTTTCCGCCAGTTGTTGCACGCGTTTACGGATCAACTTGTGGTAATCACGACCCAGGGCATAACGCGAGACGTAGGCTTTTTCCGGCTGGGCGAGCATTTTTGCCATGTGGGTGTCGCCCGCCAGGTAGTCCATGCGCAGAGACACCACGCGCAATGTGCCCGGCACCAGCTCTTCGGGGTGCGAGCGTTTACTGCCGTGAGCGCCCATGTAGTCCATTTCGCCGTGGTAGCCGGCGGCGAGCCAGCGCTCCAGATGCTGCTCATGCTCGGCCAGGTCGAGGCCGCTGATGCCGACTTGTTGAAAGCCCAGCTCGCGGCCCCAGTCCTTGATGGATTGGGCGAGGGCGGGCAGGTCTGTGTCAATAGCGGGAATAGCAGGCATGAGGCGAGAGAAACCGGAGCTGAGGTGCGTATAATTCTGCCAGACATCGGAGCCCGAAGACGCATGCCGCACATTAAAGATGAATTACCCGACGCGCTGTACAGCGCTGCACAAGTGCGAAGCCTCGATGCGAGCCTGATCGCGGCCGGTACACCGGGCTTCGAATTGATGCAGCGTGCAGCGCATGCGACCTGGCGGGCCGTGGTCCGCCGATGGCCGACAGCGAAAGAAATGAGCGTGCTGGCCGGTCACGGCAACAATGCCGGGGATGGGTATCTGGTGGCGGCACTGGCCAACCGTGCCGGTTGGACAGTGCGGGTGCTGGCGGTAGAGGATCCGCAGCGCTTGCAGGGTGATGCAGCGTTGGCCCATGCCGAGGCAGTGTCTGAAAAAGTGCTCATCGAGCCTTGGACCGCACAATCCGGATTGCGCGGCATTGTGCTGGATGCTTTGCTTGGTACCGGGCTGGGCGGCGATGTGCGTGAGCCGTATGCCAGCGCCATCGCCGCGATCAACTCCAGCAGGTTGCCGGTTGCGGCGGTGGATATCCCTTCAGGGCTGTACGCCGATACCGGTCGTGTGCTTGGCTGCGCGGTGTGTGCCGATCTGACGGTGACGTTCATCGGATTGAAGCTGGGGATGTTCACCGGTGATGCGGCGGATGTGGTGGGTGAGCTGGTGTTCAACGACCTGCGCGCCGATCCACAGCTGCTTGACGCGACACCGCGCAGTGCCCTGCGCCTGACGGCGGCTAACCTGCCGCGTCTGGCCTTCCGGCAACCTGCTTCCCATAAAGGCAAGTTCGGCCATGTGCTACTGATCGGCGGTGATCGCGGTTATGGCGGAGCGATCCTGCTGAGCGCGCAGGCTGCGCTGCGCAGCGGTGCGGGCATGGTGTCGGTGGCAACCCGCGGCGAACATGTGCCGGCGGCCCTGGCCAGAATCCCCGAGGCCATGGTGTTGGGCGCTTCTTCGGCCAATCAGTTGATGGAATTGCTGCAAAAAGCTTCCGTGTTGGTGGTCGGCCCGGGTCTGGGTCAGACTGCCTGGGCACGCAGCCTGTTGTCGGCCGCCGCCAACGCACCATTGCCGCAAGTCTGGGATGCCGATGCGCTGAACATGCTGGCCGAAGCCTGTGTGAGTTTGCCCAGGGATTGCGTGATCACGCCGCATCCCGGGGAGGCCGCGCGATTGCTGGGCCTGAGTACTGCCGAGGTTCAGGCTGATCGTCCTGCGGCTGCCCGTGCACTGAGCAAAAAATACACAGCAGTCGTGGTGCTCAAAGGTGCCGGCAGTTTGATCGCCAGTCCCGACGGGCGCCTGGCGCTGTGTCATCAGGGCCATCCGGCGATGGCCACCGCCGGGCTGGGCGACGTGCTGGCCGGTTTGCTCGGGGCGCTGCTGGCCCAGGGCATGGCGGCATTCGACGCGGCCTGCCTGGGAGTCTGGCTGCACGCCAATGCCGGCGAGCAACAAGGAAAAATGGGCCGTGGGCTGGCGGCCAGTGATCTGATTCCAGTCATTCGTCAGTTGTTGGAGGAGCAAGCACCGTGTCTGAAGTAACCCTGTACCTGGCTGATGAGCAGGCCATGAGCGACTTTGGCGCACGCATTGCCCGAATCACCCAAGGCCATGGCCTGATCTTCCTCGAGGGCAACCTGGGGATGGGCAAGACCACCTTGTCCCGAGGCATAATCCGCGGCCTGGGGCATGCCGGGGCAGTCAAAAGCCCGACGTTCACCTTGGTTGAACCCTATGAGATCGGCGATATTCGCGCCTTCCATTTCGACTTGTACCGTCTGGTCGACCCGGAGGAGCTTGAGTACCTCGGTATCCGCGACTACTTCGAAGACGACGCGCTGTGCCTGATCGAGTGGCCCGAAAAAGGTGCAGGCTTTTTGCCAAAGCCGGACCTGACCATTACCATTAGCCCGCAAGACAGCGGGCGTTCGCTGAACATTTTATCCCAGGGCTCGCGTGGCGAGGCCTGGTGTGCCGCTTTGGCATTGGAATCCAAATAGATGATGGGGTTAGGTATGCGCTTTCGCGCGTTGGTGGCTGCCGTAGGGGTGTTGTTTTTGGCGGTGACCGTCGACGCTGTGGCCGATACGAAGGTCAACAGTGTTCGTCTGTGGCGGGCACCGGACAACACACGACTGGTGTTTGACCTGACCGGCCCGGTGCAACACAGCGTCTTTACCCTGACGGCTCCGGATCGTCTGGTCATCGACATTAATGGCGCGACCCTCGGTGCGCCGCTCAACGTCAACACCTCGAACACTCCGATCACCGCCATGCGCTCGGCTCAGCGCACGCCGACCGACCTGCGGGTGGTCATCGACCTGAAAAGGGCGGTAACGCCGAAGAGCTTCTCCCTGGCGCCGAACGCCCAGTACGGCAACCGGTTGGTGGTCGATCTGTTCGATAACGCCGCGGATGCCGCTCCTCCTCCAGCACCAACGCCTTCGGTCGCCACAGTGCCCGCCGTGCCGGTCACGCCTGTGGAGCCTGCGATCAAGCTGCCACCAGCCCCGGCCGGCAAGCGCGATATCATTGTGGTGATCGACGCCGGTCACGGTGGCGAAGACCCGGGTGCAACGGGGTCTCGCGGTCAGCGTGAAAAAGACGTGGTACTGGCCATCGCTCGTGAATTGCAGCGGCAGGTCAACGGCATGAAAGGCTTCCGCGCCGAACTGACCCGTACCGGCGACTACTTCATTCCGTTGCGCGGCCGTACCGAAATTGCCCGCAAGAAAGGCGCCGACCTGTTCGTCTCGATCCACGCCGATGCCGCGCCTTCTGCCGCCGCTTTCGGTGCCTCGGTATTTGCCTTGTCCGATCGCGGCGCGACCTCCGAGACGGCCCGTTGGCTGGCCGACAGCGAAAACCGTTCCGACCTGATCGGTGGTGCCGGCAACGTCAGCCTCGATGACAAGGACCGCATGCTCGCCGGCGTACTGCTTGACCTGTCGATGACGGCATCCCTGACGTCAAGCCTGAACGTTGGCCAGAAGGTGCTGAGCAACATTGGCCGGGTTACGCCTCTGCACAAGCAACGGGTTGAGCAGGCCGGGTTCATGGTGCTGAAATCGCCGGATATCCCGTCGATCCTGGTGGAAACCGGGTTTATTTCCAACGCCAACGAAGCCTCGAAGCTTGCCGCGTCCAGCCACCAGCAGGCGCTGGCGCGTTCGATCAGCAGCGGCGTGCGCCAGTTCTTCCAGCAGAACCCGCCACCGGGCACTTATATTGCCTGGCTGCGCGACTCCGGCAAGATTGCCCAAGGGCCCCGTGATCATCGGGTAAGCCCGGGCGAGACGCTGGCGATGATCGCGGTGCGTTACCAGGTATCGCCGGCCACGCTGCGCAGTGCCAACAACCTGTCGAGCGATGAGCTCAAGATCGGTCAGAACCTGACCATCCCGGGGACTGAGCTGGCGGCCAAAGAATGAATCAGTCTGTGAACAACAGCGCTCGCATCGAGCTGCTCAGCCCGCGACTGGCGAACCAGATTGCTGCGGGTGAAGTGGTCGAACGCCCGGCTTCGGTAATCAAGGAACTGCTGGAAAACAGCCTTGACTCCGGTGCCAGGCGTATCGATGTCGATGTGGAGCAGGGCGGCGTCAAGCTGCTGCGGGTGCGCGACGATGGTAGCGGCATTTCCGCCGATGACCTGCCGCTGGCGCTGGCCCGTCACGCCACCAGCAAGATCCGCAACCTGGAAGACCTCGAGCAGGTCATGAGCCTGGGGTTTCGTGGTGAGGCCCTGGCATCGATCAGCTCCGTGGCGCGCCTGACCCTGACCTCGCGCACCCGCGACGCCGATCAGGCCTGGCAGGTCGAGACCGAAGGAAGGGACATGGCGCCTCGCGTGCAGCCCGCGGCCCACCCGGTGGGCACATCGGTTGAAGTGCGCGACCTGTTCTTCAATACGCCGGCGCGGCGCAAATTTCTCAAGACGGAAAAAACCGAATTCGATCACCTGCAAGAAGTGATCAGGCGCCTGGCCCTGGCGCGCTTCGATGTGGCGTTCCATCTGCGCCACAACGGCAAGACCATCCTCAGCCTGCACGAGGCCCATGATGATGCGGCCCGTGCCCGGCGCGTGGCAGCGATCTGCGGGCCGGGATTCCTGGAGCAGGCGCTGCCGATCGAGATCGAGCGCAACGGTCTGCACCTATGGGGCTGGGTCGGCCTGCCGACCTTCAACCGCAGCCAGGCCGACTTGCAGTATTTCTTCGTCAATGGCCGTGCGGTGCGCGACAAACTGGTGGCTCACGCGGTACGCCAGGCTTATCGCGACGTGCTGTTCAACGGTCGGCACCCGACCTTCGTGCTGTTTTTCGAAGTCGATCCGACCGGCGTGGACGTCAACGTGCACCCGACCAAGCACGAAGTGCGCTTTCGTGAAGGGCGCATGGTTCACGATTTCCTCTACGGCACCTTGCACCGCGCCTTGGGCGATGTGCGCCCCGACGATCATCTGGCGGCACCGGTTGCCACGGCCATCGTCCGGCCTAGCGGTCTCGAAGCCGGTGAATTCGGGCCCCAGGGTGAAATGCGCCTGGCCGCCAATGCGCTGCTGGAACAGCCTCAGGCTCAGCCGTCGTTCAGTACGCCGGCGGGTTCGGGGGCTGGCGCGGGTTATCAATACACGCCGCGTCCGCAGTCCGGAGTGCCCGTCGCCGAAGCGCAGGCCGCCTATCGCGAGTTCTTTGCGCCGCTGCCCGAGGCCAATGCCGTTGCGCTACCGGCCGGGCAGGACGACATCCCGCCGCTCGGTTATGCGCTGGCACAACTCAAGGGCATCTACATTCTTTCGGAAAACGCCCAGGGCCTGGTACTGGTGGACATGCATGCCGCCCACGAGCGGATCATGTATGAGCGTCTGAAGGTGGCGATGGCCAGCGAAGGCCTGAGCGGCCAGCCGTTGCTGGTGCCGGAGTCCCTGGCCGTCAGCCAGCGTGAAGCCGATTGCGCTGAGGAGCATGTCGCCTGGTTCCAGCGCCTGGGCTTTGAATTGCAGCGTCTGGGCCCGGAAACCCTGGCGATCCGGCAGATCCCGGCACTGCTCAAGCAGGCCGAAGCCAACCGCCTGGTCGCCGACGTGCTGGCTGATCTGATGGAGTTCGGCACCAGTGACCGCATTCAGGCGCACCTGAACGAATTGCTCGGGACCATGGCCTGCCACGGTGCGGTTCGTGCGAATCGGCGCCTGGCCCTGCCGGAAATGAACGGTCTGCTGCGTGACATGGAAAACACCGAGCGCAGCGGTCAATGCAACCATGGCCGACCGACCTGGACCCAACTGGGCCTGGACGATCTGGACAAACTGTTCTTGCGCGGTCGTTGATGAGCCAGTTCCCACCTGCGATTTTCCTGATGGGCCCGACCGCCGCCGGCAAGACCGATCTGGCCATCGAACTCACCAAGGTCCTACCGTGCGAGTTGATCAGCGTCGATTCGGCGCTGGTCTACCGTGGCATGGACATCGGCACCGCCAAGCCTTCCAAAGAGCTGCTGGCGCAATATCCGCATCGCCTGATCGATATTCTCGACCCGGCCGAGAGCTATTCGGCAGCGGATTTCCGCCGTGACGCCCTGGAAGCCATGGCGGAGATCACCGCACGCGGAAAAATTCCGCTGCTGGTGGGCGGCACCATGCTCTATTACAAGGCTTTGGTTGAAGGTCTGGCGGATATGCCGGCCGCCGATCCCGAGGTCCGCGCGCAAATCGAAGAAGAGGCTGCGCGCCTTGGCTGGCAAGCCTTGCACGAACAATTGGCGGTGATTGATCCGGAGTCCGCAGCCCGAATACATCCGAACGATCCGCAGCGTTTGAGTCGAGCGCTGGAAGTTTATCGAGTCAGCGGTCAAAGCATGACCGCCCTGCGGTTGCAGCAATCTGTGCAAAGTACTGAAGCAGCCGCTTCGGGACTGCAACAATTGCCCTATACTGTCGCGAACTTGGCCATTGCTCCGGCAAATCGCCAGGTACTGCATGAGCGAATTAAACAAAGATTCACTTTAATGTTGGAACAGGGATTCATTGACGAGGTCGTAGCCCTGCGTAATAGAGGTGACCTGCATACCGGGTTGCCGTCTATACGTGCAGTAGGCTACCGCCAAGTCTGGGACTACCTGGATGGCAAGCTGACGTCAGCCGAGATGCAGGAGCGTGGAATCATTGCCACGCGCCAATTGGCGAAACGTCAGTTCACCTGGCTGCGCAGCTGGACTGATCTGCATTGGCTGGACAGTCTGGATTGCGACAATCTGCCGCGCGCCTTGAAATACCTGGGGACCATCTCCATATTGAGCTGAGTCCTTGCAATTGCCGTCTATCCTTGGGGGTGTGACGGCCAAAGCCATCTGTTTACCTATTTTTTATATTGAATCCTTAAAGGAGTGCGGCACATGTCAAAAGGGCATTCGCTACAAGACCCTTACTTGAATACGTTACGTAAAGAGAAAGTTGGGGTGTCCATCTACCTGGTCAACGGTATCAAACTGCAAGGCACGATCGAGTCTTTCGACCAGTTCGTTATCCTGCTGAAAAACACCGTCAGCCAGATGGTCTACAAACACGCGATCTCTACAGTGGTGCCGGTTCGTCCAATTCGTCTGCCTAGCGCAACCGAATCCGAAGCCGGTGACGCTGAGCCAGGTAACGCCTGATAGGAGTCTCCTTTGTTCTTTGAGCGCCACGGTGGTGGTGAGCGAGTAATCCTCGTTCACTTGGATGGACAGGACCCTGAGGCGCGCGAAGATCCGCAGGAGTTTCAGGAACTGGCTAATTCGGCGGGTGCCGAGACCGTCGCGTTTTTTAACGTGCCGCGTCATCGGCCAACCGCCAAGACACTGATTGGCAGTGGCAAGGTCGAGGAACTGCGCGACCTGGTCAAAGCCGAGCAGGCCGATCTGGTGATTTTCAATCACATCCTCACACCCAGTCAGGAGCGTAACCTCGAACGTGTTTTCGAGTGTCGCGTGATCGACCGTACCGGTCTGATTCTCGATATTTTCGCCCAACGCGCCCGTACCCATGAAGGCAAGCTCCAGGTCGAACTGGCCCAGCTTGACCACATGAGCACCCGGCTGGTTCGTGGATGGACTCACCTTGAGCGCCAAGGTGGCGGTATCGGTATGCGTGGCCCGGGTGAAACCCAGCTGGAAACCGACCGCCGTTTGCTGCGGGTTCGCCTGCGGCAGATCAAGGGGCGGCTGGAGAAAGTACGCAGCCAGCGAGAACAGTCGCGCCGTGGCCGATCGCGTGCGGATATTCCTACCGTGTCCCTGGTGGGGTACACCAACGCCGGTAAATCCACGCTCTTCAATAACGTGACGAAATCCGACGTCTACGCAGCTGACCAATTGTTTGCCACGCTGGACCCGACTCTGCGTCGTCTGGATATAGACGATCTGGGGCCGATTGTCCTGGCGGACACTGTGGGTTTCATTCGCCACTTGCCCCACAAGCTGGTCGAAGCATTTCGGTCTACCCTCGAAGAGTCGAGTAACTCCGATCTGTTGTTGCACGTGATCGATGCGGCCGAACCGGATCGCATGTTGCAGATCGAGCAGGTAATGGTGGTGCTCGGCGAGATTGGTGCTCAGGACTTGCCGATCCTCGAGGTCTATAACAAACTCGATTTGCTTGAAGGCGTTGAGCCACAAATCCAGCGCGACGAAAACGGCAAGCCCCAACGGGTCTGGCTGTCGGCTCGTGATGGCAGTGGTCTGGAATTGCTTGAGCAAGCCATTGCCGAGTTACTGGGCAGTGATTTGTTTGTCGGTACCTTGCGCTTGCCGCAACGATTCGCTCGACTGCGTGCGCAGTTCTTCGAGCTCGGTGCGGTGCAGAAAGAAGAACACGACGAAGAAGGCATCAGTTTGCTGGCCGTTCGTTTGCCCCGGGTCGAGTTGAATCGACTGGTAAGCCGCGAGGGATTGCAGCCGATGGAGTTCATCGAGCAACACACTTTGCAATAAAAGCCTGGGAAAGCGGTTGTGCCGTGGTGACAGGCATTCTGTAGCATTGGTCGGCGCGCCGTGGGTGCGTCTTTGCTTTATCAGATGGAGAGCGCTATGGCTTGGAATGAGCCGGGTGGCAACTCGAATAATCAGGATCCTTGGGGTGGCAAGCGTCGTAACAACGGCGACCGCAAGGGGCCACCGGATCTCGACGAGGCCTTCCGAAAGCTGCAGGAAAGCCTGAACGGGTTGTTCGGTGGTGGTAAGAAACGTGGTAGCGACGACGGCGGTGGTCCGGGCAAGAGTGGCGGCTTTGGCGGCCTGCTCGGCATCGGTCTGGTCGTGCTGGCCGCCGTGTGGCTGTACAGCGCGGTCTACGTGGTCGACGAGCAGGAGCAGGCCGTGGTGCTGCGCTTCGGCAAGTACTACGAAACCGTCGGCCCGGGCCTGAACATCTATTTCCCGCCGATCGACAAGAAGTACATGGAAAACGTCACGCGTGAGCGTGCGTACACCAAGCAGGGCCAGATGCTGACTGAAGACGAAAACATCGTCGAAGTGCCGCTGACCGTGCAGTACAAGATCAGCAACCTGCAGGACTTCGTGCTGAGCGTCGATCAGCCGGAAATCAGCCTGCAGCACGCGACCGACAGCGCCTTGCGCCATGTGGTGGGTTCCACCGCGATGGACCAGGTACTGACCGAAGGTCGTGAGTTGATGGCCAGCGAGATCAAGGAGCGTCTGCAACGCTTCATGGACACCTATCGCACCGGTATCACCGTTACCCAGGTCAACGTACAGAGCGCAGCGGCACCGCGCGAAGTCCAGGAAGCCTTCGATGACGTGATCCGCGCCCGGGAAGACGAGCAGCGTTCGCGCAACCAGGCTGAAACCTATGCCAACGGCGTCGTGCCGGAAGCCCGTGGTCAGGCCCAGCGCATCCTCGAGGATGCCAATGGTTACCGTGACGAAACCGTCTCGCGCGCCAAGGGTGAGGCCGATCGCTTCACCAAGCTGGTCGCCGAGTACCGCAAGGCTCCTGAGGTCACCCGTCAGCGTCTGTACCTGGACACCATGCAGGAAGTCTTCAGCAACACCAGCAAGGTTCTCGTGACCGGCAACAAGAACGGCCAGAACAACCTGCTGTACCTGCCGCTGGACAAAATGGTCGAAAGTGGTCGCAACACCAGCGCTCCAATGAGCGGTGCGGCAGCCAACAGCAATGAAGCGAATACGCGTGCGGCAGCAGATCTGCAGCAACAGCAAGCACGTACCAGGGAGAGTCGCTGATGAGCAATAAATCGCTGATCGCCCTTATTGTCGGCGTCGTCGTGGCGATCGCTGCCTGGAACTGCTTCTACATCGTGGCTCAGACCGAGCGTGCGGTGTTGCTGCAGTTCGGTCGCGTGGTCCAGACCGATGTTCAGCCAGGCCTGCATGTGAAAGTGCCCTACGTTAACCAGGTGCGTAAATTCGACGCACGCCTGATGACGCTGGATGCACCGACACAGCGCTTCCTGACGCTGGAAAAGAAAGCCGTGATGGTCGATGCCTACGCCAAGTGGCGTGTGAAGGACGCAGAGCGTTACTACACCGCGACTTCCGGCCTAAAGCAGATCGCCGACGAGCGTCTGTCCCGGCGCCTGGAATCGGGCCTGCGTGACCAGTTCGGTAAGCGCACCCTGCACGAAGTGGTGTCGGGTGAGCGTGATGCGCTGATGGCGGATATCACGGCTTCGCTGAACAAGATGGCCGAGAAAGAGCTGGGCATCGAAGTGGTCGATGTTCGGGTCAAGACCATCGACCTGCCGAAAGAAGTGAACCGCAGTGTGTTCGAACGTATGAGCACCGAGCGTGAGCGTGAAGCTCGCGAGCACCGCGCCAAGGGTAACGAGCTGGCCGAAGGCATTCGAGCCGACGCCGATCGTCAACGCCGCGTGCTGCTGGCTGAAGCCTATCGTGAATCCGAGGAGGTTCGCGGTGACGGTGATGCCCAGGCCGCTGCGATCTATTCCAAGGCCTACGGTCAGGATCAGGAGTTCTACGCGTTCTATCGTAGCCTGCGCGCCTACCGTGAAAGCTTCGCGAACAAATCCGACGTATTGGTCCTCGACCCAAGCAGCGACTTCTTCCACTACCTGGAAAAAGCCAAGCCTTGATACGACGTTGACCTGAATCCTCCCGCCGGGCGGCTAAAACCTCTGGCGGGGTGATCCTTTGGGAAAACGTGTGTATGATGCGGCAGCCGGGAAATTCCCGGCTTTTTTGCGTCTGCATGTTTGATTGCTGTTTTTAAGCGGATGCCGGGCCGATAGGCTCGACAGTTTTTCGAGGAAAGTGGTCAGCGAAGCCGGTAGAAGGGCTTTTCGCTCCGTCGCCCATGCGCGTGGTTTGCGTATGGGCTGATCATTTTCTGCTTCACTCAAGGATCGCCGACAGGCTGGTCGCCCGGATATAGGGGAAGGCGTAATGGCAACGGTAGACCGCTGGCTTCTGCCAGATGGCATCGAAGAAGTACTGCCACCGGAAGCGGCGCGTATTGAAATCGCGCGTCGTCAGGTGTTGGATCTGTTCCAGAGCTGGGGTTACGAGTTTGTCGTGACTCCCCATATCGAGTACCTGGAATCCCTGCTGACCGGTGCAGGCCAGGACCTGGATCTGCGCACCTTCAAGGTCATCGACCCGCAATCGGGCCGGCAGATGGGTTTCCGTGCCGACATCACACCGCAAGTGGCGCGCATCGATGCGCATACCCTGCGTCGCGAAGGTCCGAGTCGACTGTGCTATGCCGGTAGCGTGCTGCATGCTCAGCCTCGTGCCCTGTCGTCCTCGCGCAGCCCGATTCAGCTGGGCGCCGAGTTGTACGGCGACGGCAGCCCAAGCAGCGACGTCGAAGTCATCAGCCTGATGCTCGCCATGCTGCAACTGGCCGATGTACCGGATGTGCACATGGATCTCGGCCATGTCGGCATCTACCGTGGCCTGGCCCGCGCTGCGGGTTTGTCCGGTGAAGTCGAGCAACAGTTGTTCGATGCTTTGCAACGCAAGGCCATCGATGAGGTCATTACCTTGACCGAGGGCTTGCCTGCCGATCTGTCGGGTATGCTGCGGGCGTTGGTCGATCTGTGTGGCGATCGAGAAGTGCTGGCTGCAGCCCGCGAGCGCCTGGCCAAGGCTCCGGCCCCTGTTCTGGCAGCTCTGGACGACTTGCTGGCGATTGCCGAGCGGCTGTCCGTGCGCTTCCCTGAGCTTCCATTGTATTTCGACCTCGGCGAGCTGCGCGGGTACCACTACCACACCGGTGTGGTGTTCGCCGTGTTCGTGCCGGGTGTTGGCCAGTCGATTGCCCAGGGCGGTCGTTACGACGACATCGGCGCCGACTTCGGTCGTGCCCGTCCGGCAACCGGTTTCTCTACCGATTTGAAAACCCTGGTGACCCTGGGGCGTGCTGAGATCGAGCTACCGTCTGGCGGTATCTGGATGCCTGACAGTACGGATGCAGCACTCTGGCAGCAGGTTTGCCAGTTGCGCGGTGAGGGTCAGCGTGTCGTTCAGGCCTTGCCTGGACAACCTTTGGCCGCCGCCCGTGAAGCGGACTGCGACCGGCAATTGATTCAGCAGAACGGGCTTTGGCAAGTTTCGCCACTGGCTTCTTGAGTTTTCCTGCCGGCCGCCGCCGGCACCAAGTTTGCGCGAATGAGGACAAGTGTTATGGGTAAGAATGTCGTAGTCCTGGGCACCCAGTGGGGTGATGAGGGCAAAGGCAAGATCGTTGATCTGCTGACCGAACATGCCGCCGCCGTAGTGCGTTACCAGGGTGGCCACAACGCTGGCCACACACTGGTGATCGACGGTGAGAAGACCGTCTTGCACCTGATCCCGTCGGGCGTACTGCGCGAAGGCGTGCAGTGCCTGATCGGCAACGGCGTGGTGGTTGCACCTGACGCCCTGCTGCGCGAGATCACCAAGCTGGAAGAAAAAGGCGTGCCGGTGCGCGAGCGCCTGCGCATCAGCCCGTCCTGCCCGCTGATCCTGTCCTTCCACGTTGCGCTGGACCAGGCCCGTGAAAAGGCCCGTGGCGAGCTGAAGATCGGTACCACCGGTCGTGGCATCGGCCCGGCCTACGAAGACAAGGTTGCACGTCGTGGCCTGCGTGTGGGCGACCTGCTCAACATGCCGCGCTTTGAAGACAAGCTGCGTGAATTGGTGGATTACCATAACTTCATGCTGGTGGGTTACTACAAAGAGCCAGCCATCGAGTTCGACAAGACCCTGGCCGAATGTAAAGAATACGCTGAGCTGCTCAAGCCGCTGATGCTGGATGTGACTGCCGAGCTGCACGACCTGCGTCGCGCCGGCAAAGACATCATGTTCGAAGGCGCTCAAGGCTCCCTGCTGGACATCGACCACGGTACCTACCCGTACGTGACCAGCTCTAACACCACCGCTGGCGGCGTTGCTACCGGTTCGGGTGTTGGCCCTATGTTCCTGGACTACATCCTGGGCATCACCAAGGCTTACACCACGCGTGTAGGTTCGGGTCCATTCCCGACGGAGCTGTTCGACGAAGTCGGTGCGCACCTGGCCAAACAAGGTCACGAGTTCGGCGCGACTACCGGCCGTGCTCGTCGTTGCGGCTGGTTCGACGCTGTTATCCTGCGCCGCGCTATCGATGTGAACAGCATCTCGGGCATCTGCCTGACCAAGCTGGACGTGCTCGACGGTCTGGAAACCATCAACATCTGCGTCGGCTACAAGGATGCGCAAGGTAAGGACGTTGCCCCGACTGATGCTGACAGCTACGTGGGCCTGCAGCCTGTGTACGAAGTAGTGCCGGGCTGGACCGAGTCGACTGTGGGTGCCAAAACCCTGGAAGAGCTGCCAGCTAACGCCCGTGCTTACATCAAGCGCGTCGAAGAGCTGATCGGCGCGCCGATCGACATTATTTCGACGGGCCCGGACCGCAACGAAACCATCGTTCTGCGTCATCCGTTTGCTTGATAAGTCATTGATGTAAAAAACAAAGGCCCCTTAATCGGGGCCTTTGTCGTATCTGTCTGCAGGACGGCATGACCTTTGCTGTGAACATTAAAAAAAGCATTGCTTCCGGCGTGCTATCAATTTAATGGCGCCAAAGCAGAGGGATTTCAGATGTCGGCCGTTCTCTCGTTGTTACAAAGCCGTTTGTTGCGGCCCGTGTTCGTTACCCTGGGTATCGCCCTATTGGTGCAGGTGCTAGTGGCTGTTGCTCTGACCCGGAGCACGGTGACTGCGCTGGAAGCCGATCTGGGCCTGCGCCTGGGCGCGGACAGTCAAAAGCTCTCTGCCGAGCTCGAGCAGGCAGGGCGCGAAGTCACGTCCAGTCTGGACAGTCTCTCTACCAGTACGCGTCAGCGCCTCACGGCCGGCTTGTCCTCGCGACTGGAGGAGGAGCAGATGCAATTGCGTTCGACCCTGGAAAAGGATCTGAAGGACTCCGCTGGCGACATGGCGCAGCTTCTGGCATCAGTCGCGCCCCGCGCCATGTGGGACAACGACGTCCCGACGCTTTCCGAATTCGCCCGCCGGGCCCAGCGCAATCCCAATGTGCTGTTCGTGGTGTATGACGACGCTACCGGCCAGCACCTGACACGCTACCTCAACCGGGAAAACCCGATCAACAAGGCGCTGCTGGAAAAAGGCCAGGGCGAGCGGGCGCTCGACAAGGTGCTGGATGCGGCGAAGAACGATCCTTCAGTCTTCTACATCGAAGCTTCGATCAATCCCAATGGCGTGGAAATCGGCAAGGTCCTGATGGGCGTCTCGACCGCTTCGGTGGAGACCGATCTCATGGCTCTGGACAAGCGCTTCTCGGCCTTGATCGCCAGCAGCGATCAACTGGTGGGCGACAGCCTCAAAGGCGCAGCCGCCGACAGCGCAACGGCCATGCGCTCGCGACTGCAGTCAGCCCAGTCCACGGCGGCTGAAATGAAAGCCAATACCACCAGTACCGTACAGGAAGCTGCTGCGACATTGCGTTGGCGCATCGGTGTGTGTCTGGCAGCGGTGGGTTTTGGTGTCCTGCTGTTGTTGGCGGTGGTGCTCGGTCGCCGAGTGGTCAATCGTCTGAAAATGCTGATCGTTGCCATGGACGACCTGGCGGCGGGGGAGGGCGATCTGACCAAGCGCGTGCAGATCAACAGCAAGGATGAAATCGGCGACATGGCGTCGGCGGTCAATCGTTTTGTGGATAAGTTGCAGCCAATCGTGCGCGAGGCGGGCGATGTGGCTCAGCGTACCGGTGTGGAAATTGGCGCCATGACCTTGCGCAACGCTGGTGCGGATGCGGCGGCTGGCATGCAGCGAGACGAGGTGGCGGAGAGTTTGCGCGCCCTGTCGCAAATGGCGGATGAGGCGCAGTCGGAAAGCCACGCCATGCAGGCGGCGCTCAAGCAAGTCGTGGACATTCGCCAGGCCACCGATGAAAACACCCGCACCTCGGCGAAAGTCGGCAGCCTGATCGAGGAGCTGGCGGGTCAGGTCAATACAGGCGCGCAAGTGATCGAGCGTCTGGCGCAGCAAAGTGAGCAGATTGAAGTGGTGCTGACGGTGATTCACGGCATCGCCGAGCAGACCAACCTGCTGGCGCTGAACGCGGCCATCGAAGCGGCGCGTGCCGGCGAGACGGGGCGCGGGTTTGCGGTGGTGGCAGATGAGGTGCGGGCGCTGGCGAGCAAGACGCAGAGCTCCACTGGCGATATTCAGGCGCACATTGTGGCGTTGCAGCAGGGTGCGCGCGAGGCGGTGGCGGCAATCGGGCAAGCCGGGCGCCAGGCCAGTGAGGGTTTGCTGGTGCTGCGTGACAGCGCGCGGTTGCAGCAGTCGGTGCAGGCGTCCGTCGAGCAGGTCCATGCGGCGATTGGCCTGGCTACCCAGGCTGCGGCGCATCAGGCGCAGGGCGCGCAGGCCGTGCGGGGGCGGGTCCAGACCATTCATGCCCAGGCCGAGAAGGCGGCGCAAGCTGTCGTGGAGACCACGGCGAGCGGCAAGGTGCTGGATGGCCTGGCGGCGCAGTTGAAGGCGAGCCTGGGGCAGTTCAGGGCTTGATGCCTTAAAGATCAAAAGATCGCAGCCTGCGGCAGCTCCTGCACGGGAATATGCGTTTCCCTGTGAGCTGCCGCAGGCTGCGATCTTTTGCTTTATCAACGACTCAAATACATTCGGGTCGTTAACAGGTAAACGGGCAGCCCCGACACCAATATCAACAACGCTGCATAAGGCGCCGCCGCCGCAAACTCCACATTCGCGGTATGTGCCCAGACTTCCGTTGCCAATGTATTCAGCCCGGTTGGGCTCAACAGCAAAGTCGCTGTCAGCTCTTTCATCGCATCCAGGAACACCAGGGCAAAAGCCGCGCCCAGCGCCGGGAAAATGATCGGCAGCGTCACTCGGCAAAACGCGCTGAACGATGATGCGCCCAGCGTGCGTGCCGCCTCTTCAAGTTGCGGCGCCGCCTTGTTCAGGGCAGTGCGGATCGGCGCCTGGGCCAGCGGCAGAAACAGCAGGGCATAGGCGATCAGCAGCAATGCCGAAGTCTGGTAAAGCATCGGCACGTAGTGCAGGGCGAAATACACCAGGGTCAGGGCAATGACCAGCCCCGGCAGTGCGTGCAGCAGAAATGGCAGGCGCTCGGCCCAGATCGCCAGTTGGCCTTTGTAGCGCACGACCAGCAGGCCAACCGGCACCGCCAGCACCAGGCACAGTGCAGCGCCACCCAGCGACAGTGCCAGGGAGGACAGCAATGCTTCGCCGATTGCCGCCACGGGAAAGGCTGCCGATGATCCCACCGCCAACCAGTAGGCCAGCATGCCCAGCGGAATCCCGCTGCCAATGATTGCCAGCAGCAGGCAATAAAGCTGTCCCACCACAGCCCAGGGGCCCAGTTGAACCTGTTCCGCGCGCCGCGCCGCACCTTGGCCGGTGCGCGCGTGTCGACCCTTGCCGCGCATGCGCAGCTCCAGCCACAACAGTGCCAGGCACAACATCAGCAGTACGGCGGAGAGCATCGCGGCGTTGGCATTGCTGAACTCCAGTTCGAACTGCTGATAGATCGCGGTGGTGAAGGTTTGCAGGCCGATGATCGACAAGGCGCCGAACTCCACCAGCATGTGCAGTGCAATCAGCAACGAACCCGCCAGCAGCGAAGGCCAGAGCAGGGGCAGGGTGACCTTGAAAAATACGCCCCAACGATTCTGCCCCAGCGTGCGCGCGGACTCTTCGAGGGACGGGTCAAGGTTGCGCAGCGTTGCCGCTACGGGCAGGAAAATCAGCGGGTATTTGGACAGGCTCATCACGAGGATAGCCCCGCCAAGTCCCTCGAAATGAGCGCTCAACGAAACCCAGGTAAAGCTGCTGACAAATGCCGGTACGGCGAACGGCAGGCAGAGGATCACGCCCCACAATCGTCGGCCCGGCAAATTACTGCGTTCCAGCAACCAGGCCAGCGACAAGCCGATTACCCCGCAAACAGCGGTGACCCCAATCATCAATGCGAGTGTGTTGCGCAGCAAGCCGAACACATAAGGTCGCCATAGCAAATGCAGTGCTTCTGCCCAGCCCGCCTGCCAGGCTTTCAGGCCGACATACAGCAGAGGCAGGAGGCTGAGCGCCACCAGCAGCAATACGGGCAATATCAGCCAGATAGACGGCCGCTTGCGCCGTGGCGCGTACGCGTGATGCGCAGACAGTGAGGCACCCATCAATTCAGGCCAACATCACGTTCCAGGTCCAGCGCTTCTTCGGCGTTGCCGAGGTCGGCAGGCGTGACTCTGGGTGCTTCCAGTTCGCTGAACGGCTTGAGCCCGCGGTCAGATTCCATGCCCTTGTGCAGCGGGTATTCGGCGGTGGTCTGGGTGATCACACGCTGGCCTTCCTCGCTGGCCATGTAGGCGAGCAATAGCTGTGCTTCTTTGGGGTGTTTGCTGGATTTGAGAACGGCAGCGCTGGACACGGTGATCAGTCCGCCGACATCGCCGCCGGTGAAGTAATGCAGTTTCGAATTGAGCTGGCCTTTTTCCCTCTGCAGGGCGAACCAGTAGTAATTGTTGACCAGCACGGTGGCGACTTCGCCATTTTCCACCGCTTTCAATGCAACCATGTTGTTGCTGTAGGTCTTGCCGAATGCACGCAGGCCGGTCAGCCACTCTTCGGCTGCGTCCATGCCGTGCACCTTGATGATCGCAACGGCCTGTTCCTGAAAGGCACCACTGGTGGGTACAAAGCCGACCTTGCCTTGCCATTTTGGATCGGAGAACTCCATCACCGAGGTCGGCAGGTCTTTTTCATCGATTAGCTTGGGGTTGAACGCAACGACGCGTACCCGGGCAGTCACGCCAATCCAGGTGCCATTGCCGGCGACGTATTCCTTGGGCAGAACGGCCAGCGTGGCGTCATTCGCCTTGGCGAGCAGGCCTTGTTCACCGAGTTTGTTCAGTGGCGGCGACTCTTCGGTGTAGATCACGTCGGCGGGAGAGCGATTGCCTTCTTCGACGATCTGGCTGGCGAGCTGGTTGCTGCTGCCTTTGCGCACACTGACGTGGATCCCGGTCTTGGCTTCGAAAGCTTTGGCAACCGCATCGCCGACTTCTTTGTGCTGGCCGTTGTAGAGGGTCAGGGCAACCGGGTCGGCGGCTTGGGTGAGGGGAGTGGCGAGCGCCAGGCCTAGCAGGGTAATGGTCAGGCCACGGCGCAGGGTATTTCGAAACATCATTCGCAGGGTTCCTCACTGTCGCATTGCAAAAACTTGCAACAATGATAAACGATATTGTTTCTCAAATGCGTTTTGTGATGTTGAAGGACGTTTGGTGCGTGCGGTAAATGGGGGGGGCTTTTGTGGCGAGGGGGCTTGCCCCCGTTCGGCTGCGAAGCAGTCGTAAAATCGGCAAATGCGGTGTGTTGAAGTATGCACTGGGGCCGCTTCGCGACCCAACGGGGGCAAGCCCCCTCGCCACATGAATGGTGGTGGTTCGAGCATTTTCAAAGGCCAGAAACGCAAAAACCCGCTTTCGCGGGTTTCTGTGAAATTCAAGGTCGTAACCTTGAATTTGAATTGGTGCCCAGAAGAAGACTCGAACTTCCACGACCTTGCGGTCACCAGCACCTGAAGCTGGCGTGTCTACCAATTTCACCATCTGGGCATTCATCTTCAGCGTTGTCACTGTTGATGTGGCGCACTATACGGAGAGCTATTTGATCTGTAAACCCCTGATTTAAAAAAAATAAACCAGCAGTCCAAAATGCAAAAACCCGCTTTCGCGGGTTTTTGTGTGAGCCTTGAAATTGAACTAATCTCAAGCTCGAAATTGGTGCCCAGAAGAAGACTCGAACTTCCACGACCTTGCGGTCACCAGCACCTGAAGCTGGCGTGTCTACCAATTTCACCATCTGGGCAGTATCGGCAACGTTGTCCGTCGTCGATGGCGCGCACTATACGGAGCGTCTTTTTAACTGTAAACCCCCGGCATCAAAAAAACCTGGAAAATTTCGCCGACGGTCTTCAAAACGGCTTTTCGGTGTCGATACAGGGCTTTAGATGGGTCGTCTTAGCCTGAAATTTCCCGTTTCATTACGCCTATGCCAAACTAACCCGCATATAGACAAGGTGAAAACTCTCTAATGGCCGATTGGCAGTCCCTCGATCCCGAGGCCGCTCGTGAAGCGGAAAAATATGAAAACCCTATTCCTAGCCGTGAACTGATCCTTCAGCATCTTGCTGATCGAGGTTCGCCTGCTAACCGCGAGCAACTGGTCGAAGAGTTTGGTCTGACCACGGAAGACCAGATCGAAGCCCTGCGCCGCCGCCTGCGCGCCATGGAGCGCGATGCTCAACTCATCTACACCCGACGCGGCACTTATGCGCCGGTGGACAAGCTCGACCTGATCCTGGGCCGGATCAGCGGTCACCGTGATGGCTTCGGCTTCCTGGTGCCGGACGACGGCAGTGACGACCTGTTCATGAGTCCGGCGCAGATGCGCCTGGTGTTCGATGGCGACCGTGCGCTGGCCCGTGTATCCGGCCTGGATCGTCGTGGTCGTCGCGAAGGCATGATCGTCGAAGTGGTTTCCCGGGCTCACGAGAGCATCGTCGGCCGCTACTTCGAAGAGGGTGGCATCGGTTTCGTGGTTGCCGACAACCCGAAAATCCAGCAGGAAGTGCTGGTCACGCCAGGTCGTAACGCCAACGCGCAGATCGGTCAGTTCGTCGAAGTGAAGATCACTCACTGGCCGACGCCACGCTTCCAGCCGCAAGGCGACGTGGTCGAAGTCGTGGGCAACTACATGGCGCCGGGCATGGAAATCGATGTTGCCCTGCGTACCTACGACATTCCTCACGTCTGGCCTGACGCCGTGCTCAAGGAAGCCGGCAAGCTCAAGCCGGAAGTCGAAGAGAAGGACAAAGAGAAGCGCATCGACCTGCGTCATCTGCCGTTCGTCACCATCGACGGCGAAGATGCCCGCGACTTCGATGATGCGGTCTACTGCGAAGCCCGTCCGGGCAAACTGCGTCTGTTCTCCGGTGGCTGGAAGCTGTACGTGGCGATTGCCGACGTATCCAGCTACGTGAAGCTCGGTTCGGCGCTGGATGCCGAAGCGCAGGTTCGCGGCAACTCGGTGTACTTTCCCGAGCGTGTGATTCCGATGCTGCCTGAGCAGCTGTCCAATGGTTTGTGCTCGCTGAACCCGCAAGTCGATCGTCTGGCCATGGTTTGCGAGATGACCATCTCCAAAACCGGCGAAATGACTGACTACTGCTTCTACGAGGCGGTGATCCACTCCCATGCCCGCCTGACCTACAACAAGGTCAGCGCGATGCTCGAAACGCCGAAAGCCACCGAAGCGCGCAAGCTGCGCGGCGAATACACCGACGTGGTGCCGCACCTCAAGCAGCTCTACTCGCTGTACAAGGTATTGCTGGCGGCTCGTCATGTGCGTGGCGCGATCGATTTCGAAACTCAGGAAACCCGGATCATCTTCGGTACCGAGCGCAAGATTGCCGAAATCCGTCCGACCGTGCGCAATGACGCTCACAAGCTGATCGAGGAATGCATGCTGGCGGCCAACGTGGCCACCGCCGAGTTCCTGAAAAAGCATGAGATCCCGGCGCTGTACCGTGTTCACGATGGTCCGCCACCAGAGCGCCTGGAAAAGCTGCGCGCCTTCCTTGGCGAGCTCGGCCTGTCCCTGCACAAAGGCAAGGATGGTCCGTCGCCGAAGGATTACCAGGCACTGCTGGCCGGTATCAAGGATCGTCCGGATTTCCACCTGATCCAGACCGTCATGCTGCGTTCGTTGAGTCAGGCCGTGTACAGCGCTGATAACCAGGGTCACTTCGGCCTGAATTACGAGGCGTACACGCACTTCACTTCGCCGATCCGCCGCTACCCGGATTTGCTCACGCACCGGGCGATTCGCAGCGTGATCCATTCGAAGCAGAACACCCCGCACGTTCGCCGTGCCGGTGCGATGACCATTCCGAAAGCACGCATCTATCCGTACGACGAAGCGGCGCTGGAGCAGCTCGGCGAGCAGTGCTCGATGAGCGAGCGCCGTGCCGACGAAGCGACCCGCGACGTCGTGAACTGGCTCAAATGCGAGTTCATGAAAGATCGCGTGGGCGAGTCGTTCCCGGGCGTGATCACCGCTGTGACCGGTTTTGGCCTGTTCGTCGAGCTGACCGATATCTACGTCGAAGGCCTGGTGCACGTTACCGCGCTGCCGGGCGATTACTACCACTTCGATCCTGTGCACCATCGCCTGGCCGGTGAGCGTACCGGTCGCAGTTTCCGCCTGGGTGACACCGTGGAAGTGCGGGTCATGCGGGTCGACCTCGACGAACGCAAGATCGACTTCGAGATGGCTGAAAAAACCATCAGTGCGCCGATCGGCCGCAAAAAACGTGGCGCCGAAGCGACAGCGCCCGCGGCTAAAGCCGAAGCAGAGGCCCCGGCGAAAACCGGTCGTCGTCCTGCCAAGGAAAAGGCTGTAGAAGCCTATCGCCCGAGCGATGCGGCGGCGAAAAACGCCGAAGTGCGCAAAAGCCGTGAAATGAAGCAGGCGTTGCTGGCTGGTGCGAAAAGCGGCGGTAAAGCGGCGTCTGGGGGAAAGACCAGTCGGTCGACGCCTGACAAGGCCGTCGGCGGCAAGCCAGCCAAACCGAGCAAACATCGTAAAGGCCCGCCAAAAGCGGGCTCGGCTCCAGCCAAGACTGGTGGGGCGCGTAAACCTAAGGCCAAGCCATGAGTCAGTTGGAAAAGATCTACGGTGTACACGCTGTAGAAGCGCTGTTGCGTCACCACCCGAAACGCGTCAAGCAGATCTGGCTGGCCGAAGGTCGCAATGACCCTCGGGTCCAGACGCTGATTGAGCTGGCGAACGAAAACCGGGTCCAGGTCGGCCAGGCCGAGCGCCGCGAAATGGACGCCTGGGTTGAAGGCGTGCACCAGGGTGTGGTCGCGGACGTGAGTCCGAGCCAGGTCTGGGGCGAGGCGATGCTCGATGAATTGCTCGATCGCACCGACGGCGCGCCGTTGTTGCTGGTGCTCGACGGCGTGACCGATCCGCACAACCTCGGTGCCTGCTTGCGTTCGGCCGATGCGGCGGGTGCGTTGGCAGTGATCGTGCCGAAGGACAAGTCGGCGACCCTGACTCCGGTTGTGCGAAAAATCGCCTGCGGCGCAGCGGAAGTGATTCCATTGGTTGCCGTGACCAATCTGGCGCGCACCCTGGAAAAACTCCAGCAGCGCGGCTTGTGGGTTGTCGGTACGGCGGGGGAGGCCGAAGTCAGTCTTTATGATCAGGACCTCACCGGCCCGACCATCCTGATCATGGGTGCCGAAGGCAAGGGCATGCGCCGCCTGACCCGCGAACATTGCGACTATCTGGTGAACCTGCCGATGGCCGGTAGTGTCAGCAGTCTCAACGTTTCCGTGGCGACGGGTGTCTGCCTGTTCGAAGCGCAGCGCCAGCGCAGTGTAAAAGCCAAGGCTGCCGCCAAGAAATCCTGACCTGCTGCAAATCCCCTGTGGGAGCGAGCTTGCTCGCGATGGCGGTGTCACATTCAGCATCAATGTTGAATGTGGTGCCCTCATCGCGAGCAAGCTCGCTCCCACAGGGGGTTGTAGTGAGGCAAAAATTGTGGTGTGAACGAGCTGTTCAATTAATCACCAATTACCTTGCGCCTCCCTCGCCCCTTCTCTACAATTGCGCCCCTTGCTGTGATGGCAGGCACCAACGTGTCTAGCGTCCGCAAGTCCATAAGTGTCATTCACTCCTTGTCTGACCGCTTTTGAGCGGCAGGCTACAACCCGTAAGGAGCATTCATGCGTCATTACGAAATCATCTTTTTGGTCCACCCGGATCAAAGCGAGCAAGTCGGCGGCATGGTTGAGCGTTACACCAAGCTGATCGAAGAAGACGGCGGCAAAATCCACCGTCTGGAAGATTGGGGCCGTCGTCAACTGGCCTACGCAATCAACAATGTTCACAAGGCTCACTACGTGATGCTGAACGTTGAGTGCACTGGCAAGGCCCTGGCCGAGCTGGAAGACAACTTCCGCTACAACGATGCAGTGATCCGTAACCTGGTCATCCGTCGCGACGAAGCCGTTACCGGCCAGTCCGAGATGCTCAAGGCTGAAGAAAACCGCAGTGAGCGCCGTGAGCGTCGCGACCGTCCTGAGCACGAAGGCGCTGAAAGCGTTGACAGTGATGACAGCGACAACAGCGATAACGCTGACGAGTAATCCACGGACCTTTTAAGGAGCCTATCAAATGGCACGTTTCTTCCGTCGTCGTAAATTCTGCCGCTTCACCGCTGAAGACGTGAAAGAGATCGATTACAAAGATCTCAACACTCTGAAAGCCTACGTATCCGAGACCGGCAAAATCGTTCCAAGCCGCATCACCGGTACCAAAGCTCGTTATCAGCGTCAGCTGGCCACCGCTATCAAGCGCGCCCGCTTCCTGGCCCTGCTGGCCTACACCGACAGCCACGGCCGCTGAGACCGGGCAGTCGACACGTAGCAAAGGATTGAATGCATGCGGGCCATAGCTGAGTTCATCATGCGCGGCCGTATGCAGGCCACTCTCGTAGTGGCTGGATGCGCGGCGATGCCGTTATTGTATTGGTTGGGTGCTGCCGCCGGATGCCTTGTGCTCCTGCGGCGCGGATTGAGGGACGCCCTGGGCGTTCTTGCTCTGGGACTGCTGCCGGCATTGGCCTGGTGGCTGTACTCCGAAGACCCACGGGCACTTCTGGTGCTGCTGGGGTCTGCGAGCCTTGCGCTGGTTTTGCGCGCAAGCGAGTCCTGGAACCGCGTGCTGCTGGTCAGCATAGCGATGGGGGTGGTGTTTTCAGTGGTGTTG
Source organism: Pseudomonas sp. IT-196MI5 (assembly GCF_949767415.1). NCBI lineage: Bacteria > Pseudomonadati > Pseudomonadota > Gammaproteobacteria > Pseudomonadales > Pseudomonadaceae > Pseudomonas > Pseudomonas sp. IT-196MI5. Next base: position 153,567 of record NZ_CATKPZ010000066.1, read on the forward strand.
GGGACAGCTTTTGCTCCCCAGATCGAGATGCTGGCGCAGGCTTTGATCAAGGTCATGCCGTCGCTACTCGGTGACGTCTACCAGAAGTTGTCGGTAGACGAACAAGCGCGTTTCGCGTCCCTGATTGCACCGGTCCTGACCGGCCTGATTGCGGCGTTGTTGCAAATCGTCAGCTTGCTGAGCCTGCTTGTCGGGCGCTACTGGCAGGCGTTGTTGTACAACCCGGGCGGTTTTGGTCGCGAGTTTCGCGCCATCCGCTTCCCGCTGTTGCCGGCGATGTTGCTGCTGGCGTGCATGCTTTTGGGGCCGAACATCGGCCCACAGATGGCCATGTTGACGCCGTTGTGCAGCGTACCGCTGGTGTTCGCCGGGCTGGCCCTGATTCACGGGCTGGTGGCGCAGAAGCGACTGGCCAGGTTCTGGTTGGTGGGGTTGTACGTGACGCTGTTGCTGTTCATGCAACTGATCTATCCGTTGCTGGTGGTCCTGGCCATCGTCGACAGCCTGATTGATTTTCGCGGTCGTTCGGCACCGAAAGATGCCGATAACGCGAACGGTGAAGGTTAAAAGTTAAGAGGATTTTCACATGCAACTGATCCTTCTGGAAAAAGTCACCAACCTGGGCAACCTGGGTGACAAAGTGAACGTTAAGGCTGGTTACGGTCGTAACTACCTGCTGCCTTACGGCAAAGCTACCGCTGCGACCCCAGCCAACCTGGCTGCGTTCGAAGAGCGTCGTGCCGAGCTGGAAAAAGCTGCAGCAGATCGTAAATCGTCGGCTGAAAGCCGCGCTGCCCAACTGGCCGAGCTGGAAGTGACCATCACTGCCACCGCTGGCGACGAAGGCAAGCTGTTCGGTTCGATCGGTACTCACGACATCGCTGACGCACTGACCGCCTCCGGCGTTGAAGTGCAGAAGAGCGAAGTTCGTCTGCCGAACGGCACTATCCGCAACGTAGGCGAATTCGACGTAGCCGTGCACCTGCACGCCGAAGTTGAAGCCACCGTACGCGTTGTCGTGGTAGCAGCTTAAGCAGCACTTGTCGGCTGGCACCCTCGGGTGCTTGCCGGTAACATCGGGCACGATCCTGTTTACAGGTCGTGCCCTTTGTCTTTTTGGTAGCTCCTGTTTTTCAACCCCTGCTTTTTCTAAACAACCAAGTGGCCATGAACGATATCTCCGCTCCTGAGCAATACGATCTGCAAACCGCCGCGCTGAAGGTGCCGCCGCATTCCATCGAGGCCGAACAGGCCGTGCTCGGTGGTCTGATGCTGGACAACAACGCCTGGGAACGTGTGCTTGATCAAGTCTCCGACGGCGATTTCTATCGACATGACCACCGTCTGATCTTCCGCGCGATCGCCAAGCTGGCCGATCAGAACATGCCGATCGACGTCGTGACCCTGTCCGAACAACTGGACAAGGAAGGTCAGACTTCACAGGTCGGCGGTCTCGGTTACCTGGGCGAACTGGCGAAAAACACCCCGTCCGTCGCTAACATCAAGGCCTATGCGCAGATCGTTCGCGAGCGGGCGACGTTGCGCCAACTGATCGGTATCAGTACCGAGATTGCCGACAGCGCGTTCAACCCTGAGGGGCGCACTGCCGCCGAGATTCTCGACGAGGCTGAGCGGCAGATCTTCCAGATCGCCGAGGCCCGACCTAAAACCGGTGGCCCGGTGGGCGTCAATGACCTGCTGACCAAGGCCATCGACCGCATCGACACCTTGTTCAACACCGACAACGCCATTACCGGGCTGTCCACGGGTTACACCGACCTCGACGAGAAAACCAGCGGCCTGCAACCGTCCGACCTGATCATCGTCGCCGGCCGTCCATCGATGGGTAAAACCACCTTTGCGATGAACCTGGTGGAAAACGCCGTGTTGCGCAGCGAAAAGGCCGTCCTGGTCTACTCCCTCGAGATGCCAGGCGAATCGCTGATCATGCGTATGCTGTCTTCCCTGGGTCGTATCGACCAGACCAAGGTCCGTTCCGGTCAGCTTGAAGACGACGACTGGCCGCGCCTGACCTCGGCGGTCAACCTGCTCAACGACCGCAAGCTGTTCATCGACGATACCGCCGGCATCAGCCCGTCGGAAATGCGCGCCCGGACCCGCCGTCTGGTGCGTGAGCACGGCGAAATCGGCTTGATCATGATCGACTACCTGCAACTGATGCAGATCCCGGGTTCCAGTGGCGATAACCGGACCAACGAGATTTCCGAGATCTCCCGGTCCCTGAAAGCCCTGGCGAAAGAATTCCAATGCCCGGTGGTGGCGCTCTCGCAGCTCAACCGTTCCCTGGAGCAACGTCCGAACAAACGCCCGGTGAACTCCGACTTGCGGGAATCCGGAGCGATCGAGCAGGACGCCGACGTGATCATGTTCGTGTATCGCGACGAGGTGTATCACCCGGAGACCGAGCACAAAGGCATCGCCGAGATCATCATCGGCAAGCAGCGGAACGGCCCGATCGGGTTTATCCGCCTGGCGTTCATCGGCAAGTACACCCGATTCGAGAACCTGGCGCCGGGTAGCTACAACTTCGATGATGACGAATGATTTGTAGCGACTGATTGGGCCTCATCGCGGGCAAGCCCGCTCCCACAGGGATTGCATTGAACCTGTGGGAGCGAGCTTGCTCGCGATGGCGTCACCGCAATTTCCGACCATAGCCGTCGGAATTGGTCAAAATTTGTGCTATATTCCGCGCCCGCGAAATTCAATGAAAGCCAACACCGGTTATCGACATGCAAGCAGCCAAGCCGTTATTTGACTATCCCAAGTACTGGGCCGAATGTTTCGGGCCAGCGCCATTCCTGCCCATGAGCAGGGAGGAGATGGATCAGCTCGGCTGGGATTCCTGCGACATCATCATCGTCACCGGTGATGCCTACGTCGATCACCCTTCGTTCGGCATGGCGATCATCGGCCGGCTGCTGGAGTCCCAGGGCTTCCGCGTCGGGATCATTGCGCAGCCGAACTGGCAGTCCAAAGACGATTTCATGAAGCTCGGCGAGCCGAACCTGTTCTTCGGTGTCGCGGCCGGCAACATGGACTCGATGATCAACCGCTACACCGCGGACAAGAAGATCCGTTCCGACGACGCCTACACCCCGGGTGGCCTGGCGGGCAAGCGTCCTGACCGCGCCAGCCTGGTTTACAGCCAGCGCTGCAAGGAAGCCTACAAGCACGTGCCGATCGTGCTCGGCGGCATCGAAGCGTCCCTGCGCCGCATCGCCCACTACGACTACTGGCAAGACCGTGTGCGCAACTCGATCCTGATCGACGCCAGCGCCGACATCCTGCTTTACGGCAACGCCGAGCGGGCCATCGTCGAGGTCGCCCAGCGTTTGTCCTATGGTCACAAGATCGAAGACATCACCGACGTGCGCGGTACCGCGTTCATCCGTCGTGACACGCCGCAAGGCTGGTACGAAGTCGATTCCACGCGCATCGACCGTCCGGGCAAGATCGACAAGATCATCAACCCGTACGTCAACACTCAGGACACCCAGGCCTGCGCCATCGAGCAGGAAAAGGGTCCGGTCGATGATCCGCAGGAAGCCAAGGTCGTACAGATCCTGGCCAGCCCGCGCATGACCCGCGACAAGACCGTGATACGTCTGCCGTCGGTGGAAAAAGTCCGCAACGATGCGGTGCTCTACGCACACGCCAACCGCGTGTTGCACCTGGAAACCAACCCGGGCAATGCCCGTGCGCTGGTGCAGAAGCATGGCGAAGTGGACGTCTGGTTCAACCCGCCACCGATTCCGATGACCACCGAAGAAATGGACTACGTGTTCGGCATGCCTTATGCGCGCATTCCGCACCCGGCGTACGGCAAGGAGAAGATCCCGGCCTACGACATGATCCGCTTCTCGGTGAACATCATGCGTGGCTGCTTCGGCGGCTGCACCTTCTGCTCGATCACCGAGCACGAAGGCCGGATCATCCAGAACCGTTCCCACGAGTCGATCATTCGCGAAATCGAAGAGATTCGTGACAAAGTCCCGGGCTTTACCGGCGTGATTTCCGACCTCGGCGGCCCGACCGCGAACATGTACCGCATTGCCTGCAAGAGCCCGGAAATCGAATCCGCGTGCCGCAAGCCATCGTGCGTGTTCCCTGGCATCTGCCCGAACCTGAACACCGACCACTCGGCGCTGATCCAGCTGTACCGCAGTGCCCGTGAATTGCCGGGTGTGAAGAAGATCCTGATCGCTTCCGGCCTGCGTTACGACCTCGCGGTCGAGTCGCCGGAGTACGTTAAAGAGCTGGTGACCCACCACGTCGGTGGTTACCTGAAGATCGCCCCGGAACACACCGAGGAAGGTCCGCTCAACCAGATGATGAAACCGGGCATCGGCAGCTATGACAAGTTCAAGCGCATGTTCGAGAAGTACTCCAAGGAAGCAGGCAAGGAGCAGTACCTGATTCCGTACTTCATCGCCGCCCACCCGGGCACCACCGATGAAGACATGATGAACCTGGCCCTGTGGCTCAAGGGCAACGGCTTCCGTGCCGACCAGGTGCAGGCGTTCTACCCGTCACCGATGGCCACCGCCACCGCGATGTACCACTCGGGCAAGAACCCGCTGCGCAAGGTTACTTACAAGTCTGACGCGGTGACTATCGTCAAGAGCGAAGAGCAGCGTCGTCTGCACAAGGCGTTCTTGCGTTATCACGACCCGAAAGGCTGGCCGATGCTGCGTGAAGCGCTGACCCGCATGGGCCGCGCCGACCTGATCGGGCCGGGCAAGAACCAGTTGATTCCATTGCACCAGCCGTCCACCGACAGCTACCAGAGCGCCCGTCGCAAGAACTCGACGCCAGCCGGCAGCCACAAGGTTGCAGGGGAAAAGACCACCAAGATCCTCACCCAGCACACCGGCCTGCCCCCCCGCGCGAGCGATGGCGGCAATCCGTGGGACAAGCGTGAACAGGCCAAGGCGGCGGCATTCGCTCGCAACCAGCAGGCGGCCAAGGAGCGCAAGGACGCGGCCAAGGGCAAGGGCCCCAAACCGACCCGCAAGCCGGTCGTGCCGCGCTAAGCCTCGCTTGAGCTGAACAGAACGCCAACCTTCGGGTTGGCGTTCTGCATTCCAGGCTGAAAGGTTTGTTGGAGCATCTGGCCCCTTCGCGAGCAAGCTCGCTCCCACAGGTTATTGGGGTTGCCCGCAGTTTTGTGTTCACAGCAACCCCCTGTGGGAGCGGGCTTGCCCGCGAAGAGGCCGGAACTGCCAACCAATTTCTGACGGATCGCCACATTTACGTGCAATCGATACAAACCATTTTCCCGCCTCGCCCGATTTTGGTGCTGTACTGCCTCAGGCAACCGAAGAAAGCGCCAGCATTGCTGGATGGCATAAGTCTTGCGCGCTTTCCCATACGCTCTAGGCTCGCAGGAGGCACGCCGTGTCGATTCATGTCGCATTGCACCACGTCACACATTACCGTTATGACCGCGCTGTCGAGCTCGGCCCGCAGATCGTTCGCCTGCGTCCCGCCGCTCACAGCCGCACGCGGATTCTGTCCTATGCGTTGAAAATCTCGCCCGAGCAGCATTTCATCAACTGGCAGCAGGACCCTCAGGGCAATTACCTGGCGCGGCTGGTGTTCCCGGAGAAGACCGAGGAATTGCGAATCGAGGTCGATCTGCTGGCAGAAATGGCGATCTTCAACCCGTTCGACTTCTTCCTCGAACCCTACGCGGAAAAAATCCCCTTCACCTATGCCGCGGATGAGCGCAAGGAGCTGGCACCGTACCTGGAAACCCTGCCCCTGACGCCGAAGTTCAAGGCCTACCTGGACGGCATCGACCGCACACCGTTGCCCGCCGTGGACTTTCTCGTCGCGCTCAACCAGCGCCTGAGCGAAGACATCGACTACCTGATCCGCATGGAGCCCGGTGTACAAACACCTGAGCACACCCTCGACCAGGCCTCCGGTTCGTGCCGCGACTCCGCCTGGTTGCTGGTGCAACTGCTGCGCAACCTGGGGCTGGCGGCGCGTTTCGTGTCGGGTTACCTGATCCAGCTGACCGCCGACGTCAAAAGCCTCGACGGTCCGTCCGGCACCGAAGTGGATTTCACCGACCTGCACGCCTGGTGCGAGGTGTACCTGCCCGGTGCCGGCTGGATCGGCCTGGATGCGACCTCCGGGCTGTTTGCCGGTGAAGGACACATTCCGTTGGCCTGTAGTCCCGATCCGTCCTCTGCAGCACCGATCAGTGGCTTGGTGGAACCCTGCGAGTGCGAATTCAGCCACGAAATGTCCGTGGAGCGGATTTGGGAAGCTCCACGGGTCACCAAGCCCTACACCGACGAACAGTGGCTGGCGATCCAGGCACTGGGCCGACAGATCGATGCCGACTTGCTGGCAGGCGATGTGCGCCTGACCATGGGCGGAGAGCCGACCTTTGTATCTATCGATGATCCGGACGGTGCCGAGTGGAATACCGCGGCACTGGGGCCGGATAAACGACGGTTGTCCGCCGAACTGTTCCAGCGCATGCGCAAGCATTACGCGCCCCAGGGGCTGGTGCATTTCGGGCAGGGCAAGTGGTACCCCGGCGAGCAACTGCCGCGCTGGTCGCTCAATTGCTACTGGCGTCGTGACGGCGTGCCGATCTGGCACAACAGCGCGCTGATCGCCGACGAGCAGGAAGATTATGGCGCCGACGGTGTGCTGGCCGGGCGTTTTTTGGCGAGTGTCGCCGAACGCCTGAAGATTCCGACACGCTTTGTGTTTGCAGCCTACGAAGACAATTTCTATTACCTCTGGCGCGAAGGAATGCTGCCGCAAAACGTCAGCGCCGAAGACTCGCGTCTGGAAGAACCGCTGGAACGGGCTCGCCTGCGCAAAGTATTCAGCCAAGGGCTGGACAAGGTCATCGGCCAGGTCCTGCCGCTGGCGCGCACCGCCAAAGGCGATCAGTGGCAGAGCGGGCGCTGGTATCTGCGCGACGATCACTGCCGCCTGGTGCCAGGGGACTCGCCGCTGGGTTATCGCTTGCCGCTGGGTTCGCAGCCTTGGGTGAAAGCGGCGGAATATCCGTTCATTCATCCGCAAGACCCGAATCAAGACTTCCCGCCGCTGCCCGACACCGCGCAACTGCAAAGCCAAAGCGAAGCTGCCGAGGTACAAGAGCGCGCACCGAAGATCGACGAATCCGCCGACTGGCTGACCCGCACCGCCTTCTGCGCCGAGGCGCGGGAAGGCCGGTTGTACCTGTTCATGCCGCCGCTGGAACGGGTCGAGGATTACCTCGAACTGGTCGCTGCCATCGAAGCCACTGCCGAAGAGCTGATGTGCCCGGTGTTGCTGGAGGGCTATGAGCCGCCAAGCGATCCACGCCTGAGCAACTTCCGAATCACCCCGGATCCGGGGGTGATCGAAGTCAACGTACAGCCGTCCGCGACCTGGGATGAGTTGGTCGAGCGCACCGAATTCCTCTACGAAGAAGCGCGGCAGACCCGGCTGACCACCGAGAAATTCATGATTGACGGTCGGCACACCGGCACGGGCGGCGGTAACCATTTCGTGCTGGGGGGTGCGACACCGGGGGACTCGCCGTTTCTGCGGCGCCCGGATCTGTTGCGCAGCCTGATCAGTTACTGGCACAACCATCCGTCGCTGTCTTACCTGTTTTCCGGATTGTTCATCGGCCCGACGTCCCAGGCGCCCCGCGTCGATGAAGCACGCAACGATGCCTTGTACGAACTGGAAATTGCTTTCGCACAAATGCCTGAAGCGGGTGAGGAATGCCCGCCATGGCTGGTGGATCGACTGCTGCGCAATCTGTTGATCGATGTGACCGGCAACACCCACCGCGCCGAGTTCTGCATCGACAAGCTCTATTCGCCGGACGGTGCCACCGGGCGCCTCGGATTGCTGGAGCTGCGTGCGTTCGAGATGCCGCCCCATGCCCGCATGAGCCTGGCGCAACAATTGTTGCTGCGGGCGCTGGTCGCGCGGTTCTGGCGCGAGCCCTATGCGCCGCCGAAACTGGCGCGCTGGGGCACGGAGCTGCACGATCGCTTCCTGTTGCCGCACTTTATCGAGCAAGACTTCGCCGATGTCATCGTTGACCTCAACGCCGCCGGTTATCCGGTGCGGGCCGAATGGTTCGCCGCGCATCTGGAGTTCCGTTTTCCCAAGGTTGGCGACTACGCCGTCAGTGGCATTGCGCTGGAGTTGCGCCAAGCGCTCGAGCCCTGGCACGTGCTGGGCGAAGAGGGCGCCATGGGCGGTACGGTGCGTTACGTGGATTCGTCGCTGGAGCGTTTGCAGGTCAAGCTCAGCGGCTTGCCACCCCAGCGTTATCTGCTGACCTGCAACGGCGTGCCGGTGCCATTGCAGCCCACCGGGCGTGTAGGCGAATTCGTCGCCGGCGTGAGATTTCGTGCCTGGCAACCGGCCAACTGCCTGCAGCCCACCATCCCGGTGCACGCGCCCCTGGTGTTCGACTTGCTCGATACCTGGATGCAGCGTTCGTTGGGCGGCTGCCAGTACCACGTCGCCCACCCGGGCGGGCGCAATTACGACAGCTTGCCGGTCAACGCCAACGAGGCCGAGAGCCGGCGGATGGCGCGTTTCTTCCGCGTCGGACACACACCAGGGAAACTTCCTGTGCCCAATCTGGACATTAACGACGAGCTGCCGATGACGCTCGATTTGCGACGTTTCTAAACCGTACGCGACGCTCGGATTTTACGTATATCCGGGCGTCACGAGCCTGCGTTAGTCTGAGCGTTCATTGCTGTCTGCCGAGCTTTCCATGCCTGACCTGCTAGACCGCTACCCGCTGACGGCGGGCACCTATCATGAACTGCTCGACGACAGTGGCGCCGTGCGCCCGCACTGGCGCCGACTGTTCGAACAGTTGCAACGCAGCACGCCGGCGCAATTGGTGCAGCGTCAGGCCCTGCTGACCCGGCAAATCCAGGAGAACGGCGTTACCTATAACGTTTATGCCGATCCCAAAGGCGCTGACCGACCATGGGAACTGGACCTGCTGCCCCATGTCATTGCCGCCGAGGAATGGGAGCACCTGGCGGCCGGCATCGGGCAACGGGCCAGGTTGCTCAATGCCGTGCTGGCTGACCTTTACGGTCCGCAACGGCTGATTGCCGAAGGTCTTTTGCCCGCCGAGCTGGTGTTCGGTCACAACAACTTCCTTTGGCCCTGTCAGGGCATCAGCCCGCCTGACGGAGCCTTTCTGCATCTGTATGCCGTGGATCTGGCGCGCACACCCGATGGCCGCTGGTGGGTGACGGCGGATCGTACCCAGGCGCCTTCGGGAGCCGGGTATGCGCTGGAAAACCGCACGATTGTGTCCCGGGCCTTTCCCGAGCTGTACCGCGATCTGAAGGTGCAGCACCTGGCCGGGTTCTTTCGCACTTTGCAGGAAACCCTGGCTCGTCAGGCCCCGAGTGACGGGGACGCGCCATTGGTCGTGCTGCTGACGCCGGGGCGTTTCAACGAAAGCTATTTCGAACATTTGTACCTCGCCCGCCAGCTCGGCTACCCACTGGTGGAGGGCGGCGACCTGACGGTGCGCGATGCGACGGTCTACTTGAAGACCCTGAGTGGTCTGTGCCGGGTGCACGTGATCATGCGTCGGCTCGACGATGATTTTTGCGACCCGCTGGAGCTGCGTACCGACTCAGCCCTCGGCGTGCCGGGCCTGCTCGAGGCCGTGCGACAGGGGCGGGTACTGGTGGCCAATGCTCTGGGCAGCGGTGTGCTGGAATCCCCCGGCCTTTTGGGTTTCCTGCCGAAGATCAATCAATTCCTGTTCGGCGAAGAACTGATCCTGCCGTCCATCGCCACCTGGTGGTGCGGCGAAGCGCCGGTATTGGCCCAGGCCCTGGACAAACTGCCGGAGCTGTTGATCAAACCGGCATTTCCGTCCCAGAGCTTTGCACCGGTATTTGGCCGGGATTTGAGTGAAAAGCAGCGCGAGGAACTCGCCGAACGCATGCAGGCACGGCCATACGCTTATGTGGCGCAAGAACTCGCGCAATTGTCCCAGGCGCCGATCTGGCAAGCCGAAGACGGTCAACTGCAACCCCGTGCCATCGGTATGCGCGTGTATGCGGTGGCCAGCCGCGAGGGTTATCGGGTGCTGCCCGGTGGCTTGACCCGGGTCGCCGCCGATGCCGATGCCGAAGTGGTGTCGATGCAGCGCGGCGGCGCCAGCAAGGACACCTGGGTGCTGGGCGATCGTGCGCCCAGCGGCGAACAATGGAAGGCCCAGCGCAACATCGGCGTGCATGACCTGGTGCGGCGCGATCCGTACCTGCCATCGCGGGTGGTGGAAAATCTGTTCTGGTTTGGTCGTTACTGCGAACGTTGCGATGACAGTGCCCGTTTGCTGCGCATCATGCTGGCGCGCTATGTCGACGGCGACGACCCGCAAGCCCTGCAGGCCGCGGTGGATCTCGGCGAACGGCTGATGCTGCTGCCCGATGAGGGCGAATTGCCGGAGCGCCTGTTGGCGGCGCTGCTGGGCGATGACTGGCCGTTCAGCCTGCGTTCCAACCTGCAACGCTTGCAGTGGGCTGCTTCACAGGTGCGCGGCAAACTCTCGCGGGAAAACTGGCAGGCACTGGTGGAGTTGCAGCGTGAAGCCATGGAGCTGGAAACCGAAGAGCCGGATTTCGGCGAGTTGCTGGATTTCCTCAACCGTCTGGTGATGTCCCTGGCGGCACTGTCCGGCTTTGCCCTGGACGACATGACCCGGGACGAAGGTTGGCGTTTCCTGATGATTGGCCGGCGGCTCGAGCGTCTGCAGTTTCTCAGCGGCAGCCTGGCGGCGTTCCTGCGGGGCGCCGGGGCTTTCGATCAGGCCGGGCTTGAGTGGTTGCTGGAACTGGGCAACAGCAGTATCACCTATCGTTCTCGATACCTGGCGGTGGCGCAGCTGATCCCGGTGCTCGACCTGTTGTTGCTCGACGAGCAGAACCCTCACGCCGTGTTGTTCCAGTTGAAACTGGTGACCCGCACCCTCAAACGGCTCAATGATGACTTTGGCGTACCGCGTGAAGCAGCGCTGCCGCAATTGGTAGAGCGCCTGACGCGATTCGATCTGGGCTGCCTGGAAAATCCGCTGTTCGGCGACGCGAGTGTTCGCGCCGCCATCGAGGGGCTGGCCACGCTGTTGCAGGAGATCGCCGACGCCAGCGGGCTAGTTTCCGATCGGCTGGCGCTGCGGCATTTCGCCCATGTCGACGATGTCAGCCAGCGCACGGTGTCCGTCTGATGAGCGCCCACTACCAGATTTTCCACGACACCCATTATCACTACGACAGCCCGGTGTCCCTGGCCCAGCAACTGGCGCATTTGTGGCCGCGGCCTTGTGCCTGGCAGCGCTGTACCGACCGGCAATTGCAGATCAGTCCGCAGCCGACCTCGCGTCGCGATGAACTGGATGTATTCGGCAATCCGCTGACCCGGCTGGCGTTCGAGCGTCCCCACGATGAGTTGCTGGTCAACGCCAGCCTCACGATCGAAGTGCTGCCCCGGCCTGTGCTGGACTTCAATCGGTCTGCAGCGTGGGAAAACACTCGAAACGCGCTGACCTACAGCGGCCAACCGCTGTCGCCGCAATTGCTCGACGCCTGTCGGTACCGGTTTGAATCGCCGTATGTGCATTTGAAGAGAAACTTCGTCGAGTTCTCGCAAAGCTGTTTTCCGCCCGGCCGACCGTTACTGCTCGGCGTGCAGGCGCTGATGGAGAAAATCTTCAGCGAGTTCACCTTCGATGCCGAGGCGACCCAGGTGGCGACGCCGCTGGTGGAGGTGCTGGAGCGCCGACGCGGGGTCTGCCAGGACTTTGCTCACCTGATGCTCGCTTGCGTGCGTTCCAGAGGATTGGCAGCGCGCTACATCAGCGGCTACCTGCTGACCCAGCCACCACCGGGGCAGCCGCGATTGATCGGTGCCGATGCGTCCCACGCCTGGGTTTCGGTGTTTTGCCCGGTGCTGGGGTGGGTGGATTTCGATCCGACCAACAATGTGCAACCGGCACTGGAGCACATCACCCTGGCCTGGGGGCGGGATTTTTCCGATGTGTCGCCATTGCGGGGGGTGATTCTGGGAGGGGGGAACCACGACCCGGAAGTTCGGGTAACGGTGATGCCACTGGATTAACGCAGGTCCCCTGTAGGAGCGAGCTTGCTCGCGAAAAACGACAGGGCACCGCGTTTCTCCCGGTTTCCCGCGTCATCGTTAACGACCATCGCGAGCAAGCTCGCTCCTACAGAGAATCCCCGGTGGGCCTGATCAGATCATCGGGCCCTGAGGGTCTCAGGCGTCGGGCGCCTGATCTTTCGGTGCTTCAACATCACTTTCTGCGGCCACTTCACCTTCTGCTTCCGGGTTCAGTGCGGCGGCTTCTTCTTCAGCTGTAGCTTTCTTGCGCTGAAGCTTTTCCTCTTTCTTCTGCTCCTTGGCCAAGTCTCTCTGACGTTTGGCGAAGGAATAATTAGGTTTGGCCATGGGCGATCCTCTGGGGTCGAAGGTGAGGTTGAGCGGCGCATATTCTGCCCTGTATCGGTGCCGAGCCGTTAGCTGGGTTTTTGCTCGGCCCATTTTGGCGCTACGCAAGGTTGCCAGGCATCCAGATCATCGAGCAGGGTTTGCGGCGATTCGCTCATTTGCAGCATGTCACGGTGCTGCCCGCGAACGAAGCCTTCGCCGACGATATGATCGAGAAAAGACGTCAATTTGCTGTAGAAACCGTTCACTTCCAGCAAACCCAGCGGTTTGCCGTGGTAGCCGAGCTGGCCCCAGGTCCAGACTTCAAACAGTTCTTCGAGGGTGCCAAGGCCACCGGGCAGTGCGATAAAGGCATCGCTGAGCTCGGCCATCCGCGCCTTGCGTGCGTGCATGCCATCGACGACCTCCAGGCGAGTCAGGCCGCTGTGGCCGATTTCCTTGTCCTTGAGGCTTTGCGGGATGATGCCGATCACTTCACCGCCAGCCGCCAGGGCCGCATCGGCAACGATGCCCATCAGGCCTACGGCGCCACCGCCATACACCAGGGTCAATTTGCGCTCGGCCAATGCCCGGCCAAGGGCAACGGCTGCTTCGCGGTAAGCCGGGTTGGTGCCGGTGCTGGCACCACAAAATACACAAACGGATGTTAAAGACATGCCTTGCTCCATGTTCGCTCAGGCTCACAGAGTAAAGGCAGGCGCATGGCACTCCAAGGGCTAGACTTGGTTTTCCGGGGTTTCGTACGTACCGCTGGCGCCGCAGGCGTAGGCGGCGAGCAAACTGCACAACAGGCTGTTGATCGACATGACAGGCGTTCCATTTGAAGGGGGACGGCCTGATGATAGGCCCGGACCAGACACCTGGCCGGTAGATATTTCGTATCGGCGTCATAGCCCAAAAGTTGTATACAATTTTTGATTCAAGTCATATGAACTTACGAAGTTTTCAGGCAGTCTTCTGTTCATTCGCGATTTCATTAACCCTGCCCTGGAGATTCACCATGTTTGCCAAACTTGTTGCGGTATCCCTGTTGACACTGGCCAGCAGCCAATTGATGGCTGCCGAGTGCAAGACCACCATTGACTCCACCGATCAAATGTCCTTCAACACAAAGGCCATTGAAATCGACAAGAGCTGCAAGACCTTCACCGTCGAGTTGACCCACTCCGGCAGCCTGCCGAAGAACGTCATGGGCCATAACCTGGTGATCAGCAAAACCGCTGACATGCAGCCGATCGCCACTGACGGCCTGGCCGCTGGCATTGACAAGAACTACCTGAAAGACGGCGACGAGCGCGTAATCGCTCACACCAAAATCATCGGTGCCGGCGAGAAAGACACGCTGACCATCGACGTATCGAAGCTGGCCGCCGGTACCGATTACGGCTTCTTCTGCTCGTTCCCGGGCCACATCTCGATGATGAAAGGCACCGTTACCCTGAAATAAGACTGACCACCGCATTATCGTTCATCGCGGGCAAGCCACGCTCCCACAGGGACACCGCCGTACCTGTGGGAGCGAGCCTGCTCGCGAAGGGGGCATCAGCGTCAATGAATGCAATGGCCAAAGAAAAGCCCGCTGAGGATCACTCCTGAGCGGGCTTTTTCATTCCATCACCAATCAAGGCGCAAGCGGCATCACCCGCTTGTGATGGGTCTTGTTGTACGTATCGACGATGATCTTGAACGCCTCTTCACGCACCGGATTGCCGTGCAGGAACGCGTCGATCTCGGTGTAGGTCACGCCGTGGGAGGCTTCGTCCGGTTTGCCGGGCGACAGGTCTTCCAGATCGGCGGTCGGGACTTTCTCCACCAACGACTCCGGCGCGCCGAAGCTGCGGGCGATGGCGCGGACCTGGTTTTTCACCAGGCCACTCAGTGGTGCCAGGTCGCAGGCGCCATCACCGAACTTGGTGAAGAAACCCATCACCGCTTCCGCCGCGTGATCGGTGCCGATCACCAGGCCATGGGCTGCGCCGGCGATGGTGTACTGGGCGACCATGCGCATGCGCGCCTTGGTGTTGCCGAGCACGAAGTCCACCGACACCGCATGTTTGCCTTCGAAGGCCGCCACTTCATTGGCCAGGGATTTGACCGCCGGACCGATGTTCACGGTGTGGCGCTCGTCCGGTTTGATGAAGTCCACCGACGCTTGGGCGTCGTGCTCATCGAACTGGGTTTCGTAGGGCAGGCGCACGGCGATGAACTTATAGGCGGCATCACCGCTGCGCTGGCGCAGTTCACGGACGGCCCGTTGGGCCAGCAGGCCGGCGGTCAGGGAGTCAACACCGCCACTGATGCCCAGTACCAGGGTCTTGAGCCCGGAGTTGACCAGGCAGTCCTGAATGAAGGTCACCCGCCGGGCGACTTCGGCCTCAAGGGCGGCTTCGTCGGCGAATGGCGGCTGGACCTTGAGCTGTTCAGCAATCTCACGCTGTACGGCTTGCATGAATTCACTCCTTGTTTGATGTACTTGAAAGGGCGGCAGGAACCTGGAAAACGTGTCGCAGGTAAGCGACGAAATTCGGGTCTTTGCAGTGTGTCTTGCCTGGCTCGTCGGAGATCTTCGCCACCGGCTGGCCGTTGCAGGCGGCCATTTTAAGCACGATGTTCATCGGTTCGACACCCGGAATATCACAGGTCAGGTTGGTGCCGATGCCGAAGCTGACATTGATCCGACCGCGCAGCGCCCGGAATATCTCCAGGGACTTGGGCAGGGTCAGGCTGTCGGAGAACGTCAGTGTCTTGCTCATCGGGTCGATGCCGAGCTTGTGATAGTGGGCGATGGCTTTTTCCGCCCACAATACCGGATCGCCTGAATCGTGGCGCAAACCGTCGAAAAGCTTGGCGAAAAACAGATCGAAATCGCCGAGGAAGGCATCAATGGTGATGCAGTCGGTCAGGGCAATCCCCAGCAGGCCACGGTATTCGCGGACCCAGCAATCGAGGGCGGCGATCTGGCTGTCGATCAGCCGTGGGCCGAGTTGCTGGTGCGCCATGATCCACTCGTGGGCCATGGTGCCCAGCGGTTTCATGTCCAGCTCCCGGGACAGGTGCACGTTGCTGGTGCCGACGAAGCGTCCGGGGAAGTCGTGCTTGAGCACATTCACCACTTCTTCCTGCACGCGATACGAGAAGCGACGGCGCGTGCCGAAATCGGCCACCTGCAATTCGGACAATTCATCGCTGCTGGCGTTGGCACTCAGCCAGTCGAACTTGCGGTAGAGCTGCTCGCGGGCCTGCTCCAGTACGATTTCGCGGTAGCGATAGCGGTTGCGCACCTCGCTGACCAGCGCCAGCAGCGGCACTTCGAACAGGATCACATGCAGCCAGGGGCCCCGCAGGCGGATAAACAGCTCACCGTTTTCGATGCCGGTGTGGATGTAGCGCAGGTTAAAGCGGAACAATCCGAGAAAGCGCAGGAAGTCCGGCTTCAGGAAGCTGATGCGCTCCAGAAAGCTCAACTGATCGGCGCTCAGGCTCAGTTCGGCCAGGCGCTCGATCTGGAAGCGGATTTCCGCCAGGTACGGGCACAAGTCCTCGCTGTTACGGCAACGAAACTCCCATTCGACTTCGACGTTCGGGTAGTTGTGCAGCACCGCCTGCATCATCGTCAGTTTGTAGAAGTCGGTGTCGAGCAGGTTCTGCACGATGCGATCGGCAAACACACTCTCGCTCATAACGGGGGGTTCTCCACATTGAATAGAGCTAGTGGCGCATAACGGTGATGGGGATTGCCAGCAATTTTTTAAACTGCACCAGATCCTTGTGGGAGCGAGCTTGCTCGCGATAGCGGACTGACAGGCAATTCAAATATTGAATTTAATGACGCCATCGCGAGCAAGCTCGCTCCCACAGGGATTGTGCAAAGGCTCAGTGTTGTGGGACATCCGGGCTATCGATCTGCTCCAGCATCCACTTTACAAAATCCCGCACTTTCGGCACTTCCGCCGAATGCTCCGGATACGCCAGGTAGTACGCGTCCGTGCTGGGCATTGCATGCTGCCAGGGAATGACCAGCTTGCCGTCAGCCAGTTCCTCCTCCACCAGAAAGCGCGGCAGCAACGCCACGCCGCAACCGACCTGGGCGGCGCGGATGCACATGTAAAAGGTTTCGAAACGCGGGCCGTGGTAGCTGTGCTCGGTGTGGTAGCCCTGATGCTCGAACCAGTCGTGCCAGGCCTGGGGGCGGGAGGCGTTTTGCAGCAGTACCAGATCGGACAGTTGCGTCGGATCGGTGAACGGTTGGGCAGGCAGGCTGCCCGGGGCGCACACAGGCACCAACTCTTCGCCGAACAGCTTCAGGCATTCGGTGCCGGGTCGCGAACCCTGGCCGAAGTAGAACGCCAGATCGCTGCGACCTTGCAACAGGTCGTCGGCCTCCTGTTCGCTGCACAGGTCCAGGTGGATCGACGGGTGCCGCAGACGCCAGCCTTTCAGGCGCGGCACCAGCCAGCGTGCGCCGAAGGTGGGAGGCGTCGAAACCCGCAGGACTTCTGTTTCGCCACCGTAGGAACGCAGGTAATGGGTCGACATCTCGACCTGCGTGAGGATTTTTCGCACCTCAACCAGATACAGATCGCCCGCCGGCGTCATCTGCAGGCGACGGCGCACCCGGCGAAACAGCAGGTGTTGCAACAGCTCTTCGAGTTGCGCAACCTGTTTGCTCACGGCGCTTTGGGTCAGGTTCAACTCTTCGGCGGCCCGGGTGAAGCTCAAGTGCCGGGTGACGGCCTCGAAGCACTGCAACGCAGCGATCGATGGCAAGTAGCGTTTATTCAGCATGGGCGGTCCTTGGTTCTTGTTTCTTATTGCCAGCAATGCACAGCATGAATAAACGGAATGATATCTCTCTTAATGGTCGTTTGTTGAGTAACCTCCGGGCAGCTAAAACTACAGGTCTGATCAGCCGTGAATTTCCGGCTGCACGTGTTCTGTCTTTTGCTTGAGGAGTGACCCATGGTTGCCGCATTGCTTGATCGTCTAGGTGTGAACCCGGCCCTGTACCAGAACGGCAAAGTGCCGGTGCATTCGCCGATCGATGGCAGCAGGATCGCTGCCGTGAACTGGGAGGGCGCTGCTGAAGTCGAGCAGCACATCAGTCGCGCAGATCATGCGTTCGAACTCTGGCGCAAGGTTCCGGCGCCGCGCCGTGGCGAACTGGTGCGGCAACTGGGTGACATCCTGCGTGAATACAAGGCCGACCTCGGCGAGCTGGTGTCCTGGGAGGCCGGCAAGATCACCCAGGAAGGCCTGGGTGAAGTTCAGGAAATGATCGACATCTGCGACTTCGCCGTCGGCCTGTCCCGTCAGCTGTACGGTTTGACCATCGCCTCTGAGCGCCCAGGCCACCACATGCGCGAAACCTGGCATCCGCTGGGCGTCGTCGGCGTGATCAGCGCATTCAACTTCCCGGTCGCGGTCTGGGCCTGGAACGCCACGCTGGCACTGGTCTGCGGCAACCCGGTGATCTGGAAACCGTCGGAAAAGACGCCACTGACCGCATTGGCCTGCCAGGCGCTGTTCGATCGCGTACTGAAGAATTTCAGCGACGCGCCAGCGCACCTGAGCCAGGTGATCATCGGTGGCCGCGATGCCGGCGAAGCGCTGGTGGATGACCCGCGCGTGGCCCTGATCAGCGCCACCGGCAGCACCCGCATGGGCCGCGAAGTGGCGCCGAAAATCGCCGCACGTTTCGCCCGCAGCATTCTCGAACTGGGCGGCAACAACGCAATGATCCTCGGCCCGAGCGCCGACCTGGACATGGCCGTTCGCGCGATTCTGTTCAGCGCCGCCGGCACCGCCGGCCAGCGCTGCACCACCCTGCGTCGATTGATCGCGCATGAGTCGGTGAAAGAAGAGATCGTCACCCGCCTGAAAGCCGCGTACTCGAAAGTGCGTATCGGCCATCCGCTGGAAGGCAACCTGGTCGGCCCGTTGATCGACAAACAAAGCTTCGAAAACATGCAGGACGCGCTGGAGCAGGCCTTGAGCGAAGGCGGCCGGGTGTTTGGCGGTGAGCGTCAGCTGCAAGACAAGTTCCCGAATGCCTACTACGTGTCGCCGGCCATTGTCGAAATGCCGGAGCAGAGCGATGTGGTCTGCCACGAAACCTTCGCCCCGATCCTGTACGTGGTCGGTTACAGCGATTTCCAGGAAGCCCTGCGCCTGAACAACGCCGTACCGCAAGGCCTGTCCTCGTGCATCTTCACCACTGACGTGCGTGAAGCCGAGCAGTTCATGTCGGCGGTGGGCAGTGACTGCGGCATCGCCAACGTCAATATCGGCCCGAGCGGCGCTGAAATCGGTGGTGCATTTGGTGGCGAGAAAGAAACCGGCGGTGGTCGTGAGTCCGGATCCGATGCATGGCGCGGCTACATGCGCCGCCAGACCAACACCGTGAACTATTCGCTGGAGTTGCCGTTGGCGCAGGGTATTACGTTCGACTGAATCTCTAATCGAACAACGATCCCCATGTAGGAGCGAGCTCGCTCGCGAAAAACGTCAGAACAACGCGTTCATGCGGCAAGCACGCGTTATCGTTGGCGTCCATCGCGAGCAAGCTCGCTCCTACAGTTTGTTAGGTTTCTGCCTGGAGTCTGGCAATGCCGTTACGCGAAGAGTGTCTGTGGGAAAAACTGACGCCGCAAAGGCCGGACAATTCGGCCCTCAAGGGCGAGGTTTCGGTGGATGTCTGCGTCATCGGCGCCGGTTTTACCGGTTTGTCGGCGGCGGTGCATCTGCTGGAGCAAGGCAAGACCGTTTGTGTGCTGGAGGCCCATCGCGCCGGCCACGGTGGTTCGGGGCGCAACGTCGGGCTGGTCAACGCCGGGATGTGGATTCCACCGGACGAGATCGAAGCCGGGTTTGGTACGCAAGTCGGCAGTCAGCTCAACCGCATGCTGGGTGCAGCACCGTCCCTGGTGTTCAGCCTTGTGGACAAGTACAACATCGATTGCCAGTTGCGCCGCGAAGGCACGCTGCACATGGCGCACAATACCCGTGGCGAAGCCGACTTGCGCAGTCGTGAAGAACAATGGAAGCGCCGCGGGGCACCGGTGGAGTTGTTGACCGGTCAGGCCTGCGAACAAGCCACTGGTACGAAAAAGATTGCCGCTGCGTTGCTTGATCGCCGTGCCGGCACGCTCAACCCGATGGCCTATACCACGGGGCTGGCCAAAGCGGCCATCGGCCTGGGCGGTCAATTGTTCGATCATTCCCCGGTCACCCGACTCGAGCGTCAGGGCCAGCGTTGGTCAGTGCAAACCGCCCAGGGGTCGGTCATGGCCGAGAAAGTTGTGATTGCCTCCAATGCCTACACCGAAGGCGACTGGACGGAACTGCGGCGCAATTTCTTCCCCGGGTATTACTACCAGGTGGCTTCGGCCCCGCTGACCGAAGAGGCTGCCCGGCAAATTCTTCCCGGCGGCCAGGGTTCCTGGGACACCCGCCAGGTCTTGAGCAGCATTCGTCGGGATAAAGACGGACGCCTGCTGCTGGGCAGTCTCGGTAATGGCAATCGGAAACCGGCCTGGTTTCTCAAGGCTTGGGCCGACCGGGTACAGCAACACTACTTCCCGTACCTCAAGCCGGTGGAGTGGGAGTGCACCTGGACCGGTTGCATTGCCTTCACTCCCGATCATTTGATGCGCCTGTTCGAACCGGCGCCCGGTTTGGTGGCAGTCACCGGCTACAACGGGCGGGGCGTAACCACGGGAACGGTGGTCGGCAAGGCCTTCGCCGATTACCTGTGTAACGGAAATCCTCAAGCGCTACCGATTCCTTTCGCGCCCATGCAGCCATTGGCCGGAGCAGGGTTGCGCAGCTGTCTGTATGAGGCGGGATTCTCGCTGTATCACGCAGGCCAGTGCCTGCGGATCGTGATCTGAAGGTTGATTTTTGCAGTGGGAAGCGGCGCTTTTTCGATCTGCGGCTAGCCTGTAGTGGTGCGGGTTGTAGCAGTCCCGCACCAGCAGTGTGCACTTCGGTGACGCACGTTGTTACAGGCTGGTTGCACTTCGTTTAAAGCTGCGGTTGCAATGATGGCGCAGGCGGGTTGCGCCTCAAAAAAATAATGGTTTTACCTTCCGCGGTCTAGACGGTTGCACGCCCAATGAAAATGGGCCAGAAACAGTCGAAATAACAAGAAAGCAGCGACTTTTTTCAGAATAAAAAACCGATGGCACGGCCCTTGCTCTGAGCATTCAGTGAAGTCGCATTGCCAATTAAAAAAACCATGGAGCACCACCTCATGTCCCAGACGTTTTACAAGAAAGGCTTTCTGGCCCTCGCAGTGGCAACTGCGCTGGGTGTTTCTGCGTTTGCTCAGGCTGACATCAAGATCGGCGTAGCGGGACCAATGACAGGCGCCAACGCGGCATTTGGCGAACAGTACATGAAGGGTGCACAGGCGGCGGCCGATGCGGTCAACGCGTCGGGCGGTGTCAACGGGGAAAAAATCGTACTGGTCAAGGGCGATGACGCCTGCGAACCGAAACAGGCTGTGACGGTCGCCAAAGACCTGACCAACCAGAAAGTCGCCGGCGTGGTCGGTCACTTCTGCTCCTCGTCGACCATCCCGGCCTCCGAGATCTACGACGAAGCGGGCATCATCGCCATCACCCCGGGCTCCACCAACCCGGCCGTGACCGAGCGCGGCCTGAGCGCCATGTTCCGTATGTGTGGGCGTGACGACCAGCAAGGCATCGTGGCCGGCGACTACATCGTCGACGTGCTCAAGGGCAAGAAGGTTGTCGTGCTGCACGACAAGGACACCTACGGCCAGGGCCTGGCGGATGCCACCAAGGCTCAACTGGTCAAGCGCGGCGTAACGCCTGTGCTGTATGAAGGCCTGACCCGTGGCGAGAAAGACTTCAGCACCATCGTGACCAAGATCCGCGGTGCCGGCGCTGACGTCGTCTACTTCGGTGGTCTGCACCCGGAAGCCGGTCCTCTGGTGCGTCAACTACGTGAACAAGGCCTCAAGGACGTCAAGTTCATGTCCGATGACGGCATCGTGACCGATGAACTGGTGACCACCGCTGGCGGTCCGCAATTCGTTGATGGCGTGCTGATGACCTTCGGTGCCGACCCACGCTTGCTGCCAGACAGCAAGACCGTCGTGGATGAGTTCCGCAAGAAAGGTACCGAACCTGAAGGCTACACCCTGTACGCCTACGCATCGGTCCAGACCCTCGCTGCCGCCTTCAACGGCGCCAAATCCAACAAGGGCGAAGACGCTGCTACCTGGCTGAAGAAAAACCCTGTCAAGACCGTCATGGGCGAGAAGACCTGGGACAGCAAGGGCGACCTGAAAGTCTCCGACTACGTGGTTTACCAGTGGGACAAGGATGGCAAATACCACCAGTTGGAAAAACAGAAGTAAGGGCTGACTCGATCGGGTGAACGCCACGGGTCCCCTGTGGGAGCGAGCTTGCTCGCGATGACGGACTGGCAGACGACAACTTTGTTGAATGTTCAACCGCTTTCGCTGGCAAGCCAGCTCCTACAGGGGAGCGTGGTGGCCTATCTGATCGTGGCTGACATTGCTCCGACGTAAATCTGTATTTTCCTTAGAAGAACCGCACAGCCACAGTGCAGGTTCTCATTGCGTGAGATTGCGTTATGGATGGTATTTTCCTGCAGCAACTGGTCAACGGCCTGACCCTCGGGTCGGTCTATGGCCTGATCGCCATCGGCTACACAATGGTCTATGGCATCATCGGCATGATCAACTTCGCCCACGGCGAGGTTTACATGATTTCCGCTTACCTCGCGGCAATCAGTCTGGCTCTGCTGGCATACTTCGGTATCGAATCTTTTCCGCTGCTGATGCTCGGCACACTGATCTTCACCATCGTCGTCACGGCGGTGTATGGCTGGGTCATCGAGCGTGTGGCCTACAAACCCCTGCGCAACTCCACCCGACTGGCACCACTGATCAGTGCGATCGGCATCTCGCTGATCCTGCAAAACTATGCACAGATCGCCCAGGGTGCGAAGCAACAAGGCGTTCCAACTCTGCTCTCGGGGGCCTGGCGCGTTGATATCGGTACCGGTTTCGTTCAGTTGACCTACACCAAGGTCTTCATTCTGGTTGCTGCGTTCGTCGGGATGGGCCTGCTGACCTACGTCATCAAGTACACCAAGCTCGGCCGCATGTGCCGTGCGACCCAGCAAGACCGCAAGATGGCTTCGATCCTGGGGATCAACACCGATCGGGTGATTTCCTACGTGTTCATCATCGGTGCAGCGATGGCGGCCCTGGCCGGCGTGCTGATCACCATGAACTACGGGACATTCGACTTCTATGCCGGCTTCATCATCGGGATCAAGGCGTTCACCGCCGCAGTGCTCGGCGGGATTGGCTCACTGCCTGGCGCAATGCTTGGCGGGATCATTCTCGGGATTTCCGAGTCGCTGTTTTCCGGTCTGGTGAACTCGGACTACAAAGACGTTTTCAGCTTCTCGTTGCTGGTCCTCGTTCTGGTCTTTCGGCCTCAAGGCCTGCTCGGTCGTCCTCTTGTGTCGAAGGTGTAAGCGATGTCTTCAACCACTAAAAAAACCATTGATATCAAAAAAAGTCTGGTTGACGCGATTCTTGCCGGCCTCATTGCCCTGATTGTGTTCGGGCCGATTGTCGGCGTCGTTCTCGATGGCTATGGCTTCAACCTGGAAACCACCCGGGTGGCGTGGATCGTGGCGATCGTCATGGCCGGCCGCTTTGCCCTGAGCATGTTCCTGCAGACAGCCAGGGGTCTGAAAATCCTCGAAGGCTTTGAAACGACAGGTTCCGGGGTGCATGTCCTGGCGCCAGACTACAAGTCGCGGTTGCGCTGGATCATCCCGCTGCTGATCGTCATCGCCGTGGTGTTCCCGTTTTTCTCCAACTCCTACCTGTTGGGCGTGGTCATCCTCGGGCTGATCTACGTATTGCTGGGGCTGGGTTTGAACATCGTGGTCGGCCTGGCTGGCCTGCTCGACCTGGGTTACGTGGCGTTCTACGCCATCGGCGCCTACGGCCTGGCGCTCGGTTATCAGTACCTGGGGCTGGGTTTCTGGACGGTGTTGCCACTGGCGGCGATCACAGCCGGTCTGGCCGGTTGCATCCTCGGTTTCCCGGTGCTTCGCCTGCACGGTGACTACCTGGCGATCGTGACCCTGGGTTTCGGTGAAATCATTCGGTTGATCCTCAACAACTGGCTGTCCCTGACCGGCGGGCCGAATGGCATGGCAGCGCCGTTGCCAACCTTCTTCGGCATCGAGTTCGGAAAAAGGGCGAAAGAAGGCGGGGTGCCGTTCCATGAGTTCTTCGGCATCGCCTACAACCCTGACGTGAAGTACTACTTCATCTACGCCGTGTTGTTCCTGGTGGTCCTGGCCGTGCTGCACATCAAGCATCGCCTGACCCGCATGCCGGTCGGCCGCGCCTGGGAAGCCCTGCGTGAAGACGAAATCGCCTGCCGCTCCATGGGCCTGAATCACGTACTGGTCAAGCTCTCGGCGTTCACTATCGGTGCCTCGACGGCAGGTCTGGCCGGAGTGTTCTTCGCCACTTACCAAGGCTTCGTCAACCCGACCTCGTTCACCTTCTTCGAATCGGCGCTGATCCTCGCCATCGTGGTACTGGGTGGCATGGGTTCGACCATAGGCGTGGTGATTGCAGCCTTCGTGCTGACCGTCGCCCCGGAACTGCTGCGTGGCTTTGCCGAGTACCGTGTGCTGCTGTTCGGCATCCTGATGGTGTTGATGATGATCTGGCGACCGCGCGGCCTGATTCGGATCAGCCGTACCGGTGTGACCCCGCGTAAAGGAGTAGCGCCATGAGCGAAGTCGTACTCAGTGTAGAAAAGCTGATGATGCACTTTGGCGGCATCAAGGCGTTGAGCGATGTCAGCCTGAAGGTCAAGCGCAACTCGATCTTCGCCCTGATCGGCCCCAACGGCGCCGGCAAGACCACGGTGTTCAACTGCCTGACCGGGTTCTATAAAGCCTCCGGCGGCAAGATCGAACTCAACATTCGTGGACAACAGACCAACGTCATCAAGTTGCTGGGTGAGTCGTTCAAGCCAACGGATTTCGTTTCGCCGAAATCCTTCGCCAGTCGGCTGTTCTACAAGGCTTTCGGCGGCACCCACCTGGTGAATCGCGCCGGGCTGGCGCGGACCTTCCAGAACATTCGCCTGTTCAAGGAAATGTCGGTGCTGGAAAACCTGCTGGTGGCCCAGCACATGTGGGTCAACCGCAGCATGCTGGCCGGCATACTCAATACCAAGGGCTACCGCAAGGCCGAAAGCGATGCGCTGGACCACGCGTTCTACTGGCTGGAGGTGGTGGACCTGGTGGATTGCGCCAACCGCCTGGCCGGTGAACTGTCCTACGGCCAGCAACGCCGCCTGGAAATCGCCCGTGCCATGTGCACCCGTCCGCAGATCATCTGCCTTGACGAGCCGGCCGCCGGCCTCAACCCCCAGGAAACCGAAGCGCTGAGCGCGATGATCCGGCTGCTGCGCGACGAGCACGATCTGACCGTGGTGCTGATCGAACACGACATGGGCATGGTAATGAGTATTTCCGATCACATCGTGGTCCTGGACCACGGCATCGTCATCGCCGAGGGCGGACCCGATGCGATTCGTAACGACCCGAAAGTGATTGCGGCCTATCTGGGCGCCGATGAAGAGGAAGTGGTGCTATGAGCAAACCCATCCTCGAACTCAAGGAACTGGATGTGTTTTACGGGCCGATCCAGGCCCTGAAGAAGGTCTCGCTGCACATCAAGGAGGGGGAAACCGTCAGCCTGATCGGCTCCAACGGTGCCGGCAAGTCGACCCTGCTGATGTCGATCTTCGGCCAGCCGCGGGCGGCGGACGGGCAGATCCTCTATCAGGGTGTGGACATCACCCACAAGTCGTCCCACTACATCGCTTCCAATGGCATTGCGCAATCGCCGGAAGGGCGGCGGGTGTTTCCCGACATGACTGTCGAGGAGAACCTGCTGATGGGCACTATCCCTATCGGTGACAAGTACGCCAAGGAAGACATGCAACGCATGTTCGAGCTGTTCCCGCGGCTCGAAGAGCGGCGCACCCAGCGGGCGATGACCATGTCTGGCGGCGAGCAGCAAATGCTCGCCATCGCCCGGGCACTGATGAGTCGGCCCAAGTTGCTGCTGCTGGATGAGCCGAGCCTGGGCCTGGCGCCGATTGTGGTGAAACAGATCTTCGCAACACTGCGGGAACTGGCCAAGACCGGCATGACCATCTTTCTGGTGGAGCAGAACGCCAACCACGCCCTGCGGTTGTCAGACCGGGCGTACGTGATGGTCAACGGCGAAATCCGCATGACGGGTACCGGCAAGGAGTTGCTGGTCAACGAGGACGTGCGTAACGCCTATCTCGGCGGGCACTGAGTCTGCTTTGTTGTGCACAAGCCCCGGCGCGCAATCGTCGGGGCTTTTTTACATCTCCAATCCAGCTAATCCCCGTGTAGGAGCGAGCTTGCTCGCGAAGGTCTCCAGGGCAACGCGTTCATCCAGAATGTTCGCGTTATCGTTGACGTCCATCGCGAGCAAGCTCGCTCCTACTGGAAATTGTGGAAAACAATATTCTCAAGCTCGCAAAGCGCGACATAAAGCCGCTGCAAATAGTTGTTTTGTCACAGTTTTGACTTGTCCCCGTTTGCTGTGGAGCCGACTGTGAATAACGTGGGAGTAGCTGGCTGGAGGCCTTTAAAGTCGTGGCTTGTAGAGGTCTGGTTGTTTTTTGATCAGGTGCTTTTGCGCAACTTCAAGGCCGCTTTGTCAACCTTTTTGTTCGGGACGAAAGTGCGTGGAATCGGCATGGGCACGCCTGTGGATAAGTCTGTGACTAAACTCTGGAAAGACCCGGCTGAAGGCCGTGGTTACTGGCTTGGCGCCATCGCGGGTTTGACCCGTCAGTCGCGAAAATGGCCAAGGGCTACACAGCTGGCGGTTGAGGGTCAAGCAAAAAAGTTTTAAACCCCGCGCAAAGCCTTGTGGATAGCGGCTTGCAGCTTTTCCACTTGCCCCCAAAGACTGTGGACCGGCCTGTGGATAACGTGCGCGCACATGGCTGCAGGCCACGCTGGTAAAGGGCTTGCAAGGATTGATCGATTTTCATACAGAAAGTGCGGTGAACGGAGCTGCCGCAGGCTGCGATCTTTTCCACAGGCGCACGGCAAGATCAAAGGATCGCAGCCTGCGGCAGCTCCTACGGGGCAAAGGTTGCCGGTATGAGCGTGGCCGGGCATGCTGCCTGCTGATTTTCTATTCCAATGGCTGGCGATCAGCCGAAGCAAGGAGAACACGATGACCAACACCCTGTTTATTACCGGCGCGACTTCCGGTTTTGGTGAAGCCTGTGCCCGTCGTTTTGCCGAGGCCGGCTGGAAACTGGTGCTGACTGGCCGTCGTGAAGAGCGTCTCAATGCGCTGTGCGCCGAGCTGTCGAAGCAGACCGAAGTCCATGGCCTGGTGCTCGATGTGCGTGATCGCAAGGCCATGGAAGAGGCGATTGCCAATCTGCCGCCATCCTTCGCCAAACTGCGCGGGTTGATCAACAACGCCGGGCTTGCCCTGGGCGTTGACCCGGCGCCCAAGTGCGACCTGGACGATTGGGACACCATGGTCGATACCAACGTCAAAGGCCTGATGTACAGCACCCGTCTACTGTTGCCACGGCTGATCGCCCACGGTCGTGGTGCCGGCATCGTCAACCTGGGGTCCATCGCCGGCAACTATCCGTACCCGGGCAGCCACGTGTATGGCGCGACCAAGGCGTTCGTCAAACAGTTCTCCCTGAACTTGCGCTGCGACCTGCAAGGCACGGGCGTACGGGTCAGCAACATCGAGCCTGGCCTGTGCGAGAGTGAGTTCTCGCTGGTGCGTTTTGCCGGGGACCAGGAGCGCTACAACGCCACTTATGCCGGCGCCGAGCCGATTCAGCCACAAGACATCGCCGAGACCATTTTCTGGGTCCTCAATGCGCCTGCGCACATCAACATCAACAGCCTGGAGCTGATGCCGGTGAGCCAGACCTGGTCCGGGTTTGCTATCGAGCGCAAGTCTTAAGACCGCAAAATGGCCTTTCGCGAGCAGGCTCGCTCCCACATGGATCGCATTGAACCTGTGGGAGCGAGCCTGCTCGCGAAGGGGCCGGAATTGGCAGTGGAAGGCATCAGCTAGACTCCTTCCTCAAGCAGCCCGCCACACCCGGCGGTCTAGAGGTTTTAGAGGAGATCAAGTGAGTAATCGAGGCGAGCAGTCGCTGCTCAAGCAATCGACCTTCCTGATGCTTGCCGTGACATTCGCCGGGATCATCACCGGTTTTGTTTCGGGCGCCCAATCCATCCTGTTCGATGGCTTCTTTTCGTTGATCGCGGCCTTCATCAAGGTCCTGATGCTGATCACCGCCCGGCTGATCGCCAAAGAAAGCAACCAGCGCTTCCAGTTCGGCTCCTGGCACCTGGAGCCCATGGTGCTGGTGATCGAAGGCTGTTTCATATTCCTGGTGGCCGTTTACGCGTTTCTCAACGGTGTGTTCGGCATCATCAGTGGTGGCCGCGAGGTCGAGCTCGGTCTGGTGATCCTCTACGCGGCGGTGTTCACCGTCGTTGAACTGATTTACTTCTTCTACGTCCGCCAGCGCAATCGCACACTCAAATCATCGCTGATCCAGTTCGACAACATCAGTTGGCTGGTGGACGCGATGCTGTCGGCGGGACTGCTGGTGAGTTTCCTGATCGCGCTGCTGCTCAAGACTCAGGGTTACGACAAGTGGGCGGTGTATGTCGACCCGATGATTCTGATTCTGCTGGCCCTGGGCATGCTTCCTCCAGCGTTCAAAATCCTCGGGCCGGCATTGCGCGATGTGTTGGGGATCGTCCCGGATCAACTGGACGACAAGGTGCGTCAGGTGATGGAGGTGGCGAAGGTCGAGCATGGCTTCGACGACTACATTTCCTACGTGCAGAAACACGGCAGGGCCTGCTTCATCGAGATTCACATCGTATTGCCGAAGGATTACTGGCTAGACGGAATAGGGCAGTTGGACAGTTTGCGCGAGGAGATTTCCGCGAAGCTCGGTAAGCCGGATGCAGCGCGATGGCTGACCATCAGTTTTACCGGGGATCGCAAGTGGACTGAGTGATGAGGCGACCTCTTCGAGGTCAATCGCGAGCAGGCTCGCTCCCACAGTGGATTTGTGTCGGCACAGAATTTTGTGACCAACACAAAACCTGTGGGAGCGAGCCTGCTCGCGAAAGCGTTAGATCAGTCAGCCGAGATATTGCGCCAACCCGCGATAACAGGTCGCCAGGTGATAGGGCGTGGTCGACGGCATGTCGCGGCGGCTGACTTCACCGTGCTCGTCACGGCACTCAAACCAGCCGCCAACATGCAGCGAGTGTTGCTGTAACGCCTGTAATTGACGCAGTACATCCGCTTCGCTGTCCGGGCGCAGCGTCAATGCGCGCAGGTATTCAGCCTGGGCCCAGATACGCTGCGTGGCGTCCCGGACGCCGCCATCCGTCCCGAAGTCGAGCATCGCCCGCACAGCGCCAGTCGGCTGATCGACGCCCACTTGCTCGGTAAAGGCGAAGGCCCGCGCCAGATCGGCATGCAGCGCCGAATGGCGTAACAGCGGTGAGGATTCCAGCAGGAAATACCACTCGAACTGATGCCCCGGCTCAAACCAGTTATCCACAGAGCCCAGCGGCTTTTCCATCAGCACGCTGTGTTGCGGATCGATGAAGCGCGCGTGCATGGCTGTGCATAACTCGACGAGCGCGTGTTGCACCTCCAGGTCTTCACGGACTTCCAGTGTGGCGAGGAATGCTTCGGCCAGGTGCATCAGCGGGTTTTGCAAAGGGCCGCTGTCCAGCGATGTCCAGTCACGGTCGAGCGTGGCTTCGTACAGACCGTCGTCCGTGGCGAAACGCTGCGCAATCACTGCCAGCGAGGCGTTGAGTACCGACTCCACCAGTGGCTCGCGAATCTTGTCCCAGTAATGGGCGCAGGCGAACAGGATGAAGGCGTGGGTGTAGAGGTCCTTGCGCTGATCCAGCGCCACCCCTTGTGCATCGACGCTGTAGAACCAGCCACCGTGCTCGGCATCGTGGAAGTGCCGCTGCAACGAGCGGAACAACGCGGCGGCACGCTCTTCGGCGCCCGGCAGCTGACCGATCAGGCTGGCAAACAGATACAACTGCCGCGCACAGGCCATGGCCCGGTAGCGTTGCGGTGGCAGCGGTTGGTGTTCGGCATCCAGCGCCTCGTAGGGCAACGCCATGTCGGCGTTCCAGCCCGGACCTTGCCAGAGCGGTACGATGACGTTCAGGAAGTGCTGTTGCACCGAGGCGAACAGGGCGGTCAATTCAGGCTGAGAGGCGGAGCGGGAAACAGGCGGCATTGGCTGGCGTCGTCACGGCAGGGGCGATTGCGCGACATGTTAGCAGGCCTGAGAGGGGTGGTGTCTGTCGGGCCGTCATCGCGAGCAGGCTCGCTCCCACAATGGAACTATATGCACAGGACTAATGTGGGAGCGAGCCTGCTCGCGATGGGGCCATCACAGGCAGTAAAAAATCAACCTGCCAGCAACCACCCCCCGGTCGCCGCCGATGCCACACCCGCCAGTCGAACCAGCGGTGCTGCGGCCTGAGGCAGCACCCGCACCAGCGCATAACCCGCCGCGTGCAACGCTGCTGTGGCCGCTACAAAACCAGCGGCATAGGTCCATGGACTCGACATGTCCGGCAGTTCCAGCCCATGCGCGACACCATGAAATAGCGCAAACAACGCCGTCGCCATAACCGCCATCACCAATGGTGGACGCACTGCCAAGGCAACCGCCAGCCCCAAGGCCAACACGGAAGCGGCAATCCCGCTTTCCAGCGCCGGCAGGTTCAACCCTTCAAACCCGAGCACTCCTCCCATCAACATCGTGCCGACAAAGGTGCACGGCAGCGCCCAGCGTGCAGCACCTTGTTGCTGCGCTGCCCAAAGACCGACCGCCAGCATCGCCAGCAAGTGATCGAGACCGCCAAGTGGATGGCTTATACCGGCGATCAAACCGTTGTCGCCGTGCCCCGGATGGGCGAAGGCCAGGGCCGGAGTCAGCAACAGGGTCAGAGCGCCGAGAATGCTTTTGAGTGTCATGGATAAGCTTCCTTGTTGAAGTCGTGATCAGGCTGCGGTCAGCAAACCCTGGCGTTCGATGAAGGCGATGATCTGTTCCAGACCCTGGCCGGTTTTCTGATTGCTGAAGACGAACGGCTTGCCGTTGCGCATGCGCTGGGTGTCGCTGTTCATCATCTCCAGCGAGGCACCGACCAGCGGCGCGAGGTCGATCTTGTTGATCACCAGCAGGTCGGATTTGCAGATCCCCGGTCCACCCTTGCGCGGCAGCTTGTCGCCGGCCGAGACGTCGATCACATAGATCGTCAGGTCGGACAGTTCCGGGCTGAAGGTCGCGGAGAGGTTGTCGCCCCCGGACTCCACCAGAATCAGGTCCAGCCCCGGGAAGCGGCGATTGAGTTGATCCACGGCTTCGAGGTTGATCGAGGCGTCTTCGCGGATGGCCGTGTGCGGGCAGCCACCGGTTTCCACGCCAATGATGCGTTCCGGTGCCAGGGCTTCGTTGCGCACCAGAAAGTCGGCGTCTTCGCGGGTGTAGATGTCGTTGGTCACGACGGCCAGGTTGTAGCGCTCGCGCAGGGCCAGGCACAGGGCCAGGGTCAGGGCGGTTTTGCCGGAGCCGACCGGGCCGCCGATGCCGACACGCAGGGGTTGTGTGTTCATGTGATTCTCCAAAATAACCGGCCCTAGGAACGGAACAGACGGCTGTACTGGCGCTCGTGGGCCATACACGCCAGGGACAGGCCGAAAGCGGCGCTGCCGTAATGATCAGGATCGATTCGGGTGGCGCTCTGTTGAGCTTGTTGAAGCAGCGGCAACAGTTCGCTGGTCAGGCGCTGGGCGGCTTGTTGACCCAGGGGCAGGGTCTTCATCAGCACCGCCAACTGGTTTTCCAGCCAGCTCCACAGCCATGCGGCCAGGGCGTCCTGCGGGCTGATCTGCCAGGCGCGTGCAGCCAAGGCCCAACCCAGGGCCAGATGTGGCTCGCTGCGTTGTTTGAGGAAGGCTCGGGCCGGCGCGTCGAGTTCCGGCAAGCCATTGAGCAATTGCTGCAACGAGTAGCCCATTTGCCGGCTCTCCTGATGCAACTCGCGGGTTTCGCGACTGGCGCGGTGTTCCTCGCAACGTTGCAGCAATTCACCCCAGTTGTCCTCGCTGGCGGCCAGGCAATGTGCGAGCAGCAACGGTGCTTCGAAGCGTGCCAGGTTTAACGACAACTGATCGCTGATCCAGCGCCGGGCGCTGTCGGGATCGTTTACGCGGCCGTTATCCACCGCCATTTCCAGCCCTTGGGAGTAGCTGTAGCCGCCAATCGGCAATTGCGGACTGGCCAGGCGCAACAGCGCCCAGGCCGGGTTCATGGGCGGACGCCGAACTGGTGCAGTTTCGGCGCGTAGTTGAAGTCTTCATCGCCGTGGCGCGAATGATGATGACCACCGCCGTAGGCACCATGTTCCGGCTGGAACGGCGCCTCGATGTTCTCGGCATGGGCGCCGAGTTGTTCGAGCATGGCCTTGAGCACGTAATCGTCGAGCAGGCGCAACCAGCCGTCGCCGACTTGCAGGGCGACATGGCGATTGCCCAGGTGATAGGCCGCGCGGGTCAGTTCAAGGGTATTGGCGCAGGTGACGTGGAGCAATTGTTCGGGGCGAGCGCAGACACGCACGATTCGCCCGTCTTCGGCTTGCAGGCATTCGCCGTCATGCAACGGCGGCTGGCCACGCTGCAAAAACAACCCGACGTCTTCGCCTTCGGCACTGAAACAGCGCAAACGGCTTTTACTGCGGGCTTCGAACGTCAAGTGCAGTTCGGCGGCCCAGACGGGTTGAGGGTCGATTCTGCGATGAATCACCAGCATCGGAAGGCTTCCAGCAATGGACAATGCTCAGGCTAGAGCAAGGGGCTTGCCAATCGACATGATGCGTAGGAAATGGCTGAAGGAGACGTGGGGCAGGTATCGATGGAGCGAGTTTTTTGGTTGAGGTTGGTGCGTTGATTTTGATCTGCGCACCAGGATGATGCGGCGCGTTTCAGTGTGGGAGCGAGCTCGCTCGCGATGGCGGTGGAACTGTCACATAGATGGTGGATGTCATGCCCTCATCGCGAGCAAGCTCGCTCCCACAGGGATTTCATCCACAGAAAGTTACTCGGTGCTACCGAGCCCTTGCCAATGCTTGAGGCCGATAAAGATAAACCGCAGTTGCTGGGTGATTTTCGCCTGGGGCGTCAGGTGCTCGGGCAAGGCTTCGGCGGGCGGATCGATGATGTCCGGCAGGGTGGCGAACACGCTTTTGACGATCAGGTCCGCCATGACACTCAGGTCGGTGATGTCCAGATGCTGCAGCTTCGGCATCAGTGACAAGTCCGCCGCCAGGTCCGAACTGATGTCTTCACGCAAACGGCCGATGGCCTGGCGCACCGGCAGCGAACCGCCGTATTGCTCACGGGCGAGAAACAGGAACTGCGAACGGTTGGCGCTGACAACGTCGAGAAAGATCCGCACCGAGGCATCGATGATGCCGCCCATCACGAATTCGTTGTGCCGTACCAGGCGAATGGTTTCGCGGAATGTCTGGCCGACTTCGCTGACCAGCACCAGGCCCAGTTCATCCATATCGGCAAAATGGCGGTAGAAACCGGTCGGTACGATGCCAGCGGTTTTCGCGACTTCGCGCAGGCTCAGGCTGCCGAATCCTCGGCCTCCATCCATCAGATGCCGGGCAGCATCCATCAGCGCGTTACGGGTTTGTCGTTTCTGTTCGGCGCGGGGCAGCATCGCAAGGGTGTTTTCTGGACAGGGACGCGGCGCACTCTAGCAAATCAGCTTTGCCGGCGTCGAATGACTGTAGGGGGGATCAAGCAGGGAAATGCGGCATTTATCAAGCGGATCGCTGAAAAGTCAAAAGCCCAATCCGGGGATTGGGCTTTTTTTCAGGGCGGCCATGGGACTTAGCTCGCGGCGCTGTTGCGTTCGATCACACGGTCACCACCGCCTTCGGCGAGGGTTTGGCCTTGTGGGGTGCGTTCGGACCCATCGGCAGCCAGGGTCTGGCCTTGTGGAGTACGGTCCGAGCCATCCTGAGTGATCAGGCCTTTTTCTTTCAGGCGATCATTACCGCCTTCGGCAAGGGTCTGGCCTTGTGGCGTGCGGTTGGAGCCATCGGCGGCGACGGTCTGGCTGAACACCGAGTGGTTTTGTTTCACTTGTGGTGTGGCCTGGTCTGCGGCTGGCAGGGCAAAGGCGGTGCCGGCCAGCATCGAGAGGGTAAGGCTAAGCAGTAGTTGGCGTTTCATGATTGTTTTGCTCCTCGGGAGGGCGAATAAGCGGGTACGAGAGCAATGCTACTCTCGATAAGTCGATATGAAAGTTCATAAACGCAATGGTAATAATCAACGGAATTGATTGTTTGCTGCGCAGGCTCTAGGCCGGGCGTCTCAGGCGAGTTGTTTTGCACCGATGTGGGTATTTTCGACCCACCTTTGGCCTGCAAAAGTGCAGGGCCGGTAACGCCGAATGACTGATTGGTCAGTATTGGACTGGTCGAAATCGGTCTATCGATTAAACCTGCCGGATTTTTATCAGTCGTAGACTTCATGGCGGGCCGCTTGCGGCTCACCGTTTCACATGTGCGTCGCAGTCGGGACGCTTAGTCGTATCAGGAGCCCTGTGCAATGACGCGCACTCAAAAGACGTTTGTCTGGACCCTTTCCACTTTCCTTACCTTGTTGATAGTGTTGGTGTTGGTCATCGTGTTCTTCGACTGGAACCGGATCAAACCGCCGCTCAACGCCAAAGTTTCAGAAGAGCTGCACCGCGCTTTTGCCATCAATGGCAATCTTTCGGTGGAGTGGCGGCCCGAATCCGATGAAAGCGGCTGGCGCGCCTGGGTGCCGTGGCCCCATGTAGTGGCCGAGGACCTCAGCCTGGGCAACCCGGACTGGTCGAAGCAACCGCAGATGGTCACCCTCAAACGGGTGGAACTGCGTATTTCACCCCTGGCGTTGCTGGCGCAGCGGGTGGTGATCCCGCGCATCGATCTCACCGAGCCGAATGCCGAGCTGCAACGCCTGGCTGACGGGCGCGCCAACTGGACCTTCCAGTTCGATCCCAAGGACCCGAACGCCGAGCCTTCCAGTTGGGTGGTGGATATCGGCGCGATCGGTTTCGACAAAGGCCACGTCGCCCTCGACGACCAGAGCCTGAAGACTCGACTCGACGTGCTGATCGATCCATTGGGCAAACCGGTTCCGTTCAGCGATATCGTTGGTGACAAAGCGGCGAAAGCCGCGCTGGAAAAGGGGTCGTCGCCCCAGGATTATGCGTTCGCCCTCAAGGTCGACGGCCAATACCGTGGCCAGAAACTCGCGGGCCAGGGCAAGATTGGCGGGCTGTTGGCGCTGCAGGACGCGGCACGGCCGTTTCCGCTTCAGGCACAGGTGAAGATCGCCGACTCCAGCGTCGAATTGGCCGGTACCCTGACCGACCCGCTGAATCTCGGCGGCCTGGACCTGCGCCTGAAACTGGCCGGCACCAGCCTGGGTAACCTCTACCCCCTGACCGGCGTGATCCTGCCGGACACGCCACCCTATGCTACCGACGGCCACCTGATCGCCAGGTTACACGAGGCTGGTGGCGCAGCGTTCCGCTATGAGGAATTCAACGGCAAGATCGGCGAAAGCGACATCCATGGCAATCTGACTTATGTGGCCAGCCAGCCACGGCCAAAACTCGGCGGCTCGCTGTTGTCCAATCAATTGCTGTTCGCTGACCTGGCGCCGCTGATCGGTGCCGACTCCAACGCCGAACAGAAGGCCCGAGGCGGTGACAGCAAACAACCGGCGGACAAAGTGCTGCCGGTCGAAGAGTTCAAGACCGATCGCTGGCGTGATATGGACGCCGATGTCGAGTTCACCGGCAAACGCATCGTGCACAGCGAAAAACTGCCGTTCAACGACCTCTATACCCATCTGCTGCTCACCGATGGCGTGCTCAGCCTCGAGCCGCTGCGCTTCGGCGTGGCCGGCGGCAAGCTGGATGCGCAGATCCGCCTGAACGGCCACGCCGATCCACTGGAAGGCCAGGCCAGGCTTACGGCGCGGGGCTTCAAGCTCAAGCAGTTGTTCCCCGGCTTTGAACCGATGAAAACCAGTTTTGGCGAACTCAACGGCGATGCTGATATCAGCGGACGCGGTAATTCGGTGGCCAAGCTGCTGGGCAGTGCCAATGGCAGCCTGAAAATGCTCATCAACGATGGCGCCATCAGTCGCGAATTGATGGAGCTGGCGGGCCTGAACGTCGGCAACTATGTTGTCGGCAAGATCTTTGGCGACAAGGAAGTGAAGATCAACTGCGCGGCCGCTGACTTCGGCATCCAGTCTGGCCTGGCGAGTACCCGCTTGTTTGTATTCGACACCGAGAACGCCATCGTCTACATCGACGGCACCGCGAACATGGCGACTGAACAGCTGGACTTGACCGTTACCCCGGAATCCAAGGGGTGGCGCCTGATTTCATTGCGCTCGCCACTGTATGTGCGCGGCAAGTTCATCAAGCCCGATGCCGGGGTCAAGG
The DNA here is from genome assembly GCF_949767415.1 of Pseudomonas sp. IT-196MI5. Lineage (NCBI taxonomy): Bacteria > Pseudomonadati > Pseudomonadota > Gammaproteobacteria > Pseudomonadales > Pseudomonadaceae > Pseudomonas > Pseudomonas sp. IT-196MI5. The sequence goes on from NZ_CATKPZ010000066.1 coordinate 189,803, forward strand.
CCGTGCCGTTGATGCTGCGCGGAGCCGGGATGGTGGCGCTGGGCGTGATCGCCGCACCGGCGGCAGGTTTGCTGGCGCTGGTGGCGCCGAGTGGGGGGGAGGCGAATCAATGCGCGCCATTGCTGGAGCAGATGAAGGCGGGCAAGGCACCCAAGACAGTCAAAAACTGAAGGGCGCCAGTGAGCAGTGTTCAAGCGCCCCGACTCCGGGATGCTTGAACGTGTTGCCAGGCTGGATCTTTCAATCAAGTCCGATGGGCGCAGAGAGATGCAGTAACTCTGTTTCCATCTTGTTCCCCAGTTTCTTGAGGATGTCATCTCTTACGCGATTGTATTGGCGCTCATCCAGTGAACTACACAACTGCCAGCAATTGGTCTGCTGGTCATTGCTGGCGCTCAGTACAGGCTGGTCGAGAATATCGATGGCGAGCTCGTTGCTTGTTTCGAACGCCAATTGCTGGGTTACCACGGTTTTATCGTTGCGAATGATCGTCAGTAATGTCGCCGTTGAAGTCGCCGCTTCTGTGTCGGATTTTTTGATCTCGATTGCATTTGTTTCAAGCTTCTTGAGGAGCGTCCTGATCGCTGGTGAGTCAGGTTCGAGCATTAACAGTTGAGCAAATGCGTGGGTAAGCGATTGCCGTTCATCTTGTGGCAGGGAGCTCCCGGTGCTTTGCTCTATTGCATTCAAAAGACTACTGTTTTCAAACGCGAGGTGCTGAGTCGATCGACTATTTACAGTCCAGCCAATTTTTTGGACGAAATCTGTATAAACGGGCCACGAAACTGCGCGATTACTGCTTTTTTGTGCGGCTAGCAGTTCGCCGTACAGGCTGGACGCCAAAATGTCTTTTTTAAAACTGTCAGTGTGCGAGCCGCAAAAAATCGTTATGTTGCCATTGACCAACCACGTGTCGAAAGTTGTTATATTCATTTTGTTGTCCTGCGCGAAAGTGTGTACAGGAGGTCGTTTAAATCGGCAGGTTAATTGCCGATTTAAACGTGGCGGTGGTGGTTAGAAATCAGGCAGGTCTTCAATGAACTTTTTGCCACTCTCACTGAACTTTTTGTAAAGGTCGCCACGCAGGCCGGAAAAGATTTTAGTGTCAAGATAAGTGCGCACAGCACCGGTTTTGATCGTGGTGGATTGCTGGGTCGACTTCCAGAACAGTATGCCCGTACTGCTCTCCCTGGCATCCAACGAGATGCAGTTGAGGACCATGTTCGGTTGTCCGCCGTTATCAAGCCAGACGGGGGCTATATCGAACTTTGCCTGGGCGCCGAGTTTTTGGTTTCGTTCAAAAAGTTGAATGGTGCCCGGTTTTTTTTGTACCTCCTCGATGACCTTTTTCGCCAGGTTCGCGAGAATGGTTGCGGCAGCGCCGCCAATCAAGCCGGCGACCACTTCGAGGGCAACCTGATCCATTGTCAGCCCAACTTTCTTGATCGTGACTTCCTGGATGTTCCTGTTTTGAGTGACCCAGCCCAGTTTGCTCAGGCCGTCCACGTAGTAGCGGTACCACTCGAAAAGCTGCGAATCTTCGGGGAAGTTTTTGGTGGCGGCGTTCTGCATGACCAGTTTGCACAAATTGACGTCGTCGATGATTTCCTGTGAAACACCCGGCAGGAAAGCATCAATGGTGCCAGGCATGACACTGGCGGTGGGTTTGTTGATGTCGTGTTCCGGTTTGATCGAGTACCCGGAAGTGACAGGCGTCGAACGCGATGTCAGGATCGGCAGGGAAGGCAGAGAATCAATAAACTCGAGTCGTTGTTCCAGTAGCATAAACGTAATCCTTTACTTGTTGGTTTGAACAGCTCGTTGGCTGTGGTTGTTAGAATAAGTCCGTTATTCTTAAAGTCTAGATGGGGTTTGTAACTGCAGGTTCAGTCGTGTTTGAAGTTTGTGGTTTTTAATGACTTGAATGTGGTCTTTGGAAGTTTGGTTTTTATTTGAATTGCAGGTGTTTTAACTGTTCTTGATCGCGGATCAGCGCAATACATGCCCGGACAACAATGCCTCCTCGCGCAGCCACGCAAAAAACGCCCGAACCGGAGGATGGCGTTCGCGACCCGGCACGCACAGTGCACTGTAGCCGGCGCCATCGACCTGTATTTCCCCCCGGTACGGCAACAACAGACCACTGGCCACGCTTTGCGACACCAGAATATTGCTCGCCAGCACCAGACCTTGGCCGGCAATCGCCGCTTGCAGGGCGTAGTGCTCTTCGTCGTATTCGCGCACGGCGGGCCGGCCGCTCAGCCAGGTTTCGCCGGATCGCGAGCACCAGGCCTCCCAGCTGTGGGCGTAGAGTTTGGAGTTGTGCCAGCGCACGCTGATCAGCGTGGGGGTGCGACTCGACGCCCGGGCAACTTGTTCGGGCGAACCGTAGACGCCGAAGGTTTCATCGAACAGGCACTGGCCATACAGGTTGGGGTAGATGTCGAGGCTGTAGCGCAGCACCAGATCGACACTGGCGTCCTGATGCAGGTCGATGACTTCGCAGTGGGTATCGAGGCGTACGTTGATGTTCGGGTGCCGGGCGTAGAAGCGCCCCAGCCGTGGCACCAGCCACAGGGCGGCGAAGGCTGCGGTGGTGGAGACCGTCAGGCTGGCACCGCTGCGTTGAGGGCGCAGGGTGTCGACGCTTTGAGCGACCTCCAGAAAAGCCCCGTGCAGGCTCTGGAACAGGCGTTCGCCGCATTCGGTCAGGCGCACCTGGCGGGGCAGGCGCTCGAACAGCGGCACACCAAGCCAGGTCTCCAGAGAGCGGATCTGATGGGACACCGCCGTCGGGGTGACTGACAGTTCTTCGGCGGCAGCCTTGAAGCTCAACAGGCGTGAGGCGGATTCGAAGGCGCGCAGGGCGGTCAATGGAAGCGAGGCAAACATTGAGGACTCCATAGATGAAATGGATTCATCCTGACTGATTTTTGCTCATTTGAAGGGACGTAGCTGTGAGCTTCAAGCTGCAAGTCACAAGCTGTTTGAGTTTAGTCCCTGAGGAAATTCAGATGAGTAAAATTCTTGCTGTTCATGCCAGTCCCCGTGGTGAGCGCTCGCATTCCCGCCGTTTGGCCGAAGTGTTTCTGTCGGCCTGGCAGGCCCGTCATCCCCACTCGCAGTTGACCCGACGCGAAGTCGGGCGGGCGTTGATACCGCCGGTGAACGAGGCGTTCGTGGCCGCCGCGTTTTACCCAGAGCCCGACGTTCGGCCACTGTCGATGCAGGCCGATCTGGCGCTCAGCGACGAGTTGGTCGGCGAACTGCTCGACCATGATGTGTTGCTGATTTCCACGCCAATGCACAACTTCAGCGTACCGAGCGGCCTCAAGGCCTGGATCGATCAGGTCGTGCGCATCGGGGTGACCTTCGATCACACCCTGGACAATGGCGTGGCCCAGTACCAACCGTTGGTGCAGGGCAAAAAAGCCCTGATCATTACCAGCCGTGGCGGCTTCGGTTTTGGCCCGGGAGGCGAGCTGGAAACCATGAACCATGCCGACAAGCTGCTGCGCACGGTGCTCGGATTCATCGGCATCACGGACGTCACCGTGGTGGCTGCCGAGGGCGAAGAGTCCGCCGAGCGCACCTTTGAAATCTCTGTCGCCGAGGCTGAGCAGCGCTTGCTGGCGCTGGCCGGGGAGTTCTAGATGGCCTGGCTGTTTCTGCTGGTCGCCGCCGGGTTCGAAGTCACTTTCGCCATGGGCATGAAGTACGCCGAGGGCTTTACCCGGCCCTGGCCTTCGCTGATCACGGTGGTGGCCGCTGTGGGCGGGATCTACTTCCTGACCCTGGCCATGCGCGAGTTGCCGGTGAGCATCGCGTACCCGATCTGGACCTCCATCGGTTCGCTGGGCACGGTGTTTCTCGGTTTCGCGCTGCTGGGCGAAAGCCTGACCGTGATCAAGCTGGTCTCGGTCGGGCTGATCGTGGCGGGTGTGGCGGGGTTGAAGTAGGGCGGATGACATAGACTTGTCATCTTCGCTGGCGATGCTTGGCGGATGTCTTGCATCCCGCCTTGCGCCACCACCCTACCACCAGGATGTCCGCTCATGTCGCAAGGTTCTGCCCCGCGCTACCCGTTGGTGTTGGTCCCGGGAATGCTCGGGTTCATCCGCCTGGTGCTTTATCCCTACTGGTACGGGATCGTCGAGGCGTTGCGCCGTGGTGGTGCCGTGGTGTTCGCGGTGCAAGTCTCGCCGCTCAACTCGAACGAAGTGCGCGGCGAGCAACTGCTGGTACGTATCAACGAAATTCTGCGGGAGACCGGGGCCGACAAGGTCAACCTGATCGGCCATAGCCAGGGCTCGCTGACTGCCCGCTATGCCGCCGCCAAGCGTCCTGACCTGGTGGCATCGGTGACCTCGGTGGCGGGGCCGAACCACGGCTCGGAGCTCGCCGATTATCTGCACAGGCATTATCCCCATGACAGCGTCCGTGGTCGTTTGCTGTGCTTTTTGCTGCGGATGGTCGGCGCGTTGATGGCTTTTCTGGATACCGGTTACCGCGGGCCGAAGCTGCCGGTGGATATCCCCGCATCCCATCACTCCCTCACTACCGCTGGCGTGGCGCTGTTCAACCAGTGTTATCCACAGGGCTTGCCTGAAACCTGGGGCGGTCACGGTGCCGAAGAGGTCAACGGCGTGCGCTATTACTCCTGGTCTGGCACCTTGCAGACAGGTGTTACCGATCGCGGTTGCAATCTGCTGGATGGCACCAACCGCAGTTGCCGGTTGTTCGCCAAAACCTTCGTCCGCGAAGCCGGGCATTGCGACGGCATGGTCGGACGCTACAGCTCGCACCTGGGGACGGTGATTGGCGATGAGTATCCGCTCGATCACTTCGATATCGTCAACCAGTCGCTGGGGCTGGTGGGCAAGGGGGCCGAGCCGATCCGGTTGTTTGTCGAGCATGCGGCGCGGCTGAGCGCGGTAGGGCTTTAGACCGAGTTATCGTTCATCGCGAGCAAGCTCGCTCCCACATTTGGAGTGCATTCCCCTGTGGGAGCGAGCCTGCTCGCGATGGCGTCAGATCAGGCAACACTGACCTTACGGCCCAACACCGTCGTCCAGCGTTCGGAAACTATCACCCCACCCAAGGTCAACACCCCACCGACCAGGTGATACATCGCCAGCTGTTCATGCAGCACCACCGCCGCAATCAAGGCGGTAATCAACGGCAGCAAATTGAAAAACTGTGTGGTCCGGCTCGGCCCTAAACGTACCACGGCCTGCATCCACGCCAGTGGCGCGACCATCGAGGCCAACAGACAGGCGTACAGCACCAGCGGAATGTTCTGCAGGGTCGGGCCGACTTTCGGTGAGGCGAGGAACAGCGGAAACAGCACCAACACGGCCACCAGCACCTGCAAATACAGGAGCACCAGCGGCGGCAGCTTCAGCTGCCATTTTTTCAGCAGGGTGCTGTAGACCGCGTAGGCCAGGGTGGCGATCAGCATCATCGCATCGCCCAGGTTGACCCCGTGTTCCAGCAATGCGCCAAGGCTGCCGGACGACACCACCACCAGGACACCGACGAATGACAATACCGCACCGGCCAGGGCGCCCATGGTCAGGCGCTGGCCGAGGCTGATGATCGCCATGGCGAGCGACATCAGCGGCATCAGCGACAGGATGATGCCCATGTTGGTGGCCGAGGTCAGACTCGCGGCGAAGTACGCGAGGCTTTGATAAACGGCCATGCCCAGTACACCGAGGACAAAGATCTTGCCCAGTTTCGGGCGAATCAGCGGCCAATGGGCGAGTACCGGTTTGAGCATGAAGGGCGTGAACAGCAACCCGGCCAGCAGCCAGCGGTAGAAACCGATCTCGGCGGGGAAGATCGCCCCGGCCGACATCTTGGTGATCACGGTGTTGCCGGCCCAGATAAGAATGGCCAGCAGGGGGTAAGCGTATTGCATCGGGAAAAACCAGAACGTTAATGAGGGGCAATTATCCGCTTGTCTGGATGCAAGCCTATACTTCAATCCAGACAACCGGCCCTTGATGACGGACAGCATGAGCAGTAAACACATCGACCTGCTGGATTTCAGCGAACTGCCGTCGGCGGTGTACTTTCGCTACGCCGATTTCGACGCCCACGAATACGCCGCGCCCCACCGGCATCCCTGGGGGACGCTGGAATACGCAGCCCACGGCGTGCTGCACATGGACGTCGATGGCAGCCGCTTCATGTCGCCGCCGCAATACGCGGTATGGGTGCCGCCGCAGATCGAACACAGTTTCTACAGTCGCCAACCGGTCAACTACCGTGCGGTGTGCCTGGCCCCCAAGGTATGCGCCGATCTGCCGCCGCGGGCCTGCACCCTGGCCATCAGCGACATCCTCAAGGCGATCCTCAAGGACTTCGCCGCCCGTGACGTGAAAATCCCCGAGCAGGCTGCGGACCAGCGTCTGGCCCAAGTCCTGGTGGACCAACTGCAACAGGCACCGGTGCACGAGTGCTACTTGCCCTACGCCAGCAGCCCGGGACTGCTGGGGATTCTGGAGTCATTGCAGGCCGAGCCGGGGGATAACCGGGCGCTGTCGGAATGGGCTGCACGCATTCATGTCAGCGAGCGCACCCTGGCACGGCAGTTCGTGCGGGAACTGGGCATGAGTTTTGGTGAGTGGCGCCAGCGCCTGCGTTTTCTGGCGGCGATCGAGGCGCTGGATAGCCCGCGCAGTGTTCAAGAGATCGCCTTCGACATGGGCTACAGCACAGGCTCGGCGTTTATCGCGATGTTCCAGCGTCAGGCCGGGTGCACGCCGGAGCAGTATCGCCGCAGCCATCTGGAGAACAGGAAGGTGTAACAGGGGTTGTCTACACTCCAGTACAAGGCCGCGCTCCTCGGCGCGGCGACAAGGAGAAAACTTCATGACGATATTGCGTGTCCCGTTGTTGATGATCGGTTTGCTGCTCTGCTCCCAGGGCTTCGCCGCCACAGCCCAACAGGAAAAGATGACTACCTGCAACGCCGACGCCACCGCGAAAAGCCTCAAGGGCGACGAGCGCAAAGCCTTCATGAGCACTTGCCTGAAGGCCGCACCGGCGGCAAACGATGCCGGCAAGGCCCTGACGCCACAGCAGGAAAAAATGAAAACCTGCAACGCCGACGCTGCCACCAAAGCCTTGAAGGGCGATGAGCGCAAGGCGTTCATGAGCGATTGCCTGAAGAAAAAATAAACATTGAGCCGATTGATGTGGCAGCTGCGGGGGCCTCATCGCGAGCAGGCTCGCTCCCACAGTGGGACTGAGTGCACAGGACAAATGTGGGAGCGAGCTTGCTCGCGATGAGGTTGGTCGGAGCACTGCAAAAGAACCTGAACCCCGACCAAGGTCGCCCCATACAATCCCTAGTGCTCGCACCGGATCGCTGGCAGACTGCCAATCCTTTTTATGCCGTTCGTTTTTGAGGCTGTATGCCAACGTTTTCTCAGCGTCAAGTTTTGCTGGTCATCAGCTGGGTCATCATTTTTGGCGGGTTGCTGCTGGTCATCCCGTTGCGATTGCTGCCCAGCCTGCTCGCCGGGTTGCTGGTGTTCGAGCTGGTCAACATGCTCACCCCGCAACTGCAACGGCTGATCGAAGGCCGGCGCGCGCGCTGGCTGGCGGTGGCGTTGCTGGGGACTCTGATTGTCAGCGTGCTGACGCTGATCTTTGCCGGCGCCATCAGCTTTTTGCTGCACGAAGCGGAAAACCCTGGCGCTTCCCTCGACAAGTTCATGGGCGTAGTCGACCGCGCACGCGGGCAACTGCCGCCGTTCATCGACGCTTACCTGCCAGCCAGTGCCGCGGAGTTTCGCGTGGCGATTGGCGAGTGGGTGAGCAAGCACCTCAGTGATTTGCAACTGGTGGGCAAGGATGCAGCGCACATGTTCGTGACGCTGCTGATCGGCATGGTGCTCGGCGCGATCATCGCCTTGCAGCGCGTTCCGGACCTGACCAAGCGCAAACCATTGGCCGCCGCACTGTTCGAACGTCTGCACCTGCTGGTCCAGGCGTTTCGCAACATCGTGTTCGCCCAGATCAAGATTTCCCTGCTCAACACCATCTTCACCGGGATTTTCCTGGCGGTGATCCTGCCGCTGTTCGGCATCAAGCTGCCGCTGACCAAAACCCTGATCGTGCTGACGTTCCTGCTCGGCCTACTGCCGGTGATCGGCAACCTGATGTCGAACACCCTGATCACCATCGTCGGCCTGTCGCTGTCGATCTGGGTTGCCGTGGCGGCGCTGGGTTATCTGATTTTTATCCACAAGCTCGAATACTTCCTCAATGCGCGCATCGTCGGCGGGCAGATCAGTGCCAAGTCGTGGGAGTTGCTGCTGGCGATGCTGGTGTTCGAGGCCGCGTTCGGCCTGCCGGGGGTGGTGGCGGGGCCGATTTACTACGCGTATCTGAAGAGTGAGTTGAAGCAGGTGGGGATGGTTTGATCTTTTAGATCTTTATTGCCTGGCCCGGCCCCATCGCGAGCAAGCTCGCTCCCACAATGGACCTGTGTTCGCAGGTCAATGTGGGAGCGAGCTTGCTCGCGATGGAGGCGCCTCGGTTCTGGATCAGTCCATAGAGCCGTAACGCTTGGCAGCCTCGATCGCCAGACCACTGCCGATACTGCCAAAGATGTTGCCTTCCACATGCCGCGCCTTCGGCAACATCGCCGAAACACTGTTGCGCAATGCCGGAATCCCGCTCGAACCACCGGTGAAGAACACTGTATCGACTTGATCGACCCGCACATCGGCATCGGCCAACAATTGGGTAACGCTGTTGCGCACCCGCTCCAGCTGGCTGTCGATGGCCGACTCGAACAGCGTACGGCTCAAGTCCACGCTCAGACCCGCTTCAATGCGATCCAGTGGCACGTGACGGTTGTCGGCGTGGGTCAGCTGGATCTTGGTTTCTTCCACTTCCATGGCCAGCCAGTGCCCAGCGCGCTGTTCGATCAGCTTGAACAGGCGGTCGATGCCGCCGGTGTCCTCGATGTCGTAGCGCATGCTGCCCAGGGCCAGTTGCGACTTCTGCGAGTACACCGAGTTGATGGTGTGCCAGGTCGCCAGGTTCATGTGGTGGCTGGTGGGCATGTAGGCGCCGCTCTTCATGCGGCTGCCATAGCCGAACAGCGGCATCAGGCCTTGCAGGCTGAGCTGTTTGTCGAAGTCGGTTCCGCCGATGTGCACACCGCCGGTGGCGAGGATGTCCTCGTGACGGTTGTCCACCCCCCGACGCTCCGGCGACAGGCGCACAAGGGAGAAGTCGGAGGTACCACCGCCGATGTCGACGATCAGTACCAGCTCTTCTTTCTCGATGGTCGACTCGTAGTCGAACGCGGCGGCAATCGGCTCGTACTGGAACGAGACTTCCTTGAAGCCGATCTTGCGCGCCACGTCTACCAAGGTGTCTTCGGCTTCCTTGTCGGCCATCGGGTCATCGTCGACAAAAAACACCGGGCGGCCCAGCACCACTTCTTCGAATTCCCGACCGGCGGCGGCTTCGGCGCGGCTCTTGAGCTGGCCGATGAACAGCCCGAGCAAATCCTTGAACGGCATCGCCGTGCCCAGGACGCTGGTGTCGTGCTTGATCAGCTTGGAACCCAGCAGGCTTTTGAGCGAGCGCATCAGGCGGCCTTCGTAGCCTTCCAGGTACTCGTGCAACGCCAGTCGACCGTACACCGGGCGGCGTTCCTCGATATTGAAGAAGACCACTGACGGCAGGGTGATCTTGTCGTCCTCCAGCGCGATCAGCGTTTCCACGCCGGGGCGCAGCCAGCCGACAGTGGAGTTGGACGTGCCAAAGTCGATACCCAAGGCACGGGCTGGAGATGCGTTGTTCATGTCTTTCAGGTTCCGGTTAAAAAACGGCCGCGCAGTGTATGTCAGAGCGCGCCAGATTCGAAGGCCGGTTATCTGCTAATTCTTCGCAGACGATGCCTTGAAAGATGGGGCATCCCCCCCAAACTACCCTGCATCAACCGGACAACCGCGGGAGTGCTCCCAAGAAGCCCCGCCTGCTGCCGATAAACTTCTGCTGCGCCGCCCGGTCACAAATTTGAGATCGGTCAGACCAATGGCTGCAAACAAGCGCATGCTGTGGCCTGTGGCGCGATTCTGATAACGGATGGTGATTCCTTCGATGGACTTCAAAGACTATTACAAGATTCTCGGTGTGGAGCCGACCGCAGACGACAAGGCGATCAAGGCGGCCTATCGCAAGCTGGCGCGCAAATACCACCCCGACGTCAGCAAGGAAAAGGACGCCGAGGCGAAGTTCAAGGACGCGTCTGAAGCCTATGAAGCGCTGAAAAGCGCCGACAAACGCGCCGAATACGATGATTTGCGCCGCTATGGCCAGCACGGCCAGCCATTCCAGGGGCCTCCGGGCTGGCAGAGCCGTGGCGGTTTCGGTGGTGGCGGCCAGGACACGGGCGATTTTTCGGACTTTTTCAGTTCGATATTCGGCAATCGTGGACCAGGCTTTGGTGGTGGTGGACAGTCGCGTCGCAGCACCGGACGCCGAGGGCAAGACGTGGAAATGGAGCTTGGGGTTTTTCTCGAAGAAACACTGTCGACCGAGTCGAAGAAGGTCACCTTCCAGGTACCGCAGTACAACGCGGCCGGGCAGCATGTGAGCAACACCAGCAAAAGCCTGAACGTGAAGATCCCCGCCGGCGTGACCGACGGCGAGCGCATTCGCCTCAAGGGGCAGGGCGCTCCGGGCGTGGGTGGCGGCGCCAATGGCGACCTGTACCTGACGATCCGTTTTGCCCCGCACCCGAAATTCGATGTCGAAGGCGAGAACCTGATCATCACCTTGCCGCTGGCACCGTGGGAACTGGCACTGGGTGCCGAAGTCGCCGTGCCGACCCTGACCGGAAAAATCAACCTCAAGGTACCGGCGGGCAGCCAGAACGGCCAGCGCATGCGCGCCAGGGGCCATGGCCTGATGAACAAGGCCGGTGAGCGCGGTTATCTGTTCGTACAACTGAAGGCTGTCATGCCGAAGAAGTCCGACGATGACATCAAGGCCCTGTGGCAGGAACTGGCGAAAAAAGCCGCGTTCGATCCCAGAGAACACTTCTGAACCCAGACATGGAGTAGCCCGTCATGAGCAGCCCCCTGATCGTTCAACTGGACCTGGCAGAATTCTGTGAGGCGGCCGACTTGTCGGACGTCCATGTGATCGAAATCGTCGAACACGGCATCCTCGAACCTCAGGGCGCCCAGCCCAAGGACTGGCGTTTCAACGATTATGAGCTGACCCTGGCCAAACGCGCCGTCAAGCTACGGCGCGATCTGGAGCTGGAATGGGAAGGCGTCGCCCTGGCGCTGGACCTGCTTGAAGAAGTCCAGCAGCTGCGGGCGGAGAATCGAATGCTCAAGCAGCGGCTGGGGCGGCTGCTGGTCGAGTAAGCGTTCTGGTGTTTTTGTATTGGCTGTCAGGTTGCTTTCGCGAGCAGGCTCGCCCCTGCAATGGATCGTGTTGTTCACAAATCCTGTGTTCAGAGCAATCACCTGTGGGAGATTCTATGTTTGGGGGGAACACCACCGCCGATAAAAGCAGGCACATTCGTGGTTGTGTGGTGAGGTAAATAGATATTTTCGGCGCCTGGATTTCCGAATGCACAGGGCTGTTTTTGTACATTGAACCAACGATTATTTGCGCTTTTGTTCACGGGACAAGCGCATAACCATAGAGACCCAATCAATGGTTTGAAGGTGTTCAAGACATGCCTCAATTGCAAGGAAGCAATCCAACAGGGCCGTCAAGTCCGGCAACAAAGGAAGACAACGGAGTTCATCACCAACGGATAAAACCGTTGATCCCCAAGGCGATTACCGAAGCACCACGGGCCAGGCTCCTGGCGACGGTGGATGTACAGCCGACGTTCCCTGCCTGGTATCTGAAAGCCCGACCGATGGACCGCGACTATCTCAAGCAACTCATCGACGAGCGCTGGCGCCTGCAAGGGCGGCTGGACGAATTGCTCGGCGATTTACAGCACGACATCAAGGCCTTTGCCGAGCCGTTGCTCAAAACCCAGTTGCTCTCGAACTTCAATGAGCATGGCAATCCGAATGACCTGCAATTGCGCCTGTATGTGCCGAACAGAATCGGCGGTGTAATCGATACCCAGGCCAGTACCATCCGTCGCTCCACGCTGCTCGAAGCGGCGCTGCACAACTTCGAAGAGGATGAAACCCGTGATGATGCGTTTCGCAGCGGCTCCGCGGTGTTACGCAAGGACTTTCGTGGCGACCTGCACGAGAACAAGGTCATCACCCCGCAAAAATTTGCGACGCTGTGCCGCGGCCTCGATATAGGCGGGCAATACCAGACCCACATCAAGTCATTGCTCACCCCCGCAGATGCCAATGCCGCTCGCCTGCTTGAGGAACGTTCGATCGCCAGTGACAAAGCGGCCCTCAAACTGGCGTCGACGACGGCGTATCTCAAGGGCGATATCGGCCTGCACGGTTACGCAACGATCGGCGCACTGATCGACGGCAAGTCTGATATCCAGTGGCATGGCCGTGCGCTGCAAAGTCATCGTTTGTCGCTAATGGGCTGCCAGATGACCGGCGTTGTGCTGTTCAGTGCTGTGGCCGAATCAACGGCAGTCAAAAGGGCCATTGATGAGCTGACGCCCGATGCACTCAAGCAATGGCTTGATTTCTCCCGACGGGCAACGTCCTCGCTACCCAATGGCTTCGATGCCTTGCGCCTGCTCAAGGCTTTTTTCGCCAACGGCCCGAAAGGCGTGGTGGAAGAGATGCTGCGCAAGGACGAAATTTACCGCCAGAATCGGCTGAGCGGGCATTTGATCGCTTGGGTACCGGATGACCCGGACCATCCGCTGAAGGAATATGCCTCGCTCACCGACTTCATGAAAACGCTGATCGGCCAACTGCGTGAAAGTGACTACCAGGGTTTTTTCAGTCGTTTTGTCGCACAGAAAGACAAGGCGATTTTTTTCAGCCGGGTCAATGAGCGGCTCAAGTCCATCACCTGGCAACAGCGCGAACCGCTGGACATGGGGCCGTGGTGGCGAGAAACGCCAATCGAAAACCCTGATGCGCAACCTGTCACTCATCTGATCAGCGACAACCTGTGGGTCCGTCTGTTTCGTGAGCGTCGCGACAAAGCCATCGCCGATGCCCGATTGATTGCGGTGCCGACCGATGATGAAGACGCCAATGCTCGCTGGAAACGCCTGAGCGGCTATCTGGACATCGCCTGGAACCTGTTCAACTTTAGCGCAATGCTGGTGCCGGTGCTGGGGCCGGCCATGCTGGGCCTGATGGCCGCGCAATTGCTGGCGGAGCTGGTCGAGGGCATTGAAGACTGGAGCAAGGGTGACGTCGAAGAGGGCGCGGCGCACATCAACAGTTTCTTGATCAACGGTGCGCAATTGGCCCTGATGTTCATGGGGCACGTGCTGCCCAAAGGCCCCACGCCGATCAGGCCATCACCCCTGATCGACAGCCTTGAACCGGTGGAACTGCCCAACGGAAAAACGCGCCTGATCAAACCCGATCATGCACCTTATGAGCACCGCCTGGCGCTGCCCGAAACCGCAACGCCCGATGACTTTGGCGTCATCGAGCATGACGGGCGCAAAGTGCTGCCGCTCGAGGGCAAGCAATTCGTGCTCAAGGAGGATCCGCTCACTGGACAGCCTCGACTGCAGCATCCCAAGCGGCCAGATGCCTATCAGCCGAACATCGAACACAACGGTGCTGGCGCCTGGCACACGGAGTTCGAACAACCGATCGAGTGGGGCAAGCGCAAGCTGTTGCGGCGCCTCGGTCCATCAGTGGATGGGCTCAGTGACGAAGTGCTGGATCAGGTGCGGCATGTCAGCGGTGTCGACGAAGGCGTACTGCGTCGTATGCACGTCGAAAATGAGCCACCGGCGCCCTTGCTCGTGGACACGCTGAAGCGCTTCAAGGCTTACGCGGACGCCGACAAGCTAGGTGCGCAAATCCTCAATGGTCAAGTGCCGCAGGAACTGTCGGAGAAAGTGACGGGGTTTGTGACGGCGTTACATGGCTGGCCGGAATCCAGGGCCCTGGTGCTGGAAGCCGATGCCGCTTCGGGCCGACCGTCACTGAGCTTCGGTGCAGCTGAGGCTACGCCTGAAAATACCCTCAACATTTCCCGGGCTGATGTTTGCGAAGGCCGCCTGCCGACACGAGTGGTTGACGCCCTCAGCGAGTCGCAATTGCAGGACTGGTTCGGCAGTGAAGTTGCGAAAGAACGCTCGGCGCGTGTTGCCGAGCTGAAAACACGCATCGCCCGCCAGGCGCAAGACAGCCAAAAAGCACTGTTCGATACGTTGTACGAGGCCCGGGAAACCACCAGCGATGAACGGATATACCTGCTGAAGCGGGATTTTCCGGAACTGTCGAATGCCGCCGCGCAAGCCCTGCTGGACGATGCCACCGAAGCCGAGTCGTTGAAATTGACCCGAGACAGACGGATCCCGTTGCGCTTGCGCGAAATGGCGCGCAAGTCTGTGTTCGGCCTGCGTTTGAGTCGCGCCTATGAAGGGCTTTATCTGGACGAGTTGAGTAATGCCGACACCGACCGACTGGCGCTGCATACCCTGGCAAACTGGCCGAAATGGCCGACGGATATGCGCATCGAAGTCCGCGCTTTTTCCTTCACCGGTGCACTGCAAGACAGCGTTGGTCCGGTCGATGCCTCGGTGCGCAAGGTGTTGGTATTGCGCGAGGACGGGCGCTATGAAGCTTACGACAATGAGGGAGGCCATCTGCAGGGAGCGGACGATCTGTACGGGGCATTGCTGCATGCCTTGCCCGATGCCGACCGCAAAACGCTGGGGTATGAGATCAATCAGGGAGCCCAACTGCATCAGGCGGTTAAACAAGCGCCGCTGTCCCACGACACGTTCTCGAAAACCCTGCTGGATCATCCGATACGCAAGCCCGCTTACGACCCGCAGATCATGCGTTTGCGTGGCGGAATGGTCGCTTACAGGGTGCACTCACAATATCCGGATCTGTTGCGAATTCGCACAGGATCACTCTATCCAGGCCTGGATGACAGTCAGGTAGAGGCGCTGCTGAACGCTTTTGGTGAGCGGGCTGCCGAGCGAGTGGCTGAGCTGGAAACCGAGTTCGATCGCTTCAATGATTCAATGCGTCGTTGGGTCAACCAACCTACCTCATCCTGGCGTCTTACAGCCGATGGCGTCTCGGAGTGGAAATCCAGAAACGATATCTACGCGAAGCTCCGCCGCTGCTGGCAGCGCACCGGACCGGCGGGCGTTGAGGCACCCGGCATCGTGGCGCCGCAGGCACTGAATCTGGATGGTTTTCCTTTGGACAGGCATTTGGCGGCGATGCCTGAACTGTCGGCCAGTTTTGATCACGTAACCGAACTCAGCCTGAACAATGTACGACTGCGTAATGAGCATGTCCGGTTCCTGCGGTCATTCCGGCAATTGCGGCAGTTGAACATGACGCAAAACAGATTGACCCTGTTTCCTCAGGAGATCGGCAACATGCGCCAGCTGACTCATCTGGTGCTCAGCGATAACAACATCTCCCTGGACAGCGAGGGGATCGCCCACCTCAGGGGACTGACCCGCTTGCACCTGTTGCGTCTGGACAACAACCCGTTGCGCTTGCCGCCTGATGTCAGTCGTATGCCCAGGTTGCAGGCGATAACCCTTAACCATTGCCAGCTCAATACCTGGCCCACGGGTTACCTTGGCCGGAATCGCCCGCGTAGCATTTATCTGAACCTTGAGTTCAACGTGCTCACGCAAATTCCCGAAGTGGCGCCCGGCTCTTTCCGTGCGGAATTGCTGGCGCGCACATTCTTTACTCGCGAGGAGGGCTGGATTTCGCCCGAGAACCTTGAGCGGGTGCGCACGTACATCGAATCGCTCGGTCTGGACCCTGATCGAGCCTATCCCCCACGCGGTGTTCTCGACAGTTCCGAATGGGGAGAAGGGCTGAGCAATGCAGAGTGGAATGCGAAACAGGAGGTCTGGGACAACGTCGAAGACGAGTATGGTTCGCTGCCGTTTTTCAATGAAATCCGGCGGCTGACCGAGTCCTATGATTTCAAGGCCGAAGACAAAAGTTATCGTATCGAACTCACCGCCAAAGTGTGGCGCATGCTGGAGGCCATGGCCGAAAGAACCGAGTTACGGGAAAAACTGTTTGCCGAGGCGACGAGTACCACCAACTGTGTCGATGGCGGCACTCAGTTGTTCAATGCCATGGGCGTCGAGGTATTAGTGCACGAGGCTCGTTCATTGGCCAATCCGGGGCTGGTGGAAGCCGAGCTGCTGCAACTGGCGAGGGGCAAGGCGCGTCTGGACGAACTGGGCAGGATTGCCCGCGAGCGTGTCGCTGAGCGCTTGCGTGCCGGAGAAACCTTTTATCGCCCCGGAACCGAAGGTGGAACCATCGATGAAGTCGAGGTGCATTTGGCTTACATGACGGATCTGGCGGAACGCCTGGATCTGCCCTGGCAAGCGCGAGGCATGCAGTTTCGGGCTGTTTCCAAGGTGAGCAAGGAGATGATCGAGGCAGCCTGTCAACGTGTGCTGGCTCTGGAAGAAGGGGACTTGCTGACTGAGCGGATCCTTGAGCAACCGACCTGGCAATCCTTCATGGAAACGACCTATCGACAGGAATTCGATGCCCTCAAGCTGAGGCTGGAAAATGCTGAGGATGAAGACATATTTCAGGCCATCAAGGCGCTCGAAAAAACGTTGACCCGGCAGGCTCTGGGCCGAGCCAAACTGGAGAAGGTGAACACCAAAATCGGTAGCTGACCCGCAAGCCCCGAACGCCAGGCGTTCGGGGCTTCTTTCATTGCTCAGAACAGGAAATAGCGCTGGGCCATCGGCAAGGTTTCTGCAGGCTCACACCACAGCAATACACCGTCTGCCTTGACCTGATAGGTTTGAGGATCGACGTCGATATCCGGTAGGTAATCGTTGTGAATCAGATCGATTTTCCGCACGTCGCGACAACCTTTGACCACGGCGATTTTCTTCTTCAGACCCAAGGCTTCCGGCAAGCCGGCCTGCTGCGCCGCCTGGCTGATGAAGGTCAGGCTGGTGGCGTGCAGCGTGCCGCCAAAGCTGGCGAACATCGGGCGGTAATGCACCGGCTGCGGCGTCGGGATAGAGGCATTGGCGTCGCCCATCAGGCTGGCCGCAATGGCACCGCCCTTGAGAATCAGCGTCGGTTTCACGCCGAAAAACGCCGGGCGCCAGAGCACCAGATCCGCCCATTTGCCCACTTCGACCGAACCCACTTCATGGCTGATGCCGTGGGTGATCGCCGGGTTGATGGTGTATTTGGCGATGTAGCGTTTGGCGCGGAAGTTGTCGTTGCCTTCACCGTCGCCGGGTAGCGGGCCGCGTTGTTTTTTCATCTTGTCGGCGGTCTGCCAGGTGCGCGTAATGACTTCGCCGACGCGCCCCATGGCCTGGCTATCGGAGCTGATCATCGAGAACGCGCCGAGGTCGTGGAGGATGTCTTCGGCGGCAATCGTCTCGCGACGAATGCGACTTTCGGCGAAGGCCACGTCTTCGGCAATGCTCGGGTCCAGGTGGTGGCAGACCATCAGCATGTCAAGGTGTTCGTCGATGGTGTTGCGGGTGAACGGCCGGGTTGGGTTGGTCGAGCTCGGCAGCACGTTGGCGAAGCCGCAGGCCTTGATGATGTCCGGCGCGTGGCCGCCACCGGCGCCTTCGGTGTGGTAGGTGTGGATGGTGCGGCCCTTGAAGGCGGCGAGGGTGGTTTCGACGAAGCCCGACTCGTTGAGAGTGTCGGTGTGGATCGCCACCTGCACATCGTACTGATCGGCCACATTCAGGCAGTTGTCGATGCTCGCCGGGGTGGTGCCCCAGTCCTCGTGCAGCTTGAGGCCGATGGCGCCGGCCTTGACCTGTTCGATCAAAGGCTCCGGCAGGCTGGCATTACCCTTGCCGGTCAGGCCGATATTCATCGGAAACGCGTCGGCAGCCTGAAGCATGCGCGCCAGGTGCCACGGCCCGGAGGTGCACGTGGTCGCATTGGTGCCGGTGGCCGGCCCGGTGCCGCCGCCGATCATGGTGGTGACGCCGCTCATCAACGCCTCTTCGATCTGCTGTGGGCAGATGAAGTGGATGTGGGTATCGATGCCGCCGGCGGTGAGGATCATGCCTTCGCCGGCGATCACTTCAGTGCTGGCGCCGATGGCGATGGTGACATTGGGCTGAATGTCCGGGTTGCCGGCCTTGCCGATCGCGGCGATGCGCCCGTCCTTGAGGCCGACGTCGGCCTTGACGATGCCCCAGTGGTCGATGATCAGCGCGTTGGTGATCAGAGTGTCGACCACTTCCGCGGCCAGTAACTGGCTTTGACCCTGGCCGTCACGGATGACTTTACCGCCGCCGAATTTCACTTCTTCGCCGTAGGTGGTGAAGTCCTGTTCCACTTCGATCCACAACCCGGTATCGGCCAGACGCACCTTGTCACCGACGGTGGGACCGAACATGTCGGCGTAGGCTTGACGGGAAATCTTCATCGGAATTCCTTGCACAAATTAATTGTGGCGAGGGGGCTTGCCCCCGTTCGAGTGCGAAGCGCTCGCAATCTGGTTGATGAGGTTTGTCTGACGAACCGAGGTGGCCGGTTTTACGACCGCTGCGCGGCCGAACGGGGGCAAGCCCCCTCGCCACAGGGGCCGGTGCTAATCACAGATCACCCATGATCCGCCCGGCAAAACCGAACACCCGACGATGCCCGGCCAGGTCCACCAACTCGACCTCGCGACTCTGCCCCGGTTCGAAACGCACCGCCGTGCCGGCCGGGATGTTCAGGCGCATGCCGCGACTGGCAGCGCGGTCGAACGACAGCGCGTCGTTGGTTTCGAAAAAGTGGTAATGCGAGCCGACCTGGATTGGCCGGTCGCCGCTGTTGGCGACCTTGAGGCTGAGGGTGCGCCGGCCAGCGTTGAGCTCGATCTCGCCGGGCTGGATCTGGTATTCACCGGGAATCATCAATGGGCTCCTTGGAGAATCTTGTAGTAGAGGGCCGTCGGCTTGTAGCGACCGCTCGGGTCACAGGCGTAATCGGGAATTTCACCGGCGCGGGTATAGCCCAGCGATTGGTAGAAGTCTTCGGCGGGCGAGCCGGCTTCGGTGTCGAGGTAAAGCATGCCGCGCTTGTGCTGCAGGGCGGCCGCCTCCAGCGCGCTCATCAGTTGCTGGCCCAGGCCGCGACGCCGCGCATGCTCGCGCACCAGCAGCTTCTGCACTTCGGCACGGTTCAGGCCGTTGGCTTTCTGGCACAGACTCAGTTGCACACTGGCCTGTACCTGCTCGTCCTTGACCACCACCCACAGCAACACATTGCCCTTGTTCAGGTTCTCCTGAACCTCATCGAAATACGCCCGCGCCTGGGTGGCATCGAGGTCAGCCATGAAGCCGACACTGGCGCCATAGCCAACGGCATCGAGCAGCAGGTCGATCAGGCCCTGACGATAATGCGCAAAGCTTTCTACGTTGACGCGTCGCAGTTGGGCGGCGTTCATCGGGGGATTACTCCTGGTTGATGCTTGGCGGCTGCGCGCCGGAATTCAGGGTCAGTTGCATGAAGGTCAGGTCCAGCCAGCGACCGAACTTGGTGCCGACCTGCGGCATTTGCCCGGTGGTGATAAAACCGATGCGCTCATGCAAGCGAATGGAGGCAGCGTTACCGCTTTCGATAGCCGCGACCATCACGTGCTTGCCGCAGCCTTTGGCGCGTTCGATCAGCGCTTGCATCAGTTGCGGGCCGAGGCCGTTGCCGCGCTGGTCGCTGCGCACATAGACCGAGTGCTCGACGGTGTGGCGGAAACCGTCGAAGGGCCGCCAGTCGCCGAACGAGGCGTATCCGAGCACCGTGTCGTCGGCATCGACGATCACCAGAATCGGATAAGCCTGGGATTGCCGGGCGCTGAACCAGGCCTGGCGGTTGTCGAGGTCGACCGCGTGCTCGTTCCAGATCGCCGTGGTGTTGAGCACCGCGTCGTTGTAGATGTCGCGGATGGCCGGCAGATCGGCATGCACGGCATCGCGGATGTGGTAAGTCATGGCGCGGCCTCAGGCGATGGGTTGGTGGACGGTGACCAGTTTGGTGCCGTCGGGGAAGGTGGCCTCGACCTGGACTTCCGGGATCATTTCCGGGATGCCTTCCATCACTTGTTCGCGGGTCAGCAGGGTGGTTCCCAAGTGCATCAGCTCGGCCACCGTCTGCCCGTCGCGTGCGCCTTCAAGCAGCGCGGCGCAGATGTAGGCCATGGCTTCCGGGTAATTGAGTTTCACGCCGCGAGCCAAACGCCGCTCGGCCACCAGGCCGGCGGTGAAGATCAGCAGCTTGTCTTTTTCGCGTGGGGTCAGGTCCATCGTAGACATCCATCTGGGCAGATTAAAAAAGTGTTGGATCTGCTTGCACAGAACCCTGTGGGAGCGAGCCTGCTCGCGAAAGCGGGTTCACATTCGATAGATGTGTTGCCTGACACACCGTCTTCGCGAGCAGGCTCGCTCCCACAGAAAAGCAATTCAGGTGTTCCATATTCGGGGTGGCACGGCCTCGCGACCGAGCAACGCAGGCCTGAGCAATCGCCACAAATCAATCAGCCATCCCCGGGCCAACAGCGCCTCACTGGCCAGGCATCGGGCAACCAGCAGCCCCGGCAATTGGGTCAAATCCCCGCGCACGTCGTTGGGCAGCGAGCGGCAGGTTTCCAGCAGTTCGCCATCGATCTCACCCGTCACCAACAACGTAGCAAACACCGGTTGCCCGTCCAGCCCGATGGGTGAATCGAGCAAGCCGTCCGCCCCGACAACGCGCTGGCGTTCATGCCAGAGCAACTGGCCGTCGCGGCGGATATCCAGATGTGCCTGGAAGTGCCCAAGGTCGAAGCGCTCGCCACTGGCCGGACGGCCCAGCGCCACGACGTCCCAATAGAACAGTCGTGCATCGCCTTCAAGGTCGATGCAGGTGCTGAGTTCAGCCTGGGCCGCGCTGAAAATGATCGTCTCCTGGGGCAGCCATTCCAGTGTCGCACCGGCTGCCACCTTCAACTTCAGCTGCTGATAGGCGGGGCCGGCGGCGCGATACCACTTGGCCGCGCCGGGGCTGGTGATCTGTGCCCAGGCATCGCGCTCGACGCGGGCTGAAATATCCAGCCGATCACCGCCGGCAATCCCGCCCGGCGGGTGGACGATGATGTGTTGGCAGACTTCAGGCCCTTCGGCATACAGATGCTTTTGTACCCGCAACGGACCCAAGTGGCGGCGCTGGACCGGACGTGTGCTATCGCCGAAGCGGGCGTAACCCAGCTCCAGCTCGGCGTGCCAGCTTGGAGTGAACGGCGTTGTTTGGGCAGGTAAATTCATGATTTCTAATTTTCGTCAGAACGCTACAGATTAGATCGTAACCAGGCCGCGCACACCTTCGGCTTCCATATTCTCTCCGCGACCCTGTTGCACGATCTCGCCTCGGGACATCACCAGGTACTGGTCAGCCAGTTCGGCTGCGAAATCGTAAAACTGCTCCACCAGCAGAATCGCCATGTCGCCCCGGGCGGCGAGTTTTTTGATCACAGCACCGATCTCCTTGATTACCGAGGGCTGGATGCCTTCGGTAGGCTCGTCGAGGATCAGCAGACGAGGGCGGCTGGCCAGCGCCCGGCCAATGGCCAGTTGCTGTTGCTGGCCACCGGACAGGTCGCCGCCGCGCCGTTGCTTCATTTGCAGCAGCACCGGGAACAGTTCGTAGATGAAGGCAGGGACTTCCCTGGCTTCGCTGCCGGGAAAACGCGACAGCCCCATCAGCAGGTTTTCTTCCACGGTCAGGCGGCCGAAGATTTCCCGGCCCTGCGGTACGTAAGCGATGCCGGCATGCACACGCTGATGCGGCTTGAACGCAGTGATCGGTTTACCTTCCCACTTCACTGCGCCTTCCTTGGCCGGCAGCAAACCCATCAGGCACTTGAGCAGGGTGGTCTTGCCTACGCCGTTACGCCCGAGCAGGCAGGTGACTTCACCGACTTTCACGTCAAATGTCAGGCCGCGCAGGATGTGGCTTCCGCCGTAGTACTGGTGCAGCTTGTCGACTTGCAGCATGTTCGAATTCCTTCTGTTTTACACAGAACCCTGTGGGAGCGGGCTTGCTCGCGAATGCGGACTGACATTCAACATTTGCATCGACTGGCACACCGCTTTCGCGAGCAAGCCCGCTCCCACATGGGTCGGTGTTCACATGTCTATCGACCGAGATAAACCTCGATCACCCGCTCGTTGTCCTGCACCTGCTCCAGTGACCCCTCGGCCAGCACACTGCCCTGATGCAGCACAGTAACGTGGTCGGCAATCGAACCGACGAAGCCCATATCGTGCTCGACTACCATCAGCGAGTGCTTGCCGGCCAGGCTCTTGAACAGCTCTGCGGTGAATTCGGTTTCGGCGTCGGTCATGCCCGCCACCGGTTCGTCGAGCAGCAGCAATTGCGGGTCCTGCATCAACAACATGCCGATCTCCAGGAACTGCTTCTGGCCGTGGGACAACAGGCCTGCCGGGCGATTGACCGAGGAGGTCAGGCGAATGGTCTCCAGCACTTCGGCGATGCGGTCTTTCTGCTCGCCGTTCAAGCGCGCCCGCAGGCTGGCCCAAACGGATTTGTCGGTTTTCTGCGCCAGTTCCAGGTTCTCGAACACGCTCAAGGCCTCGAACACCGTCGGTTTCTGGAACTTGCGGCCAATACCGGCCTGGGCGATCTGCACTTCGCTCATTTGCGTCAGGTCCAGGGTTTCGCCGTACCAGGCCTTGCCGTGACTGGGACGGGTCTTGCCGGTGATCACGTCCATCAGCGTGGTCTTGCCCGCGCCGTTGGGGCCGATGATGCAACGCAGTTCGCCGACGCCGATGTACAGGTTCAGATTGTTCAACGCGCGGAAGCCGTCGAAGCTGACGCTGATGTCTTCCAGGGTCAGGATGGTGCCGTGGCGTGTGTTGAGGCCAGGACCAACACGCTGGCCGAGGCCGATGGCATCGCGGCTGCTGCCGGCGTCCTTGTTGGGCTCTACAGGAAAAAAAGCCGGTTCGAGCATGAATTCAGCGGTTGCAGTGACTCTCATTGCTCACCTCTTTTCTTCAACAGTCCGATCACGCCTTTGGGCAAATACAGGGTCACGACGATGAACAGCGCGCCAAGGAAGAACAGCCAGTACTCGGGGAACGCCACGGTGAACCAGCTCTTCATGCCGTTGACCACGCCGGCGCCGAGCAGCGGACCGATCAAGGTGCCGCGCCCGCCGAGAGCCACCCAGACTGCCGCTTCGATGGAGTTGGTCGGCGACATTTCGCTCGGGTTGATGATCCCCACTTGCGGCACGTACAACGCACCGGCCAGACCGCACAACACCGCGCTCAATACCCACACGAACAGCTTGAACCCGCGCGGGTCATAGCCGCAGAACATCAACCGGTTTTCCGCATCGCGCAGCGCAGTCAGGACCCGGCCGAACTTGCTCTGCGCCAGGCGCCAGCCGATGTACAGGCTCGCCAGCAGCAACAGCACCGTGGCGAAAAACAGCACCGCGCGGGTGCCCGGTTCGGTGATGCCAAAGCCAAGAATGGTGCGGAAGTTGGTGAAGCCGTTGTTGCCGCCGAAGCCGGTTTCATTGCGGAAGAACAACAACATGCCGGCGAAGGTCAGGGCCTGGGTCATGATCGAGAAATACACACCCTTGATCCGCGAACGAAAGGCGAAGAAGCCGAACACCAACGCCAGCAATCCCGGCGCCAATACCACCAGGCACAGGGTCCAGAGGAAGCTGCTGGTGCCGGTCCAGAACCATGGCATTTCGGTCCACGACAGGAAAGTCATAAACGCCGGCAAACCATCGCCCGAGGCCTGGCGCATCAGGTACATGCCCATGGCATAGCCGCCGAGGGCGAAGAACAGGCCGTGGCCGAGGGACAGCAGGCCGGCATAACCCCAGACCAGATCGAGCGCCAGTGCGACGATGGCATAGCAAAGAATCTTGCCCGCCAGCGTTAGCGTGTAGGCGGAGACATGCAAAGTACTGTCCGCCGGTAACAGCGACAGCAGCGGCAATGCCAGCAACAGAGCGAGGATCACCACACCGACGGCAATCGTGACTTTCGGGCCGGCCTTTTGTGTGGCCTTGAGCATCAGGGGCTGGTTCATCAGTCGATCACCCGTCCTTTGAGTGCGAAGAGGCCTTGCGGACGTTTCTGGATGAACAGAATGATCAACGCGAGGATGAGGATCTTGCCGAGCACGGCACCGATCTGCGGTTCGAGAATCTTGTTGGCGATCCCCAGGCCAAACGCCGCCAGTACGCTACCGGCCAACTGACCGACGCCGCCGAGCACCACCACCAGGAACGAGTCGATGATGTAACTCTGGCCGAGGTCCGGGCCGACATTGCCGATCTGGCTCAGGGCCACGCCACCGAGGCCGGCGATGCCCGAGCCGAGGCCGAAGGCGAGCATGTCCACGCGCCCGGTCGGGACACCGCAGCAGGCGGCCATGTTGCGGTTCTGGGTGACGGCGCGAACATTCAGACCGAGGCGAGTCTTGTTCAGCAACAGCCAGGTCAGCACCACCACAAACAGCGCAAAGGCAATGATGACGATGCGGTTGTACGGCAGCACCAGGTTCGGCAGCACTTGAATGCCGCCCGACAGCCAGGCCGGGTTGGCCACTTCGACGTTCTGCGCGCCGAACACCAGGCGAACCAGTTGGATCAGCATCAGGCTGATGCCCCAGGTGGCGAGCAGGGTTTCCAGTGGCCGTCCATAGAGGTGGCGAATCACCGTGCGCTCAAGCGCCATGCCGATGGCGGCAGTGACGAAAAATGCCACGGGCAACGCGATCAGCGGATAGAACTCGATGGCCTGCGGGGCGAAGCGCTGGAACATCAACTGCACCACGTAGGTCGAGTAGGCGCCGAGCATCAGCATCTCGCCATGGGCCATGTTGATCACGCCGAGCAGGCCGAAAGTGATCGCCAGTCCCAGGGCAGCGAGCAGCAGAATCGATCCCAGGGACATGCCGCTGAAGGCCTGCCCCAAGAGCTCGCCGACCAGCAGTTTGCGTTTGACTTGAGCGAGGCTGGTTTCAGCGGCGGTACGCACATTCGCGTCGGTTTCAACGCCCGGCTCCAGCAGGTTTTCGAGACGGGTGCGGGCCAGTGGATCGCCGGTTTCGCCGAGCAGACGTACAGCGGCGAGGCGCACGGCCGGGTCTGCGTCCACCAATTGCAAGTTGGCCAAGGCGAGGCTCAATGCCGCGTGAACACCTTCGTCCCGTTCGCCAGCGAGCTGCTGGTCGAGGAATTTCAACTGCGCCGGTTTGGCGCTTTTCTGTAAATGCTGCGCAGCCACCAGACGAATTTTGGCGTCGGCGGCGAGCAACTGATGGCTGGCCAGCGCGGTGTCGATCAGCCCCCGCAGGCGGTTGTTCAGGCGCAGGGTTTTCGGTTGGCCGTCGAGGGTCAATTCGCCTTGTTGCAGGGCATTGATCAACTCGCTACGAGCCGGGTCGGGCTGCGCGGCCCAGGTTTCCAGCAACCTGGCCTGCTGCACGGGATTGGCGGTGACGAAGTCTTCGGCGTCGCCGGCGTGGGCGGCCATCGGCAACAGCATTGCGATGGCGAAAATGAAGCGGTAAAGGGCGGTGGGCATAGGAAGTCGCCTTGACGCGGACATTGTGGGAGCGAGCTTGCTCGCGATAGCGGTGGTCCAGTCACAGAAATGTTGAATGTGCCGCCCTCATCGCGAGCAAGCTCGCTCCCACAGGGATTTGTATCAGGCCCGAATGCTTGGACCCGACATCCAGTGGCTCAGTTGCTCTTCACCGCATATTCCGGCTTCTTGTCGTTACCCGGGATGAACGGGCTCCACGGCTGGGCGCGGATTGGCCCTTCGGTCTGCCACACCACGTTGAACTGACCGTCGGCCTGGATCTCGCCGATCATCACCGGTTTGTGCAGGTGGTGGTTGGTCTTGTCCATGGTCAGGGTGTAACCGGACGGCGCGGCAAAGGTCTGGCCGGCCAGAGCTTCGCGGACTTTGTCGACGTCGGTGGATTTGGCTTTTTCCGCCGCTTGCGCCCACATGTGGATGCCGACATAAGTGGCCTCCATCGGGTCGTTGGTCACCGCCTTGTCGGCGCCCGGCAGGTTGTGTTTCTTCGCGTAGGCTTTCCAGTCATCGACGAACTTCTTGTTCACCGGGTTCTCGACCGATTCGAAGTAGTTCCACGCCGCCAGGTTGCCCACCAGTGGCTTGGTGTCGATGCCGCGCAGTTCTTCTTCGCCGACCGAAAACGCCACGACCGGAACGTCGGTGGCTTTCAGGCCCTGGTTGGCCAGTTCTTTATAGAACGGCACGTTGGAGTCGCCGTTGACGGTGGAGATAACCGCCGTCTTGCCACCGGCCGAGAACTTCTTGATGTTGGCAACGATGGTCTGGTAGTCGCTGTGACCGAACGGGGTGTAGACCTCTTCGATGTCCTTGTCGGCCACACCCTTGGAGTGCAGGAACGAACGCAGGATCTTGTTGGTGGTGCGCGGGTAGACGTAGTCGGTGCCGAGCAGGAAGTAGCGCTTGGCGCTGCCGCCTTCCTCGCTCATCAGGTATTCAACGGCAGGGATCGCCTGCTGGTTCGGCGCGGCGCCGGTGTAGAACACGTTCGGAGACAATTCTTCGCCTTCGTATTGCACCGGGTAGAACAGCAAGCCGTTGAGTTCTTCGAACACCGGCAGTACCGATTTGCGCGACACGGAAGTCCAGCAACCGAACACCACGGCGACCTTGTCCTGGGTCAGCAACTGACGACCCTTCTCGGCGAACAGTGGCCAGTTCGAGGCCGGGTCGACTACGACCGGTTCCAGCATCTTGCCGTTCACGCCACCCTTGGCATTGATCTCGTCAATGGTCATCAGCGCCATGTCTTTCAACGACGTTTCGGAGATCGCCATGGTTCCGGACAACGAATGCAGAATACCGACCTTGATGGTCTCGGCGGCCTGGACAGTCCAGGTCATGCCCATCGCGGCAATGGATGCCGTGAGTGTGAAAGCCTTGATCAAGCTGCGACGCTTCATTGTGCGATCTCCATGAACGTTAAGGTTTTTTATGGTTGGCAGATGCGGACGACTGAAGGTGTGTTTTGCAAGGGCTGTGCCCGGTCGGGGAAGGGCAGGGAAATGTCGTATTAGAGCGGTTGTGCGGTGTGGGCAACGCACCATGAAGGATCGCGACTGGCGCATTGGTGCGAAGATTCGCGCCACATTGGGGCGCAGATATTGTCTCGCACTGTAGGAGTGAGCTTGCTCGCGAAGACAGTGTGTCAGTCACGGTGATATTGGATGTGCCGGGGTCATCGCGGGCTCGCGAAAGCGAATTGTCCGTCACGATGATGTTGGGACATAGCTGCGGCCGAAAAGGTGATCTACCTGGAAACCCCTTGCGGTAACTATGTACCGCAGCAAGTTTTACCAGGCTGTCAGAGTAAGGAGCTCTGAAGACAACACTTTTTACAGGAGCTATTCATGGATGATCAAACCTGCGGAAGGGAATCGCCGTCACACCAGCCGATTCCGGTTCCCTCACTTAGCCGAGCGTTTATTTCGGCAGACGACGCTGCGCGTTTTGCTCATGAGCAGGTCGGTATTCGGCGTGACCGCGAATATGTCGCTTGTATTTTCAGGCGTAATGATCAGCGGTTCGTAGTGACTGAACCAATAGAGCGGGGACGGGGTTGGCATGATCCCCGTGAACTGTATCCGGTGAGCGAAAAGGGCTCGCCGGCGTATCCCGAGAATCACGTTTTGCACGGCTTCTTCTGTTCTCACGTGGCACTGTCGATGCTCGACCCTGTGCGTGTGCATATCTTGAATTGGACTCGTGATGATGCTGCGAAAAGTTTGATGATGTTCAGTCTCGACGAGTTGCGCCACGTACTTGCAGATGATGTACCGGTCTACCTGTCGGGGGCGGAGGACAGTTTGATCATGTTCAAACCCGACACCACCCGCTCCGCTGCGTTACTTGAACAACTGGGTACCCCGAAAGCGCCCGGCGAACTGGCCTTGAACTATGAGAAGGGTGTCGTCAAACCCGGAAAATTAGCCAGGGAAACGGCCGCTTGCGGGGACTTGCAGGTCCTTGTCAGCAATGGACGCTGGAAGCTCGGGAAAATGACCCAGGACATCATTGTTGGTCCGTGGGAACGAAGCGTGCCGGAACGAGTAGCTTTTGGCGCGATTTTCCAGTCGGCGGATGAGGCCGCGCTTGACCGCCATTCAGTCTACGCGGGCGATTCGGATGAGGAGCAGACCTGGTTTGGATTTATCCTCAAACAAAAGGGTAAACAAGAATATATCGCCACTGAACTGGTCCCCGTCAGTGTCAGTGATACAAGAGACAAGCTTTTTTCTCTGAGAAGTTTGTTCGCTAGAACCAGCGTACATCAGTACATTTATCCGGAATCGTTCCAGGTCCATTCATATTTTTACGTGCGTCAATCAGTCAAAGCGTTACCCAGTCCGGCAAATAAGTGGCTGGCGAAAAACTTCATCGTGCCTACTGATTTGTTTGTAGTGCTCTACAACTCAAAAAAATATCCCGACATCGAAACGAAATCGAGCATTCCCCTTTATATATCGAGTCAGGATGGAGCGCTTCTGAAATATGTCGCCCACAAGGACACCAGTCTTTTCGACAACGACACCCCAAACATGGGGCTGGAGGATTTTCAAAGCAAACTGTCCAGTGGTGCGATGACGTCAACCGGTTTTGTCAGGGAGGTTGCCAACAGCGGTGAGTTGCAGGTATTGCGCACCAGTCTGTGCTGGGACAGGCACGGTGCAGTAGGCAGATTATGGATGCCGGGCATGAACCTGCAACGTCGCATGCTTGGTCCGGTCTTCATCAATGCCAATGACGCCGCCATTTATGCCCGTGCGCAACTGCCTTCAGGCAGTGCAAGGGCATTTGGTGGCTTGATTCTGCAGCGCCCTGACAGTTTTTTTGTGGCAACCGCCCCGACCGTGATTTCCCGCGAGGATTTTGATGACGAATGGGTTTTTCCGAAAGAAAGCCGCACTTACGGTCAGTTTCCGGCAGGCTGCCGCGTCGTTGCCCGCTATCGTTCGCGGGTACTTCGAGAGTTGCCCATCTTATTGTCGGAAGCCGACAAACAGATCTACCGCAACATGCTTTCGGTGAATGTTGCCGCAGGTAAAACACGGCAGATCGACAATTATCTGTTTGCTCCTGACGGATCGATAATCCGCTATCGGATGGGGTTCTGGACACAATTTATAAATGATTTGGCCATTACACTGTCCGAAGGACCCGCGGCTCCCGGTCGGGAGATTACCAAAGTTAAAGAAAAGCTCAAATCGGGCTGGCTGACACCCACCCATTGGGTGAAAACACTGGCAAGGCACGGTTCTCTGCAAGTGGTCGTAGGTAGCGCACTCTGGGGACCGGCCCGAGCAGTAACAGAGTTCGAGCCATTTGCGGTGGCCCCCGCAACCACGGGATACGCCAGGGCCGTCGCTGAGCCGGCTTACAGCCCGGTGTTCGTTGAAGAAACGGGGGCTGCACGCTTCGCCCATGAGCGGGCGGGGAACCGTTCCGCGCTGAGTTTCGGATTCATCCTTCGCTACGCCCGTGGGGGTGCCTTTATCGCGAGTTTACCCATCGCGGTAGAGGATTCAAAATTGGCCCCTGACCGCGTTTTTCCTGCAAGCTTTCTTTCCTCACTCGTCATTCAATACATCACCAGAGGGCTCTATCTGTGCGCTGCGCGGGTGACGCAAAGCTTGCCAGATCATGACTATCGACACTTTTTTTCGCCTCTGGATGTGAATCTGGCGCGGGAAAGTGTCCGGACCCCTCAAGGGTATAGGCCGATTTATTTTTCCTGCGCCGATGGTGCCTTGCTGCGACTGCAGCTCAATTCCTTCGATCCGCAGCAGCACACGGACCGATTCGGCCAGATCGATCTACGCGACAACCCGTTTGCGACGTTTGAGCAGGCGTTGAGTGACTGGGGTGATATCAATGAAGGCACTTTCAGGTTGGACAGTTATATTCGACGAATGGCCCGGTTTGGAACACTGGAGGTTCTGTTGGCCAGCAGCTACTGGTCTCGCCTGGGTGTAGTGGGCCAGGACTGGACCCCGCGTATGTCTGCAACGCCCGCCAATGAGCGATGGGCCAACAATCCCGAGCTGGCCATGGGGCCGGTGTTCCACCATCCCGACGATGCCGCCCGCTACGCGCATTCACGAGCGGGAAGTACTGATGAACAGGCGTCAGTGCATGTCAGTGCGATCCTGGCTCAGTCCAGCACTCATTCATACATTGCGCTGGAGCCTTTGGCCGATCCGGGGTACCCCGATGACATCGCTGACCACATCTTCCGCACGGCAAGCGATGTCTCAACGACGTCGAGACATCGCCCGCCGCGAATTCCTGACGGTTACCAGTTTATGGCGGGGCATCAACTCTTTCCGGCGCCTGATACACACGTGGCCGATAACTGCGCAGAGGCCTACACGAGCTTCCCGTCACCGAGCTTGATTTATGCACATACACATGCCTTGAAAGCCAAAGGGTTCGATATGACGGCTTACTATTATTCGACTCGCTATGGCGCGCTGCTCAAGTACACGCCGAATTATTCGTCAGCAGAAAAGGCATTGCTGCAGACGAATCAGGTGCAACTCGTCGACGGTAAGCGGATCACCGTGTTGTCATCCGAAGAGTTTATTTCCCGACTGGCCGAGATCGGCAATCTGGAGGTGTTGCTTGCCGCGTTTTATTGGCGTCAGGCCGGGCGTCTGGCACGCGATTGGAAGGTGACACGCCAACAAGGCCCCGATGTTTTCGATAAGCCTGCACGGGATGAGTTGTAAGCCTGGCGCGAGCCTGATCTTGCGGCGCCTTGTGCAGCAGAATCCACCAGACCACGTCCACCGGCACCCTGAATGCAAGCGGGAGACGCGCGGGGAATTTACAGCCCATTGAGCTCCGCGCATCTCACCTGTTTCAAGATGAAGAGGAAGCCGATTCAGTCTGCCGGGTAAAGCGCGACAGCAGCATACGATCCAGCACCCACACCGCCACCAGCGACACGCCCACCAACGGAAAGGCCACCGCCAAGGCGAACATGATCGCCATCGCGGTTTTCCATTTCGGCAGGTCGTGACGCAACGGCGGTACACCGAACTTGCCCTGTGGCCGACGCTTCCACCAGATCACCACGCCACTGACCGCGCTGAGCAAAATCATCAGGCAGATCAGCAACACGACGATCTGGTTGAACGTGCCGAACATCTTGCCTTCGTGCAGCATCACGCCGATTTCCGTGGCGCGGGCAACGGTGCCGTAGTGCTCGAAACGTACATCGGCCAGGACCTTGCCGGTGTATTGATCGATGTGCAGCGTGGCGTCGTTGCGCGGGTCGTCGGCGAACACGGCGATGGTGAACACGCCGGTCGCGGTGGTCGGCAGGGTGATGCTGTAACCCGGTTCGACCTTACGTTCGCTGGCGATGTTTTGTACGTCTTGCAGGAGGATCGTCGGCGCGGCCGGGCCGGCCGATGCACCGTCGTGGGCCATGTGTTCGGCATGGTCGCCGGACATCGGCATCGGCGTATTTTCCATGGCCCACGGCACGGTCTGGCGGGTGGCGGTGTTGAGGCTGCGCGCCTCGACATCGGATTTCGGTACGTCATCCCACATGGCCGCCGGGAACACGTTCCACACTTCGGCGTATTGCTTGCCCCAGAAGCCGGTCCAGGTCATGCCGCTGAGCAACATCACCAGCAGCAGGGACGCGCCCCAGAACCCGGTGACGGCGTGCAGGTCACGCCACAATATGCGCCCGCGACTGTTCAGGCGCGGCCACAAGATGCCTGCCGCCTGACCACGCGGCCACCACAGGAAAATCCCGGACACCACCAGCACTACGCCCCAACCGGCGGCCAGTTCGATCAGCCGATCGCCAACAGTGCCGATCATCAGCTCACCGTGAATCGCTCGGGCAATGGCTTGCAGATTCTTCTTGGCGTCTTGCTCACCGAGGATGTCGCCGTGGTAGGGGTCGACGAACACGTTCAACTCCTTGCCATCGTTGAGCACGACAAACTGCGCGCTACGCTCGGCGTTGACCGGCGGCAGGTATTGGGTGACCTGGCCTTGTGGGTAAGCGGTTTTCACCCGCGTCAGCAGGTCGTCGGCCGGGACGGTGTGATGACCGGCCGGGACGTTGAGCAGGCTGCTGTACATCAGCGAATCGAGCTGCGGTTTGAACAGATAGAGGGTGCCGGTCAAGGCCAGCATCACCATGAATGGCGCAACAAACAATCCGGCATAGAAATGCCAGCGCCAGGCCAGG
The DNA here is from genome assembly GCF_949767415.1 of Pseudomonas sp. IT-196MI5. NCBI lineage: Bacteria > Pseudomonadati > Pseudomonadota > Gammaproteobacteria > Pseudomonadales > Pseudomonadaceae > Pseudomonas > Pseudomonas sp. IT-196MI5. The sequence continues at coordinate 222,271 of NZ_CATKPZ010000066.1, forward strand.
TTGTAGAAATTCACTGTGGGCTGTTTCATCACGTGTGCTCCGCATTGGCGAATCAAATTGTTTTTTAAAGATCGCAGCCTCGTTTCACTCGACAGCTCCTACAGCATTTATGTGCTCGAATGTAGGAGCTGCCGAAGGCTCGGGCCGCGTTCGGACGATCTTTTGACTTTTCTTTTTAGAAACTCATGTCCACCTTGGTCCAGAGCGTTCGCCCCGGTTCCTTGATGGCTTGCGGGTCATTGGCCGGGTAGCCGAAACCGGCGTTGCCGGCCAGGTTCAAGTGCTCGGCGTAAGCCTTGCCGAACAGGTTGTCGACGCCGCTGCTGACCTTCCAGTTGCTGTTGAACCGATAGGCACCGTTGAGGGAGAACACGCTGAACCCTGGCGTTTTGTCGAAATCCTTGCCAACCACGTTGCCCTTGTTCTGGTCGATGCGGTTTTGCGCGGCAACCACTCTCCACAGTGCGCCGGCGCTCCAGTTCACTTCGCTGTAGGTCAGGCCGAAACGGGCATCCAGCGGCGGCATCTGCGGCAACGGATTGCCATCGCTGCTGTTCTTGCCCCAGGCGTAGGCCAGGGTCGCGTCGGCATTCCAGTTGTCGGTGAAGTTGTAAGCGGCGCCCAGTTCACCGCCCATGATTCGCGCGTCGATGTTTTCGGCTTGCGAGGTCGTACCCATCATTGTCGGGGTGTAGTTGAACAGGATGTAATCGCGCACCTGCCCGACGTAAGCCGAGGCCCAGGCTTCGAGGACTTCGGTCTTGTATTGCAGGCCGAAATCGAGCTGGGTGGTTTTTTCCGGTTTGATCGAGTCGAAGGCATTCACCGAACCGGCGGGGCCGGACTTGGGTGAAAACAGCTCCCAGTAATCCGGGAATCGCTGGGTGTGACCGAGGCCGGCATACAAGGTGGTCGGGCTGTCGGCAAGGTCATGCTCGTAGCGGATGAAGCCGCTCGGCAGGGTATCGGCGCGGGTGTCGTCGGCGGTTGGATTCGGGCGGGTCATCATGCCCGAGCCGGTGGTCTGCCGAAAATCCTTGGCCGAGACGCGGTCCAGGCGTGCGCCGCTGATCAGGCGGTCACGGTCGGCGGTGTACCAGGTCATTTCGCCGAACACGCCGTAGTTATGAAAGTCGGCATCCTTGGTGTAGGGCAGGTCCTTGTAGGTGTCGACACCCATGGCGCTGCGCTGACGATGTTCGTTGGTCTGCGCGTCGATGCCGCTGATCAGTTGCACATCGGCCCAGCGCCAGGTGGCCTTGACCCGGGCGCCGAGGGTGCGGCGGTCGACATTGGAGGCCATGGGGCCGGCCATCATCCCGGTGCCGGACGGCGTGCGCAGGGTGTAGTTGTCCATCACGTGGTCGGCGTAGTTGTAGTAGACCTGCGCCTCGACCTTATCCAGTACGTCGCCGATGTTGGATTGTTCGAAGCGCAGGCCGAGGCTTTCGCGCAGGAACTGTGATCCGTCCATGCTGCGTCCGGCGTAGCGGGCTTCACCATCGCCACGGCCGGCGGTCAGCTCCAGCAAGGTGTCGGCATTCGGCGTCCAGCCGACGGCCACATCGCCGTTCCATTTTTCATAGCGCGACGGCACGGTGTCGTTGTTGCCGTCCTGGTAGTCATCGGAGTGCGCGGTGTTGCCGATGACCCGCACGTAACCCGACTGGCCACCGGCGGCAGCGTCCACCAGTTTGTCGAAGCGACCGTAGGAGCCGGCCAGCACGCTGGCATTGACCCGTGTACCGAGTTCACCGAAGTGCTCCGGTTCGCGGTCGAACAGGATAGTGCCGGCCGAAGAGCCCGGGCCCCACAGCACGGTTTGCGGGCCTTTGATCACAGTGAGCTTGTCGTAGGTTTCCGGCGAGATGTAGGAAGTGGGAGCGTCCATCCGCCCCGGGCAGGCACCGAGCATCATGCTGCCGTTGGTGAGAATGTTCAGCCGCGAGCCGAACATGCCGCGCAACACCGGGTCACCATTGGTGCCGCCATTGCGCACCATGGCGAAGCCCGGGATGGTTTTCAGGTAATCGGCACCGTCGCTGGCCGGCACCGGTTGGCGCGGTTCCTTGGGGTTGGTGACGATGGTCAATGGCGAACTGGGGGCAACGGCGGTAATCACTGTCGGGCTCAGTTCTTCACTGAGACCGGCATGCTCATCGGCGAGCGCAGAGGGCGCGAGCAAGGCACCGCACAGGATCGCGGTGGCGTGCCTGAAACGAACGCCGGATTCGTTCAGGGCATAAGAGGCTTGGGCAGGGCTCAAGCACGGGACAGCAGAAAACCTGGACATGACAATTTCCATCGAACAGTCGTAAACGACACGGCCGGCAGCCTGCGCAATCCCTGTGGGATTGAGCGTTGGCTGTCTTGCGGACCGTGTGAAATCAGAAGTGAGTGTTTACGCGACGACGGGCGGGGCGCGGGTGCGGGCGCCGGGGAAGAAGGTTTGCCGGGCATGGCCCAGGCGTGGGGAAGGTGTGGTGAAGGTGTTGACGGGCGAGATGACGAAGTTGGCGAAGGACACGCCACCGGTCAGCGCCGGGCAGTTGAACAGCAGGCTGCAATAGCCGCACTTTTCCCACAGCACATGGTGCCCCGGGGCAGGTGGGCAATGCTCGGCGGTGGCTTGCGTGGCATGGTCGGCATGCTCCATCGCCGACATGTCCATCGGCATGTCCATGCTCATACCCGCAGGCATGCTCATCGACATGGCGCGCGAATCCATCGGCATCGACTGAGAAATCAGCGGACCGATAAAGATCATCAGCATGGCGAACAGGCTGATCCAGCTGCCGCGTGTCAGGCTCAATGCTTGACTGCGTGGCCTGGATGACCTGGCGCTAAGCGGGCGCATGGGCGTTTTCAGCTCAGGCGATTACGGCTTGTGTACGTGCGCTTGCATGGTATCCGGCGCCTGCTTCTGCACCGCGACTTCGACCGTCACGTCACCGGACTTCTCGAAGTGCAGCGTCATGGGGAAGCGCTTGCCGTCAACCAGCAGGCTGCGGTCCTTGAGGCCCAGCAACATCACATGATAGGCCATGGGGGCGAAAGTGACCTCGCCTCCGGCGGGCACTTCCACGCTCGGTACGTGCTGCATTTTCATCATGTCGCCTTGCATCACGTGCTCATGCAATTGCGCTTCGCCCGCAATGGGGGTGTCGACGCTGAGCAGGCGGTCGGCGGTCTTGCCTTCATTGCTGATCACGAAATACGCCGCAACGGTGGGCGCGTTGGGCGGCAACTCCTGGGACCACGGATGCGCGATTTTCAGTTCACCGACTTTGTATTCGTGGGCATTGGCAAAGCAGGCAGGCAGCAGCAACGCGGCCAGAACGATGAGTTTGTTCAGCATGGCAGTTCTCCGGAACGATTTAAAACGCAGTCAATTGCGAGAAAAAATCACACCAGAGGGGAAGCACGGGGGTTGAGACTCGGCCATTGCTGGCGCGGTGACGGGCTGTCGAGAGAGGTCGCAGGCAGGCTTCGGTTGGACTCGAAACGGGCGAAATACAGCTGTGGCGAATGCCCCGGCAGCGCCACCAATGGCGCAGAACCCGAGCAGCACCAGCAATGCTGCATGTTGGAGTGATCGTCGTTTTGCGGGGCTTTCTGTTCAAGGTCCCCGATGGCAATCGCCACCATCCTGGTGCCGCTGGAACTGCAGAAACTGCCCCACAACAACGGTTCGGCAGGTGACTTTGCCGTTTGCGCCATCGCTCCGGACATCGGCATGGCGAGCATGTTGAACAGCACTGCGAAGCAGGCTATCCAGGCAATTGCGAGCCGTTGTCGGGACATGGGACAAATCCGTTTGGGTGGGCGATCAGGCGCGGGCTATTTAGCCTGATCAGGGCCGATAAGTAAAAAGGCGGCGTGCGGTTTGGTGTCGCAGCGTAATCAGACAGCGATGGCATGCAAGCGCAGACCCAAGGCTTTCATAACTTTCATGATAGTCGCGAATTCCGGATTGCCACTACTGCTCAGCGCTTTGTAAAGACTCTCGCGCCCCAGACCGGCATCACGGGCGATTTGTGTCATGCCCTTTGCTCGGGCGATATCGTTGAGCGCTGCACGTATCAGCACGCCGTCTCCGGCATCTTCTTCAAAGCAGGCATCCAGATAAGCCGCCATTTCCTCCGGAGTTTTGAGAAACTCGACGGCATCAAAACGGGTAAATTGTTCGGCCATGATTTACTCCTCATTACCGATATTGTGTGCCATTTGAATAGCACGTTTGATATCTCGTTTTTGAGTCGACTTGTCACCCCCGATCAACAGCAAGTAAATCACCTCATTTCTGCGAGTGAAGTACATCCTGTAGCCCGGGCCGTAGTGAACGCGCATCTCATAAACCGCAGCACCTACAGATTCACAATCACCAAAATTTCCATACTCGGCTGCCCGGAGTCTGGCAATTATTCGAGCTTTGCCGATGGTGTCCCTCAGCGAGTTGAGCCAGTCAGCAAATACTTGGGATCGCTCAAATTCGATCATGTTGAATCGTATTCCTTGGGATACAGAGTGGCAAGCGGCACATTCTTGTGGGCGAGACCATTCATCCCTGTGGATGTTGGGTGCGCTTGATTGGTTCAGGGGGAGGCGAACTATAGGATTGAGGCCGTAGAGTCGATAGCCAGCTTCGTCTGAGAATACTGCCAGCGGAATCGCAAGGTTTAGCAGGTCTAAGGAATAGTCCTACACTGATAGGGCATCCAGCATATCTGCCACCGAGCCAAATTCCCGTTCCACACTTGGCAATTCGGGGCGCTTCAAGACAATCACCGGCACACCACGCTCACGCGCCACTTCCAGCTTCGGCTCGGTCGCCGTGCTGCCGCTGTTCTTGCTGATCAGCACGTCGATGTTTCGCCGCTCAAACAACTCACGATCGTCGTCGATCAGGAATGGCCCACGTGCGCCGATCACTTCGCAGCGCTCGTTGCCCGGATACACGTCCAGTGCGCGCAGGGTCCAGAATTGCTCCGCCGGAATTTCATGCAGGTGTTGCAGGGGCTCGCGACCGAGGGTGAACAGTGGTCGACGGAAGGGTTTCAGGGCTTCGATCAATTCGGCCCAATCGCTGACTTCCCGCCAGTCATCACCCGCCTGGGCTTGCCAGGCCGGACGCCGTAGCGCCCAGCAGGGAATGCCGCTCAAGCGCGCGGCGGTCGCGGCGTTCTGGCTGATTTGGGCGGCGTAGGGGTGAGTGGCATCGAGCAGCAGATCGATGCCTTCATCGCCAATGAATTGCGCCAGGCCCTCGGCACCGCCGTAGCCGCCGACGCGCACCTGGCATTGCAGGTCCGTCGGCACCCGACCGACACCGGCCAGACTATAGATGTGCTGCGGTCCCAGCGTGCGGGCAATGGCCATGGCTTCGGTCACGCCGCCGAGCAACAGGATGCGTTTCATTGAAAGGCTCCCGCATGGCCAACGATCCCGCCCTGGCGATCGATGGCAAAGACTTCCACCTGAACCTGCGCCGGCACCACGCTACGGGCGAAGTCCAGGGCGTGCCGGCAGACTGCATCCCCCAGGGCGACCCCGGCGGCGGCGGCCATGGCCAATGCCTGCTGGCTGGTGTTGGCCTCGCGGATGCTCTGCTGCAACGCCGCATCGGCGCCGACCTGCGCCGCCCATAGCGCCAGTTGCGGCAGGTCGATGCTCGAATGGCGACTGTGCAAGTCCATGTGCCCGGCCGCCAGTTTGCTGATCTTGCCGAAACCACCGCACAGGCTGAGTTTTTCCACCGGTACTTTGCGCAGGTGCTTGAGCACGGCGCCAACGAAGTCGCCCATTTCGATCAGGGCGATTTCCGGCAGGTTGTAGACCCGGCGCATGGTGTCTTCGCTGGCGTTGCCGGTGCAGGCGGCGATGTGCAGGTAACCGTTGGTTTTCGCCACGTCGATGCCCTGATGGATCGAGGCGATGTAGGCCGCGCAGGAAAACGGCCGGACGATGCCGCTGGTGCCGAGTATCGACAAGCCGCCAAGAATGCCCAGGCGCGGGTTCATGGTTTTCAATGCCAGCGCCTCGCCGTTCTCGACATTGACCGTGACCTCGAAGCCGCCGCTGTAGCCGAGTTCGTCGGCCAGCCGGGCCAGGTGTTCGCTGATCATTTTGCGCGGCACCGGGTTGATCGCCGGTTCGCCGACACCCAGCACCAGCCCAGGCCGGGTCACTGTGCCGACGCCGCGACCGGCTTTGAAGCGAGTCCCGGGTTCGCTACTCAGGCGCACCTGGGAGTAGAGCAGGGCACCGTGGGTCACGTCCGGATCGTCACCGGCGTCTTTGAGGGTTCCGGCTTCGGCGCCGTCCTCGGTGAGGCGGCAGAATTCCAGGCGCATCTGCACTTGTTTGCCCTTGGGCAACACGATTTCCACCGCGTCGGCCGATGTGCCATCCAGCAGCAGGCGCGCGGCGGCGAGGCTGGTGGCCGTGGCGCAACTGCCGGTGGTCAGGCCGCTGCGCAGTGGTGCGGGTTGTTCGGCGGTTTCGTCACGCATCGAAGGGTTTCGTCACGTCCAGCAAGGTAATCGGCAAGGCCTGGCGCCAGGTGTCAAAGTCGCCCAGCGGTTGAGCTTGCGCGATATGAATGCGCGTCAGCTCCCCGCCGTGTTGCTCGCGCCAGGTCATCAGGGTCATTTCACTTTGCAGGGTGACCGCGTTGGCGACCAGCCGGCCCCCGGGTTTGAGTTCGGCCCAGCACGTATCGAGCACGCCTTCACGAGTGACACCGCCGCCGATGAAAATCGCATCCGGTCGTTCCAGCCCGGCCAGGGCCAGCGGTGCACTGCCGCGAACCAGTTGCAGGCCGGGAACGCCGAGCGCATCGCGGTTGTGTTCGATCAACGTTTGTCGGCCCGCATCCGCCTCGATGGCCAGTGCGCGGCAACTGGGGTGAGCGCGCATCCATTCGATGCCGATCGAGCCGCTGCCGGCGCCGACGTCCCACAACAGTTCGCCAGGGACCGGGGCCAGGCGCGCGAGGGTGATGGCGCGCACATCGCGTTTGGTCAGTTGGCCGTCGTGCTGGAAGGCCGAGTCCGGCAGGCCGGCCAGTCGCGACAGCCGCAGTGTGTTCGGCTCGGTGACGCACTCGATGGCGATCAGATTCAGGTCGGCGATCAGCGGATCGTTCCAGTCGCTGGCGATACCGTCGATACGCCGCTCGGCTGCACCGCCCAAATGTTCGAGCACGGTTATCCGGCTCGGACCGAAACCACGTTCACGCAGCAGTGCGGCGATGGTGGCGGGGCTGCTGCCGTCGTTACTCAACACCAGCAAGCGCACGCCACTGAACAATTGCGCGTTGAGTGCGGCGCAAGGCCGGGCAACCACCGACAACGTGACCACTTCCTGCAAGGGCCAACCCATTCGCGCTGCGGCCAGTGAGCAGGAGGACGGCGCGGGAAGCGTCAGCATCTCGGCTGCTGGGAGTTGCCGGGCGAGGCTGGCGCCGACGCCGAAGAACATCGGGTCGCCACTGGCCAGGACGCAGACGGGTTCGCCACGTTGCGACAGCAGCGACTCCAGGCAGAAGGGACTTGGCCACGGCCGGCGCTCGCCGCGTATGCACGGCGGGAGCAAATCCAGATGCCGCTGGCCGCCGAAGATTTTCGAGGCGCGCAACAGTGCATGCCGGGCGTTCTTGCCCAGGCCCTTGAAACCGTCTTCGCCGATGCCTACTACCGTCAGCCAGGGTGTCATGCCATTCCTCAATTACGCGTTCAACGTTGTTGGGCGGCATGATAGCGCGGGTTCCTTGAGCTGACTGCCTTGTCTTCCCGACCGGAGTCTTTTCATGCAGCGAAGCAAAGCAGGCATAATACCGCGCACTTTCGCCGTGAATTGCCTCGCCACCTGAACGGGTCCGCCTTGAACCAACGTCCGCTGTCCTCTGCCTTACGCCCCTCGGCCTGCCCGGGGTTGCTGCGTATTGTGCCGGCACTGGATGGCGGCATCTGCCGGATCAAGTTGAGCGGTGGTTCGATCAGCAGCGACCAGGCCGAGGCCGTGGCGTCTGCGGCCGAGCGATATGCCAGCGGAGCGATCGAGGCGACCAACCGGGCCAACCTGCAGATCCGCGGCATTGGCAGCGAGCAAACGGCGTTGATCGACAGCCTGCTGGCGGCCGATCTGGGGCCGCAGAACGCGGCTGGCGACGATGTGCGCAACCTGATGCTCAGCCCCGGCGCCGGGATCGACCTGCGCATGCTGTTCGACACTCGCCCGCTGGCAGGGCAGATCCTCGCCACGCTGCAAGGCCACGAAGCGTTCCACGACCTCAGTGCCAAGTTCGCCGTGCAGCTCGATGGCGGCGAAGACCTGGCGATGCTCGAACATCCCCATGACCTGTGGCTCTCGGCGTTTGAGCAAGATGGCGAGCGACGGCTGGCGTTCGGTCTGACGGGATGCCCGACGGACAGCCCCGCCGGTTCGGTTGCGCTGGCTGACGGGTACGCTCTGGTGGTCGCGGTCCTTGAATTGTTCCTTGAACTGGCGCGCCCCGAGCAGACGCGGATGCGCCATCTACTGACCGGGTATTCGGTCGAGGACGTTCTGCTTCGGTTGGCTGAGCGCGTGTCGATGCAAGCGGTTGTCGGCTGGCAGCGGGTTTCGGGGTCCAGTGATGTGCACATCGGCGCACATCCCCAGGCTGAGTCCGGTGTTGTCTATGTGGGGGCTGTCCCGCCGCTGGGTCGGCTCGATCCGACGATGCTGCGGGGTGTGGCGCGACTGGCACGGGAGTTTGGTGATTCCAGTCTGCGCTTCACACCCTGGCAAAGCCTGTTGCTGCCCAATGTCCACGCGAAAAACGCCGCCGAGGTCATTCGGCAATTGCATTGTCTGGGCTTGCAGTGCGAAGCCGATCAGCCATTGTCCCGGTTGATCGCCTGCACCGGTTCCAACGGTTGCGCCAAGGGGTTGGCCGAAACCAAGGGTGATGCCCTGAAATTGGCCGAATTGCTGCAGCGTCTTGAACAAGCGCCGAACGTACATTTGAGCGGTTGCCCGCGTTCCTGCGCCGCCGCGCATACGGCGCCCGTCACCTTGCTGGCCGTCGCCCCCGGTCACTACGATCTCTATTTACGCGATGCAGCGCAGCCGGGTTTCGGCGCGCTACACGCACGCAACCTTACTATTGAAGCGGTCGCGGCCTTGCTCGACGCCCGCTCACGGAGCCCCATTGATGCTTGATTACATCCGCGACGGTCAGGAGATCTATCGCAACTCCTTCGCGATCATTCGCGCCGAGGCCAACCTCGACCGCATCCCGGCCGATCTGGAGAAACTCGCGGTGCGTGTGATCCACGCCTGCGGCATGGTCGAGGCCATCGACGGTTTGCAGTTTTCCGAAGGCGCGGGCAAGGCGGGGCGCGATGCGCTGGCAGCCGGTGCGCCGATCCTGTGCGATGCGCGGATGGTCTCCGAGGGCGTGACCCGCGCACGCTTGCCGGCGAACAACCAGGTGATCTGCACCCTGCGCGATGACAGTGTTCCAGCACTGGCTCGCGAGCTGGGCAACACCCGCTCCGCCGCCGCGCTGGAACTGTGGCGACCGCACCTGGAAGGCAGTGTGGTGGTCATCGGCAATGCGCCGACGGCGCTGTTTTACTTGCTGGAAATGCTCGACGCCGGTGCGCCGAAACCGGCGCTGATCCTCGGTTTTCCAGTGGGCTTCGTCGGCGCCGCCGAATCCAAGGCAGCGCTGGCGGCCGATAGCCGTGGCGTGCCTTTTGTCATTATGCAGGGTCGCCTGGGCGGTAGCGCCATGGCCGCCGCCGCCGTCAATGCCCTCGCCACGGAGATCGAATGATGCAGCAACCTGGACGTTTGATCGGCCTCGGTGTCGGCCCCGGTGATCCGGAACTGATTACCGTCAAGGCCCTGCGTTTGCTGCGCGAGTCGCCGGTGGTGGCGTACTTCGTGGCCAAGGGCAAGAAGGGCAACGCCTTTGGCATCATCGAAGCACACCTGCAAGACGCGCAGAATCTGTTGCCACTGGTGTACCCGGTGACCACCGAAGCCTTGCCGGCACCGCTGTCGTACGAGCAAGTGATCAGCGACTTCTACGATGACGCTGCACAAGAACTGGCCACGCATCTCGACGCGGGCCGTGATGTGGCGGTGATCTGCGAGGGTGATCCGTTCTTCTACGGCTCCTACATGTACCTGCACGACCGGCTCGCCGAGCGCTATCAGGCTGAAGTCGTGCCCGGTGTGTGTTCGATGCTTGGTGGCGCCTCGGTGCTCGGTGCACCGCTGGTGTATCGCAATCAAAGCCTGTCTGTGCTGTCTGGTGTGCTGCCGCACGACGAACTCAAGCGTCGCCTGGCCGATGCCGATGCGGCGGTGATCATGAAACTGGGGCGAAACTTTCCCAAGGTCCGCCAGGTGCTGGAAGAACTCGGCCTGGCCGAACGTGCGCTGTACGTCGAACGCGCGACCATGGCCAATCAGAAAATCGTGCCGCTGGATCAGGTCGAGCCGATGTCCTCGCCGTATTTCTCGTTGATCATCGTTCCCGGCGAAAGGTGGCAAGGTTGATGACTCGTCCAGTTCCGGTGATTGTCATTCTCGGCAATGGCAGCCTCGCTACCGCGCGCAGCATTCAGCAGGTGTACCCCGAAGCCCTGATCCATGGCCTGGCCGAACGGGTCGAAGGCGCGGATCGGGTCTATCACGAATTCGGTGCAACCCTGCGCGAACTCTATCAACAGGGCACGCCGATCATTGCCCTGTGCGCGGCCGGGATCGTGATCCGCACGCTGGCGCCCTTGTTGCTGGAAAAGGGCGCCGAGCCACCGGTATTGGCGGTGGCTGAAGACGGTAGCGCCGTGGTGCCGCTGCTGGGCGGTCTCGGCGGGGTGAATGTGATGGCGCGGGAGATTGCCGCGGCACTGGAAGTTTCTGCGGCGATCACCACCAGCGGCGAGTTGCGTTTCGGCACGTGCCTGCTCAACCCGCCCAGTGGCTATGCCCTTGGCGATCTGGAACTGGGCAAGCGTTTCGTCTCCGATTTGCTCGCGGGGGAAGTGGTGCGCATTGAGGGTGAGGCCCCGTGGCTGGCGCAGGCGCAGTTGCCCGAAAATGCGCAGGCCCGATTGGCGGTGCATGTCAGTCATGCCGAGCGGGCACCTGCAGCCAATGAATTGTTGATCTACCCACGCAATGTGGTGGTCGCTGTGGATGTTGGCTTGGTGAACGTCGCGGCGGCGGTGCGCGAGGCATTGCATCAGGCGAAAATCGCCGTGCAGTCGCTGGCCTGCCTGCTGGCCGCCGACACCGAAATGGCCAGTTCGGGGTTGCGCGAGGCGGCGCTTGAATTGGGCGTGGCGTTGCGTTTTGCCGGCGCTGAGAAGGCGCTTGGCGAACGTCTGCGCACTGCCATAGGCCAGCCCGTTTCCCTGCTGGGGAGCGACACCGTTGCCATTGCGGTAGCAGAGCAGCCGCTGGACCCATTGCAGATCGGCCGCCCGCGTGGACGGCTGGCGGTGATCGGCCTCGGGCCGGGCGCTGCTGAACTGATGGTGCCGGCAGTAAAGGCTGAACTGGCTCGCGCAACCGACGTGCTGGGTTACGAAACCTATGTGCGCATGGCCGGGCCGTTCCGCGCCGATCAAGTGCTGCATTGCACCGACAACCGCGAAGAGATGCAACGCGCCCGCCACGCCTTCGAACTGGCGGCTCAGGGGCGCTCGGTGGTGGTGGTTTCCTCGGGGGATCCGGGGGTTTTCGCCATGGCCGCGGCGGTGCTGGAGGCGCTGCACGAGTCCACCGACGCCCATTGGCACAACGTTGATCTCGAGATCCTGCCGGGCGTCTCTGCTTCGCTGGCGACTGCCGCCCAGGCCGGCGCGCCGCTGGGACATGACTTCTGTGTGCTGTCGCTGTCGGATAACCTCAAGCCCTGGGCAATCATCGAAAAGCGCCTGGACCTGGCCGCTCAAGCTGATCTGGCCTTGGCTTTCTACAACCCGATCTCGCGTTCTCGTCCGTGGCAATTGGGCCAGGCACTGGACATCGTCGCCCGACACCGCGTACCCGAGACGCCTGTGGTGTTAGGCCGGGACATCGGGCGTCCGGGGCAGACGCTGCGGGTTACCACCCTTGGCCAGTTGACCCCGGATCAGGTCGACATGCGCACCATGGTATTGATTGGCTCGTCCACCACCTGCTCTTTCCCTCGTCCTGAGGGGGGCGAATGGGTCTACACGCCGCGTTGGTATGGCGAAAAACCCGCTTCCTGAATCAAGACGCCTCTTCGGAGGCGTTTTTTTGCGAAGTTATCCTGCGTGAATAAGTTTCCGGTTTGTAGGCTTTTTGCTGGAAATATAAGTTTAAATATTGAGAGCGTCCATGATGGGCTGTTTTGATATTGTGTGATGTGCCTATTGATAACAGTTTCTTGGCGTATATTTTTTGTATGTTGGGAATTTCTTTGTTTCGATAGGGTGTGCAATATTTGTTAGTGGAGAGCATTAAAAAATGGACTTTGATTTTTCTGTTATCCCTGGTCTTGGACAACGCCTTGAGTTTATTCGGAATATGGGCTCTCTGCGTGTCCAGCGTTCAGGCAGGGTCAGGAGGTTTGCCGTTGGCGATGACATCGGGGCATATGATGATCGTGCGCAAAGTGCGATGCTGATTGGCAGAACGCTGCTGGGTTGTATGGCAGGCTTGAGCAGGGAAGAAAAGAAAGAAATCAAGAACAGTATCAAGATTGCCAGTTTGGTGTGTGATACATATGAAAATGAGGCGCTTGGTCTTGGCGATTGGCTGAATCGCTACGCGAGAACGCTTAATCATTTTGGATGGTATTCGGATCGACATCCAGGTGAAAAGGTTTATACGGATCTGTCCAGTACGGTTTCCGGAAAAATGATTGAAACGGTTCAGCAACTGGGTAACGAACCCATGCTGACCAACAGCATAGCGGCTTTCAAGTCGCTGGAATCTGACGCCCGTGGGTTGGCGGCCTATGCCGGAGCGACGCTGTACGGCAAATCCTTTCAAGTTGCACCGGCAGGGCGTGACAGCAAGGGAATGCTGACGATGGAACTAAATCACGCGCGGTTGAACGTCAAGCGAAAAGCCGAGAGTTTCCTGTTTGTCAGTTGGCAGAAGGGTGAAGCCGAGTTGCAGCATAATTACCGAAGCTTTTATCTCGACAGAAATGCTTACGCGGAAACGAAACAGAAGTTGGAGGATATCCTCGAGGAAAGCGATATGGCAGAAATCGAGTTAAGGCTTTGAAAGTGCGTTGTCGTTATTTTGTAAGTAATGGTTTTAGGGGGGTGTTGCGTATTGTTTTTAAGATTGGTCGGTATTGACACTCAATTGTGAATTGATTAACTTTTGTTTTGGGCTGGGATTGGCCCTTATAATATACTATATGGATATTCGAAATGACTAATGTTACTGCGGTAGAAATGAGCGAGGCGCAATGCCTGGAATTTATCGAGGAAAGCCTGAAAGAAACTTTTCCTGTTATTCAACAACAACAACAAGCCGGTAGACGTGTTCGCCGTGCTGTCGACAGGGTTATTGATACCGATAAGTTGAATGCAGCGATTCTCAACGCCACGATGATTTCCTTTCCCGAGGGCGTGAGCCGCCGCAACAAAACAATTATAAAGCGAACCTTTTTGTTCGCCGACCTGTCTGCGCAGATCAAATTTCCCAACGAGCAAGATCAGGTTCAACGCTGGGAACATATGCTTAAAGGGATGAAAGCCATGGGTTGGACCATGTTCGGCAACCCGACGATCAATTACCAAGAGTCGGCGAGCGGCCTGCTAATGTCCAATCTGGTGCTGGACATTGCCAAATCAATGATAGGCGGTCTTGGCGGCGGCCTCGGACCTATCCTGAAGCTGGGGGCAGAAAAGGCAATCGAAGGACTGCAGGCCAATAAGGAAGCATTGAAGCTCTATGAAAATAACGGCAAGAAAGGCGATGGTGCAAACTTCGGTCTCGCAAGCTGTGCACAGGATAGCGATGGTGAAGTCAGCCTGGTGATGAGCGCTATCAGTTATTACACCACATCCGGAAATACCAAGATCGCTTTCTTTGACAAGACCTCCTCGTCTGGCAGGTTGTTTCAATCCAAAGGTGTTTTCAGCATCCATGCCGATGACTATACCGAGAGGAAGGAGGATGCAGCCAACAAGTTCTATGAGGCTGTCGATAAGCGCCTGGAAATGGAGTTTGGTATCTGATTTCCAGTCTGGTCAGGTGCGATGCACCTGACCTTTTGCGAGGTGTGCAATATGAGTAGTACTGGCTATGTGAATGCGGGAAGCTTATTGATCATTTCGTCGTCGCTGCCGATGCCGGTGCGCGAAGACATCCTTTCTTCACTTCTTTATGCACAGTTGACTTCAAGCAAGAGTTACCCGGAATTCAAGGATTTCAAGGCTTGGAACAGCAGGTATGCCGAGGCATTGAAGTTTCTTCTCTATGAAGTACCGGGCCGGGTAGGGGACGGGTTCTTTTCGTCCTCTGTGGATGAATGCGTAACGTTCGAGAGCCTTGTCAGGCAACGGCTGGCGCCTTTGTTGGCGCCTGATGAATGCAGCTCGTTGGATCTTTTGCTGCAACACACTGTGAGTCTTGAATTGCAGAACCCAGGTCACGATTTGTTGACGCGATACGCCGTAGAGGCGGGAAGGGCGCAGAGCGGTAGTGCCCCGGATGTCAACCGTATCAGGATCCATGCCGGCGTGGTGGATGAGTCTGCAACCCTGAGAATGCTGACTATCAACCTTGCTACCCGTACACCCATTGAACCGGTTTTTCTCAACCAGAGTTTCATGTTGAGCGAGATTGTCGGAGATGTTGAAACGAAATGCTTTGTCGCCCAACTGGACGAAGACTATGCAGAGTACAAAAGGAAGTGGGTGCTCGACGCTCTCGGTGGACGGCGTGAAAAGGAGATCGAAAGACTTTATTGATGTGTTCTTGCTGTCTCATCACGGCACCAGATAGCCTTTGACCCCGGTAAAAATAATCTGTGCCGCCAGTGCACACACGAACAACCCCATCAAGCGGCTGACAATCTGCAGCCCCTGGTCGCCAAGAATGCGCTCGATGCGGCTGGACAGATAAAGCACCACCCCCACGGTGAAACTGGCCAGGGCAATGCTGACAATGGCCGTGAGTTTGTCATCCCAGTGCGGCTGGCTCACGCCCATTACCAGCAAGGCACCGATGGTGCCGGGGCCGACCGTCAGCGGAATGGTCAGCGGGACGATGGTCACATCCTGCTGCACGTTGTCGGTTTGTACCGCCGATTTGCCTTGTGCCATCCCGAGTGCCGAGATGAACAGGACACTGCCTGCGCCGATGCGGAATGCGTCTACGGTAATGCCGAAAACACTGAAAATCACTCGGCCGAACAAGTACAGCAGCACGCTGGAGACCAGGGTGGCGACCGCTACTTTCCAGGCCAGTCGACGCTGTTCCTTGCGCGAATAACCACGGGTCAGGCTGATGAAGCAGGACAACACGAAGAATGGGCTGTAGAGCACCAGCATCTTCAGGTAAACGCTGAACAACACATGGAGCATGATGCCGGGCTCACTGGCGAGGGAAGTCGGGGGAGTCTATCAGGGGTTGCGCAGTCTGTCGGCTCAGGACGGTTGGGTCGTTGCGCGATTGTGCTGGTCACGCTGGGCGACCCAGTGTTCGATCAGCTCGCGCAACTGTGACAGTTCGACCGGTTTGGCCATGTGCCCGTCCATGCCGGCCTGCCGCGCACGTTCTTTGTGTTCGGCCAGGATATGGGCGGTCAATGCCACCACGGGGGTTCGGACCCGCTGGTTGCTGACTTCCCAGGCACGCAATTGCTGGGTGGCCGAGAAGCCGTCGAGGATCGGCATTTCGCAGTCCATCAGCACCAGGTCGTAACGCTGGGCTTTCATCGCTCGCAAGGCTTCTTCGCCGTTGCAGGCAGTATCCGGTTGCAGGTTGAGCTTGCTCAGCATGCCGCGGATCACCTTGGTGGAGATGCTGTTGTCTTCGGCCACCAGGATGCGGAAGTCGCAGGGGACCTTGACCGGCAGGACCTGGCCGCTTGGCACGGG
The DNA here is from genome assembly GCF_949767415.1 of Pseudomonas sp. IT-196MI5. Lineage (NCBI taxonomy): Bacteria > Pseudomonadati > Pseudomonadota > Gammaproteobacteria > Pseudomonadales > Pseudomonadaceae > Pseudomonas > Pseudomonas sp. IT-196MI5. The sequence continues at coordinate 238,368 of NZ_CATKPZ010000066.1, forward strand.
CTGGGTAGCGACGAGACCTTTGTTGCGTTGGGTCAGTTCGTCGGCCAGGGTTGTCTTGAGGGTGTAGCCGGCTACCGGTTTGGCGAGGATGCGCTTGATCCCGGAGTTGCGCGCGATGATCTTGCTCGGTGCGTTGCTGATGCCGGTGAGCATGATCAGCAGGATGTCATGGTTCAGGCTCGGGTCTTCCTTGATCTTGGCCGCCAGTTGCATGCCGGTCATGCCGGGCATGTTCTGGTCCAGCAGGACCACATCGAAGTAATCACGCAAATGAGCCTTGGTGCGCAGCAGTGCCAGCGCTTCCTTGCCGGAAGGCGCGGCGCTGACGTTCAGGCCCCAGGCGCTGCATTGCTGCACCAGCACCTTGCGACAGGTGTCATTGTCGTCCACCACCAATACCCGCGCACCTTGCAGCGGGCCGTCGAGATCGGAGGTCGGGTGTTCGAGGCGATCCGGGTCCAGCGGCAGGGTCAGCCACAGGGTGCTGCCCTGGTTGCTGCCACTCTTGATCCCGAACTCCCCTTGCATCAAGCGGATCAGTTGGCGGGCAATCACCAGCCCCAGGTTGCCGCCCAGGTGGGTGGCCGAAAGGAAATGCCGGCTGTGCAGTTCGGCGTGCATCAGGGCGTCGCGTTCTTCGGCGTCCATGGGCTCGCCGCTGTCCTGCACGGCAATACGCAGGCGTGGTTTGTTGTTGCGCTCGTCAAGCGCCACGACAATCAGGATCTCGCCTTCATCGGTTTTTTTCAGGGCGTTTTCCAGAAGGCTCAACAGGGTCTGGCGCAAGCGTGTCGGGTCACCGCTGATCACCCGAGGCACTTGTGGCTGGATGAAGCTGATCAACTCGACGTTTTGCTGCTCGGCCTTGGCGCGGAAGATGCTCAGGCAGTCTTCGATCAGCGCGTTGAGGTCGAACTGCACATCGTCCAGCTCGATCTGCCCGGACTCGAGTTTTGAGATGTCGAGAATTTCGTTGATCAGTGTCAGCAGCTCGTTGCCGGCGCTGTGGATCGTCTGCACATAGTCGCGTTGCTTGACTGAAAGCGGTGTGCCCAGCAGCAGCTCGGTCATGCCGAGGACGCCATTCATCGGGGTGCGGATCTCATGGCTGATCTTCGCCAGGAACTCGGCCTTGGCGTTGATCTCGGCGTTGCTGGCCGCCAGGTCACGGCTGATGCTGAAACGGTCTTCGGTGATGCGGCGCTGGCGCTCGCTCAATGCAATGCTCATCAGCAGGCCGCTGATGCAGATGAACACCAGCAAGATGGTGAGCAGGCCATGGGGTTCGATCAGGGTCAGCCCCAACAGGGCGGGCAGGATGATCAGTGTCCCGAGGTTGAACACCACCATGGCCGCCACGAAGAGGCGAGCCGGGCGATAACCTTTTTGCCAGTGATGGGCGCTGATGAACAGCATGCTCAGGCCTGCCAAGGCTACCAGACCGTAGGTAATGAAGTTCAACGGCAAGGTATTGACGAACAGCAGCATCAGGCCGCAGGCGGTGATGAGCAGGATCTCGCCGAGCAGCAAGCGGTTCAGCGGGTGCGGCCCGAGTGGGGAGAAGAAGCGATAGGTAAGCATCAGGCCGCAGGGCGCAGTCATTAACAATGCCAGGTAAGCCCCCGGCGTTTGCAGTGCATGCCAGTCCGGCAGCCAGGGACCGGCGAGGTTCAGCAACAGCAGCAGGCTGAGCATCAACAACCCTTCGCACGTCGCCAACCAGAGGGCGCTGTGTGAGCGGGTGTAGGTGTAGCGGATGAGATTGTGCAGGATCAACATGGCGATGCAACCGAACAGCAGGCCATAGATCAGCGTCTGGTTCTGGTTGGCAGCCGCGAGGATCGCCGATTGCAGGGTGATATAGGGGCGTAACTGGTGATCGGAGGCCAGTCGCAGGTAAACGTCGAGGGGGGTGTCGTTTTGCGGCAGGGCCAGCATGAAGTCGCTGCTGGGCAATGGTCGCTCGGATTGCGGCTGTTCGTTGCCTGTGCTGGATTGATCGACCAGCTTGTCGCCGTCCAGCACGTACATGTTGAACTGGCGCAGGTCAGGCGCGAACACTCGCAGCAACTGTTCGTGGTTGCCCGGCGCAAGCCTGAATCGCAACCATAACGCGCCATCGGGTTCGGCCGCGGTAATGCGGTCGAGTTCGATAGGGCTGAATTGATTGGTATAGCGTGCGGAGCGGATGTCGCTCAGTTGCAGGTCGCCCTGTTCGTCGAGCAATACCGCCCAGCCACTGCCTTGCGCGGCCTGGGCCGGTAACATGCAGAGCAAGGTCAGCAAAGTGACGGTAAAGCTTATGGCAATCCTGAGCCAGCGCACGGCGAAATCCCTTCGTTTGTTTGATGCCAGAATATAACGATGCGCGGTGCCGGAATAGCCAGGCAATGAACCGTGTTCATTGCCTGGCGCAGTGTTTACCTTATTCCTGATTCTCGCCACGCTCGCGGGCAATGGCGCGGTAGCCAATGTCCTTGCGATAGAAGCAGCCTTCCCAGTCAATCGTAGCCGCCAATTTGTAGGCCTGCTGTTGCGCCGCGTCGACGCTGGCACCCATGGCCGTGGCGCACAGCACGCGACCACCGGCCGTCACCACCTGACTATCCTTGAGTGCAGTACCGGCGTGGAAAATCTTGCCTTCCAGTGCGGCGGCTGCATCCAGCCCCTTGATGGCTGCACCTTTGGCGTAATCACCAGGATAGCCGCCAGCGGCCAGGACGATGCCGACGCTCGGACGTGGATCCCATTGCGCTTCTACTTTATCCAGCGCCTGCGCCAGGGCGGCTTCGACCAGCAGCACCAGGCTCGACTGCAGACGCAGCATCACCGGTTGGGTCTCAGGGTCGCCGAAACGGCAGTTGAATTCGATGACTTTTGGGTTACCAGCCTTGTCGATCATCAGGCCGGCGTACAGGAAGCCCGTGTAGACATTGCCTTCCTCGGCCATGCCGCGCACGGTCGGCCAGATCACCAGGTCCATGACACGCTTGTGCACGTCGGCGGTGACCACGGGTGCCGGGGAGTAAGCACCCATGCCGCCGGTGTTTGGACCGGTGTCGCCGTCACCGACGCGTTTGTGGTCCTGGCTGGTGGCCATCGGCAACACATTCTTGCCGTCGACCATGACGATGAAGCTGGCTTCTTCGCCGTCCAGGAACTCTTCGATGACCACGCGCGAACCCGCATCGCCAAAGGCATTGCCCGCCAGCATATCGCGCACGGCGTCTTCGGCTTCAGCCAGGGTCATGGCGACGATTACGCCTTTGCCGGCGGCCAGGCCGTCGGCCTTGATCACGATCGGAGCGCCTTTTTCACGCAGGTAGGCCAGGGCTGGCTCGATTTCGGTGAAATTCTGGTAGTCGGCAGTCGGGATCTTGTGGCGAGCCAGGAAGTCCTTGGTGAAGGCTTTCGAACCTTCCAGCTGCGCAGCGCCGGCGGTCGGACCGAAGCAGTCGAGGCCGCGGCTGCGGAACAGATCCACAACACCGGCAACCAGCGGCACTTCAGGGCCAACGATGGTCAGGGAAACGTTTTTCTCGGCAAAGTCTGCCAGTTGCTCAAGCGCCAGTACGTCAATGGCGACGTTCTCGCACTTGGCTTCGATGGCGGTACCGGCGTTGCCCGGAGCCACGAACACTTTCTGCACGCGCGGATCCTGAGCCACTTTCCAGGCCAGGGCGTGTTCACGGCCACCGCTGCCAATGATCAAAACATTCATTTCAAAAACCTCGGATGACGCTAATTCGGGGAAGCATCCGGCTGGATGCTCTTGTAGGAGCTGGCTTGCCAGCGAAAGGAGCACCGCGGTGTGTCTGACGGGGCCCCTTCGCCGGCAAGCCGGCTCCTACGGTTGATCGTGTACTTAGTGACGGAAGTGGCGCATGCCGGTGAACACCATCGCGATACCGGCTTCGTCGGCAGCAGCAATCACTTCGTTGTCACGCATCGAACCGCCCGGCTGGATCACCGCAGTGATACCGGCTTTGGCCGCGTTGTCGATGCCGTCGCGAAACGGGAAGAATGCGTCGGATGCCATGACCGCACCTTGAACCTGCAAGCCAGCATGTTCGGCCTTGATCGCGGCGATACGCGCGGAGTTCACGCGGCTCATCTGGCCGGCGCCGACACCGATGGTCTGACGGTTCTTGGCGTAGACGATGGCGTTGGACTTCACGTACTTGGCGACTTTCCAGGCGAAGATCAGGTCGTGGATTTCCTGCTCGCTCGGTGCGCGCTTGGTCACCACTTTCAGGTCGTCGGCGCCAATCATGCCGATGTCGCGGCTCTGTACCAGCAGACCTCCGTTGACGCGTTTGTAGTCCCAGGCCGCCGCACGGTCAGCCGACCACTCGCCGCAGGCCAACAGGCGTACGTTGGCTTTGGCGGCGACGATGGCGCGGGCTTCTTCGCTGACCGATGGCGCGATGATCACTTCGACGAACTGACGCTCGACGATCGCCTTGGCGGTCTCGGCATCCAGTTCACGGTTGAAGGCAATGATGCCGCCAAACGCGGATTCGGTGTCAGTGGCATAGGCCAGGTCGTAGGCCTTGCGGATGCCGCCTTCGGCATCAGGGCTGACCGCCACACCACATGGGTTGGCGTGCTTGACGATCACGCAGGCCGGCTTGACGAAGCTCTTTACGCATTCCAGCGCGGCGTCGGTGTCGGCCACGTTGTTGTACGACAGTTCCTTGCCTTGCAGTTGGGTCGCGGTGGCGATGCCGACTTCGGCAGGCTTGGCTTCCACGTAGAACGCCGCGCTCTGGTGCGGATTCTCGCCGTAGCGCATTTCCTGGGCCTTGATGAACTGGCTGTTGAAGGTGCGCGGGAACTCGCTGCGACCTTCTGTGCTGAGGGTGTCAGCAGTCTGGTTCACGGTGCCCATGTAGTTGGCGATCATGCCGTCATAGGCGGCGGTGTGCTCGAAGGCCTTGAGCATCAGGTCGAAACGCTGAGCGTAGGTCAGGCCGCCGGCCTTGAGGTTTTCCAGGACGCGGGCGTAATCGCTGGCGTTGACCACGATGGCCACGTCTTTGTGGTTCTTGGCTGCCGAGCGAACCATGGTCGGGCCGCCGATGTCGATGTTTTCGATGGCGGTCGGCAGGTCGCAGCCTGGCTTGCTGATGGTGGCTTCGAACGGGTACAGGTTGACCGCAACCAGATCGATCGGCTTGATGCCGTGCTCGTTCATGATGGCGTCGTCGATACCGCGACGACCGAGGATCCCGCCGTGGATTTTCGGGTGCAGGGTCTTCACCCGACCGTCCATCATTTCGGCAAAGCCGGTGTAATCAGCGACTTCCACTGCGGCAACGCCGTTGTCCTGCAGCAGCTTGAACGTTCCGCCGGTGGAGAGGATCTCGACGCCCAGGGCTTCAAGCTCCTTGGCGAATTCGAGGATCCCGGTCTTGTCGGAAACGCTGATCAAGGCGCGGCGGATCGGCAGGCGGGTAGTCTGGTCGGTCATCTCAATTTCCATCAAAAGCAAAGGAAGTCAGCAAAAAAGGCGACCGGTTTTACGCGGGCGCCTTTCTGGTTTGATTGAATGCTTACAACAAATCGTACTGCTTGAGTTTCTTGCGCAGCGTGCCCCGGTTCAGTCCGAGCATCTCGCTGGCCTTGGTCTGATTGCCCTTGACGTAGTTCATCACGCACTCGAGCAGGGGAGCCTCGACTTCGGAGAGCACCAGGTTGTACACATCCGTGACGGCAGCGCCCTCAAGGTGGGCGAAATAATTGTGCAGCGCCTTCTCGACACTCCCGCGAAGGGTCTGGCCTTCTTCGCTCGGCGTATTGAGGTGCTGTTTCAAATTTACGTTGTCGCTCACGGGTGTTGTTCCACTCACTAAAGTCTCGGTCATCATCGTCATGCGGCCACCCACTCTCCGTCCCCTGTCAGGCTCTTGTAACGCTCGGCGAAAAACGCCCGAACGTTGGCGCATTGTGTATCCGTACCATCCAAACGATTGAAGTGGGCGCGAAACTCCCTGGCGCCCGGCAGGGTTGCGAGATACCAGCCCACATGCTTTCGAGCAATGCGCACACCCATGACATCGCCATAGAAGGCGTGCAGGGCGGCCAGATGCTCTAGCAGAATGCGTTCCACCTCGATCAGTCCCAGCGCCGGGAGCTTCTCGCCGGTACGCAGGAAATGGTCGATCTCGCGAAAAATCCATGGCCGCCCCTGGGCAGCCCGGCCAATCAACAAACCATCGGCACCAGTCGCGTCGAGCACGTACCGGGCTTTTTCCGGCGAATCGATATCGCCGTTGGCGAAGACCGGAATCGACACCGCCTGCTTGATCGCGGCAATGGTGTCGTACTCGGCTTCACCTGTGTACAGGTCGGCACGGGTGCGGCCATGCACCGCCAGCGCCGTAATGCCTGCCTGCTCGGCGATCTTTGCCACCGTCAGGCCATTTTTGTTGTCCCGGTCCCAACCGGTCCGGATCTTCAGGGTAACCGGCACATCGACCGCAGCCACGACGGCCTGCAGGATCTCGGTTACCAGGGATTCATCCTTCAACAGGGCGGAACCGGCAGCCTTGTTGCAGACTTTTTTTGCCGGACAGCCCATGTTGATATCAATAATCTGCGCGCCCATTTCAACGTTGGCACGGGCGGCGTCCGCCAGCATCTGCGCGTCTCCACCAGCGATCTGTACCGAGCGTGGCTCGGGATCACCTTTGTGGATCATGCGCATGCGCGACTTGCGGGTATTCCACAAGCTCATGTCGCTGGTGACCATTTCCGAGACGACCAGTCCCGCGCCCAAGCGTTTGCACAGCTGCCGAAAGGGCTGGTCGGTGACGCCCGCCATGGGGGCGAGAATCAAGCTGTTGTGTAATGTGTATGGGCCGATGCGTACCGCCGACATAGGACTTCCCTGTTGTGGGGCCGGATCATGGGAGTTCGAAAAAGGGTTGGCATGATACCCGCTCTCGATGACTGGATAAAGGCTGAATTGAACAAATTCTGAACAGTTATTCTGTTATTACCCGTGGTTTGGTTTGCCAGGGGCAGTCAGAAAGCCGACGTTAATCCGGGAGCAATGAAGCGTTTCACTCCGGAGAGTGGAAGCTCAGACTGTAGTTCACGGCCTTGGCGCCGGGGTCGAGAATGTCCAGGGCGATGTGGATCGGCGTTTGCGGAGGCATCTCCGCCATGCCTTCGAGATCGCCATTGAGGTACTCGCCTGGCTTGAAGCGACGACTGGCGATCAGGTGGCCATTGAGGTCGGCGAAGCGCAGTTCCAACAGCGGGAAGGGCTGGGAGAAGGGCGCGCGATTATAGATGATCGCATCGACCACCAGGGCGCCATTGAACTCGGGATGGCTGCGCACCACCAGGTTGCTGCTCCTGATTTTCGCGATGTCGACCTTGGAAGGCACGGTGCAGCCGATTTGCGGGCACAGTTGCTGGAACCACGGGCGATACTGATCCTGTCGCGCCAGCTCATCGAAATGGTAGGCGATGTACTGGCCGGCGAGGGCGCCAGCAGCAATCAGCACCAGCAGCAGCCACAACAGCCGTCGGCCCCAGGGTGAGCGGCGTTTTTGCCAGTCCAGTTGCAGTGGGTCGTCGGTCAGGTCTTGCAGCACTTCGGCACGCACGCCCGGCTCGCTACGTTCGCGTCGCTTGCGCAGCGGTTCGATCGAGGGCAGGTTGTCGTCGGTTTCGCGCTCGTCGGCAGCTGACAGGCGTTCGTGGTTCAGCGGCGCATCGAGAGGGTCGTGCAGTCGCAAATGGGGTGGCTGCTGTTCGTCGTCGAGATCAACCGGTTCCAGAGACAGCGAAGGTTCGGTGCGCGAGGCTTTGCCCGGTTCGACTGTCGGCTCTGACGTTTCAAGGCTTTCGAGCGGTTTGTCGAGTTGCGCACGATCCGCTGCCGATTCACTGAACAGGCTGTCGGACCACGGCTCCTCGTCATCCTGCCCGGCGCTGTCGCGACGGGCGCTCAGCGAGTCGTCGCGATGGCGGCCGAGCTCGGTGGCCGGCTGGATTTCCCGCTGTTCGAGCCGGGCGAGTTCTTCGTCGAGGTCGAGACTGTCCAGATCCAGCTCGGTGGCGCTCCATTGCTTTTGGCTGATGGCGCGCGGCGGCGATGCTTCGAGGGGTCGCGCAGGCTGCTCGGGCGGGAGCGGCTTCGCTGCCGGTGGTTCCTTGCCGGCCTGCTCAAGCAGCTGCCTGGCGGCATTGAACACCTGCAGGCATGAGCCGCAGCGAACCACGCCACGCGCCACGCTCAACTGGGCATGGCTGACGCGGAAGCTGGTTTGGCAATGCGGGCACTGGGTGACGAAGCTATCGGTCATGCGGCGATCCGGATTATGCAGACGCTCATTCTAGCGCCGACGGCCAGTGATGCGCACCCAGCCATCGCGATTGGCGATCGGGTCCAGATCGAAGTCCCTGGCGTAGGCGGCAGCGACTTCATCGCCCTGTTCGGCGAGGATGCCCGACAGCGCCAGGCGACCGCCGGACTTGACCAGGCCGGACAACTGTGGTGCCAGGGAGACCAGCGGGCCGGCGAGAATGTTGGCCACCAGCACGTCAGCCTGAACCTGTGGCAAGTCTTGCGGCAGGTACAGCGGGAAGAGCTCATCGGCAATATTGTTGCGTCCGGCATTGTCGCGGGAGGCTTCCAGCGCCTGCACGTCGATGTCGGTACCCACGGCTTCCTTGGCGCCGAGCAACAGTGCGGCAATCGCCAGGATCCCCGAGCCGCAGCCGAAGTCCAGCACGTTGCAGCCCTTCAGGTCCTGACTGTCGAGCCATTCCAGGCACAGCGCGGTGGTCGGGTGGGTGCCGGTGCCGAATGCCAGGCCCGGGTCCAGCAGCAGATTCACTGCCTCAGGCTCTGGCGCGGCGTGCCAGCTCGGCACGATCCACAGGCGCTGGCCGAACCGCATTGGCTGGAAGCCGTCCATCCAGCTGCGTTCCCAGTCCTGGTCTTCGATCACTTCGCTGTGGTGTTCAGGTAGCGGGCTGCCGGTCAGCAACTCCAGATGGGCCAGTACCGGGCCGGGCTCGGTACCACCTTCGAACAGGGCCAGCAGGTGCGTGTGCGACCACAGCGGCGTGGTATTGAGTTCCGGCTCGAAGATCGGCTGATCTTCGGCGTCCATGAAGGTCACCGACACGGCGCCCACTTCAAGGAAAGCGTCTTCATAGGTTTCGGCTTGTTCTGGGCTGATGGCGAGACGTACTTGCAGCCAAGGCATGGCGGGCACCTTTGAAAAATATTGATTGCAGCCTGGCGGGCTGCGAGAAGCGTGCAAGTTTACGCGAGAGTGTGGGTTTTGTGGGAGTGGCTTGCCCTGTACATCGACACATACCCCTGTGGGAGCGAGCTTGCTCGCGATAGCGGTGTATCAGTCGACATCGATAGTGGATTTGCCGACGCCATCGCGAGCAAGCTCGCTCCCACAGGGGGGGCGGTGTTCGGTCAGGTGAAATGCCCAGAAACAACAAAGCCGCCCGAAGGCGGCTTTGTCAGGTGCGGGCTGAGGCTTAGTGCTTCTCGCCAGCCAGCTTGTGCTCGAGGTAGTGAATGTTCACGCCCCCTTTGCAGAAGCCTTCATCGCGGGTCAGGTCGCGGTGCAGCGGGATGTTGGTCTTGATCCCGTCGACCACGATTTCGTCCAGCGCATTGCGCATGCGCGCCATGGCTTCATCACGGGTTGCGCCGTAGGTGATCAGCTTGCCGATCAACGAGTCGTAGTTCGGCGGAACGGCATAGCCACTGTACAGGTGCGAGTCGACACGAACGCCGTTGCCGCCTGGAGCGTGGAAATGCTTGACCGTGCCCGGGCTCGGCATGAAGGTTTTCGGGTCTTCGGCGTTGATCCGGCATTCCAGTGCGTGACCGCGGATGACCACGTCATTCTGGGTATACGACAGCTTGTTGCCGGCGGCAATGCTGAGCATCTCCTTGACGATGTCGATGCCGGTGACCATTTCCGATACCGGGTGCTCTACCTGGACACGAGTGTTCATCTCGATGAAGTAGAAGTGGCCGTTTTCGTACAGGAACTCGAAAGTGCCTGCGCCACGGTAGCCGATATCGATGCAGGCCCTGACGCAGCGTGCGAGTACTTCCTCACGTGCGTTCTCGTCGATGCCCGGTGCCGGCGCTTCTTCAAGAACCTTCTGGTGACGACGTTGCAGCGAGCAGTCGCGGTCGCCCAGATGGATAGCGTGGCCCTGGCCATCGGAAAGTACCTGGACTTCCACGTGACGTGGGTTGGTCAGGAATTTTTCCAGATAGACCATCGGGTTGCCGAACGCCGCGCCTGCTTCGGAGCGGGTCAGTTTCGCCGAGGCAATCAGGTCTTCTTCTTTGTGCACAACGCGCATGCCGCGACCACCGCCGCCGCCAGCGGCCTTGATGATCACCGGGTAACCGACTTCGCGACCGATGCGCAGAGCGGTTTCTTCGTCTTCCGGCAGCGGGCCGTCAGAACCCGGAACAGTCGGTACGCCGGCAGCGATCATGGCGTGCTTGGCCGATACCTTGTCGCCCATCAGGCGAATGGTTTCGGCTTTCGGGCCAATGAACGCGAAGCCGGATTTCTCGACCTGTTCGGCGAAGTCGGCGTTTTCCGCAAGGAAGCCGTAGCCCGGGTGAATGGCGGTGGCGCCAGTCACTTCGGCCGCGGCGATGATTGCCGGAATGTGCAGGTAGGAGTGGGCGGCCGATGCCGGACCGATGCAAACGGATTCGTCTGCCAGGCCCAGGTGCATCAGCTCCTTGTCAGCCTTGGAGTAAACGGCGACGGTCTTGATGCCCATCTCTTTGCAGGCGCGCAGGATCCGCAGGGCGATCTCACCGCGGTTGGCGATCAGAACTTTTTCCAACTTCGCAGTCATCAAAGGCTCTCCGCGGTTCAAACGATGGTGAACAGCGGTTGGTCGTACTCAACCGGCTGGCCGTCTTCGACGAGGATGGATTCGATCACACCGCTGGTTTCAGCTTCGATGTGGTTCATCATCTTCATGGCTTCAACGATGCACAGGGTGTCGCCTTTCTTCACGGTCTGGCCGACTTCCACGAAGGACGGCGAGCTTGGTGAAGACTTGCGATAGAAAGTACCAACCATCGGCGAGCGGGCAACGGTGCCGTTCAGTGCTGGCGCGGCGGCAGCAACCGGTGCGGCAGCGGCAGCCGGAGCAGCGGCGACAGGCGCGGCAGCCGGAGCATGCATTGGAGCCGGCGCATAGTACTGCTGAGCCGGGGTCTTGCTATGACGGCTGATGCGTACGGACTCTTCGCCTTCCTTGATCTCGAGCTCGTCGATGCCGGACTCTTCCAGCAATTCGATCAGTTTCTTAACTTTACGGATATCCATGAATCATCAACTCCCAAGGGTCGGTCAGGGGCGGTTAACTTGTTGTTCAAGCTGTTCCAGGGCGGCCTCCAGGGCCAGTCGATAACCGCTGGCGCCAAGGCCGCAGATCACTCCCACCGCTACGTCGGAGAAGTAAGAGTGATGGCGGAAAGGTTCGCGTTTGTGCACGTTAGATAAATGCACTTCGATGAATGGGATGCTCACCGCCAGCAGCGCGTCACGTAATGCGACACTTGTATGTGTAAAAGCTGCTGGGTTGATCAGAATGAAGTCCACGCCTTCGCTGCGGGCAGCGTGAATGCGGTCGATCAATTCGTACTCGGCATTGCTTTGCAGGTGCAGCAAATGGTGACCGGCTTCGCGGGCGCGGCGCTCCAGGTCCTGGTTGATCTGCTCCAGCGTCGTGGCCCCGTAGGTGCCCGGTTCACGGGTGCCGAGCAAGTTCAGGTTGGGTCCGTGCAGAACGAGTAACGTCGCCATCGGCGGTTCCTATGTTATCTGTGAGCAATTGTCAGAACCCGGCGACTATGCCGCAAAGCCTTTGTGACTGTCCAGTTCTCTGCAATAGCCAGCACAATGAGCGATGTTTGCGCGAAATATATGACTGCTCGATTAAATTGGGTCATTCGCCCGGGTAACACGTTCGGCGAAGTCTTTGGCGTTGATCTCGCCGATCACCCGCACATCGGCTCGTTCGACGCCATCCTTGCCAAAAAACATCAGGGCCGGTGGGCCGAACAATTGATAACGGTCGAGCAGGGTGCGCTGTTCGGCGTTGCTGGCGGTGATGTCGAAGCGGATCAGCCGATAACCCTTGAGGCGCTCGACGACGACAGGGTCGACCAGCACCTCGTGTTCGATGACTTTGCAGCTGATGCACCAGTCGGCATACCAGTCGAGCAACAGCGGTGTGCCGGACGACCGAGCCTCGGCGAGCGCGCGGTCCAGATCGGCGGAAGTGCTGACGGTTTGCCAGACGCTGGTGCCTTGCACAGGTTGGTTGCTCTCGACGACGCGCGGCTGGCCAATCGGGTTGAACGGGTCGGTCTGGCCGCTGAGTGCGCCGTACCAGCAGGCCAGGGCGTAAAACACCAGGAACATTGCGAGCAACTGTACGAGGCGCCCGCGCGGCGGTTTGTAGACGAATTCCAGCGCGCCCATGAACAGCCCGACGCCACCGGCCAGCAGACCGATCAACAGCAAAGTGACCTGACCGGGCAGGACGCGGCTGAGCAGGCCGATCGCCAGTCCCAGCAATAACACGCCGATCGCGTTTTTCACGTAGACCAGCCACGGCCCGCTTTTCGGCAGCCAGGCTGCGCCACCGGTGGCCACCAGCAGCAGCGGTGCGCCCATGCCGAGGCCGAGCATGAACAGTTTCAAGCCTCCGCCCAGCGCATCGCCACTGGCGCTGATGTACAGCAGCGCACCGGCCAAGGGGGCCGAAACACAGGGTGAAACCAGCAAGCTGGAGACCACGCCCAATACCGCTGCGCCCCACAGTGACCCACCTTCAGTGCGACCGGCGATACGGTCCAGGCGGCTGCTGATGGCGTGCGGCAACTTGAGTTCGAAGACGCCGAACATCGCCAGGGCAAACACGGCGAAAAACATCGCGAAAGGCACCAGCACCCAGGCTGATTGCAGCCGCGCCTGCAGATTGAGCTGGGCACCGAACAGGCCCATCAGGGCTCCGAGCAGGGCAAAGCAGGCGGCCATCGGCAACACATAGGCCAGTGACAGATTGAAACCGCGCCAGCCGCCGACCTGACCGCGCAGCACCACGCCGGACAGGATCGGCAGCATGGGCAGCACGCATGGCGTGAACGTCAGGCCCAGGCCGGCCAGGAAAAACAATGCCAGTTCGCGCCAGCTCCATGGATAAACCGTCGCTGGAGCGCCGCTGCCGTCGATGCTCAAACGCTCGGTTTCCGGTGGATAGCACAAACCTTTGTCGGCACAGCCCTGATAGGTCACGGCCAGAGTGAAGGCACGTTGGTCAGTGCGCGGCAACTCGACGTCGAGAATGCCGTGGTAGACCTCGACATCGCCGAAGTATTCATCGTGTTTTTTCTGGCCGTCGGGCAGTTTCGCTGCGCCGAGGACAACATCGGCGGGGTCGGCGCGAAATTGAAAGCGGTGCCGGTAGAGGTAATAACCTTCGGTGGCGACGAAGCGCAGCTTGATCGATTGCGGCGTGCTTTCTACCAGACTCAGTTGAAAGGCTTCGCGCACCGGCAGGAAGTCGGCGCTGTTGTTGATCGAGCCCAGGCTTGAGCTGGGTCGGTTCTCCAGCAGGCCAGTGGCGCTGGCCGGCAGGGCGAACACTAAAAACAGCAGGCAAAGCAAACGGCGCATGACGATCTCGCGTATCGGAATTGGGGGGATGATAGCGGACGGCGGCGGGGCGTGCAGAGCGACAGTTTTGTGGTGGATTGCCTGACGCTATCGCGAGCAGGCTCGCTCCTACAGGGGAATGCATTTCAAGTGTAGGAGCGAGCCTGCTCGCGATGGCTATCTGTCAGACGCGGAAGGCCTGAACGGCTGTATGCAGTCGTCCGCCCAGCACCAGCAAATTCTCTCCTTGCTCACGCCCTTCGCCGATACGCAACAGGTTATCCCCACCCAACTGGTGAATCCGCTCGCTATGGTCACGGATTTCGCTGACAGCGCCGCTTTGCTGGGCCGTGACATCGGCGATGCGTACTGCCGTGTCGGAAATGGTCTGGATCGCGCCGACGATTTTGTCCAGGGCGCCGTCCGCGGCCTGGGCCTGGCTGGCGGTGGCCTCGGCGTGTTCGACCTGGGCGCGCATGCCCTCCACCGATTGCCGTGCGGCGGTTTGCAGTCCTGCGATCAGCGTCTGGATTTGCGCCGTGGCCCCGGCGGTACGTTGCGCCAGTGAGCGCACCTCTTCGGCCACCACCGCAAAGCCTCGGCCCATTTCCCCGGCCCGGGCCGCTTCGATGGCGGCGTTCAAGGCCAGCAGGTTGGTCTGGTCGGCAATCGAGCGGATCACCGTCAACACGCCGCCGATGGTGGCCGACTCTTCGGCCAGGTGTTCGATCATTTGTGCATTGCCTTGCACTTCGTCCACCAGCGCATGCAGGCCGGTGAGGCTCAGGCCGATGACTTTCTGTCCATGCTCCACGGCGAGGCCGGCGTGGCGGCTGGCGTCGGCGGCCTGGCTGGCATCGCCGGCGACTTGTTGAATGGTCGCTTCCAGCTCACTGAGGGAGTCGCGGATCAGCGCCGTGTCGCCGGCCTGATGCTCGGCGCCGCTGTGCAAGTCGTTGCTCAGGTCGGCCAGGGTGCGGCTGCTGCCTGCCACCTGTTCGGCATTGCGGCGAATGGTCCCCACCAGGTCCACCAGATACGCACGCAAGCGGTTGAGCGAAGCTTCAATGTCATGCAGTTCGCGGTTGGTGTTGCCCAGTTGAATGTCGCGGCTGAAGTCGCCTTCGGCCCAGGTCGACAGGGCCGGGGCGAGGTTGGTCAGGGTCCGGGCCAGTTTGCGCTGCAGGGTGTCTATCAGCAGTGCGATCAATAGAATCAAACCGATCATCACACCTTGCATCAGCCGCACTTCACCCTGGATCTGTCCGTGCTGGGCGCGCACCACCGGCTCCAGCCCGGCAATGGCCTGTTGCACGTCGGCGATTTTCACGTGGGTCGCGGCGCTGAGGTCGGCGCGTTTCTGGATTTGATCGCGAGTTCGCGTGAGCTCGCCCGGGTAGCGGGTGAGCAGGCTGTTGAGTTCGCGCTTGAGGCCGACGCCAGCATCTTCGGCGGCGGTTTTTTCCTTGTTCTCAAGGCCCATCATCGAGGCGAAATCATCGGTGTTCGACTCGCTGCTGGTGGCCACGCCCAGCAAGGGCAGGGCGTCCAGTTTTTCGGCCTGGGTGCGGATGTTGAGCACTTCGCGCTCGACGTCGGCAGCCAGTTCGCTGCGGCCGCTGCTGACCAGTTTGTCCCGCGCCAGGGACAATTTACCCAGGTGCTGCGATGCGCTGAGCAGTGGCGTCAGGTAGGCCGTATTGCCACTGGCGTACTGGCTGAGCTGATCGAGACTGGCACCCAGTTCACGCTCGGCCTGCAGCAGCAAGGCCTGCGGATCACCTGCCAGTTTGCCGGCGGCCAGCAGGTCGGTATTGCTGAACGCTTCAAGGGTCGACAGGCTGGGGCGCAATGTCTCGGCCAAGGCCGGTGGCAATTCGCCGAGTTCTTTTTGCAGGTTGTCGATGCCTTGGGCGGCACTGCTCAGGCGCAATGCATCGCCGCTGGCGAGGTAATCCTCGACACTGCGGACCACTTCATTCTGAAATTGCTGCGACAGGCCCAGGTAGCGCTCCATTAATAGATACGGACGCTCAAGGGCTTTCTGCGACCACCACAGCGTAGCGCCGAGGGCCACGCACACGGCCACCAGAAGGAGGGTATTGAGATTGGTCAGCAGCTTCAGGCGCATTACGGACTACCAGCGGCAGAAATGGTAAGTGCCTGAAGTTATTGCGTTTCTGTTACAGGGTTATGACGGTATCGGTCGATTCCGATAAAAAAGTGGCACTTTGCTTTGATGTACGAGCGGCCTGTATTCGATTGCGTCCGCCATGTTTGGCGCGATACAGCGCATCATCTGCCTGACTGGCCATCATCAGGCTGTCGGAGTTTTCGCATAACTCCACCAACCCGGCACTGAAGGTGCACCACAGATCCTGCGGTTGCGCGGGGTAGTGAATCTCGGCAAAACGCTGTCGGATTTCATCGAGCACGTTGTAGGCCGCTTCGATATCGGTGTCCGGCATGACAATGGCGAACTCTTCACCACCGTAGCGGCCAATGAAGTCGGTTTTGCGCAGGCGTTGCTTGAGAAACAGCGCCAGGCTCTTGATCACCCGGTCGCCCATGGGGTGGCCGTGGCTGTCATTGACCCGTTTGAAATGGTCGATGTCGAGCATGGCAAAGCTCAATGGCTTGCTTTCGCGGCGGGCGCGGAACGAGCAGTCTTCAAGCAATTGCAGGATATGCGTGTGGTTGTACAGGCCGGTGAGACTGTCACGGACCATTCGTGCCTTGAGGTTGCGTGCCCGTGCCGCGCGGTTACGCACGGTGGTGATCAGGTGCCGGGGCTTGATCGGTTTGGTCAGGAAGTCATCACCGCCTTCGCTCATGGCGTCGAGCTGTTTGTCCAGGTCGTCTTCGGCCGACAGGTAAATGATCGGCACGCTGACGTAACGGTCGTTATGGCGGATCACCTTGGCCAGTTCCGTGCCGGTGCAGGCCGGCATGTACATGTCGAGGATGATCAGGTCCGGCTGGAAATCCGCCAGTTCGGCCATGGCCTGGATCGGCTCGATCAACGTGCGGGTGACGATCCCTGCGCTGTTGAGCAGGCGCTCGGTGTGCAGGGCCTGGGCGCGGGAGTCGTCGATGATCAGCACTTTATAAGGCTCGTATTGGGCAACGCAGGTCAGGACTTCGATTTTCTCCAGCAGGCTCGACGCTTCGAGGGTGCCGGTGAGGAACTCCTGACCACCGGCACGCACGGCGGCGAGGCGGGTCGGGGTGTCGGTTTCGTGTAGGCTGAAAAACAGCAGCGGCAAGCGATGATCCAGGCCTTCCTGGGCTTCGGCGGCCAGTTTCAGACCGACTCCGGCGCCACTGAAATCCACGTCCATGACAATCGCCGCTGGCAAGCGCTCGACCATCGATGAGCGAAACGCATCTACGCTGTCCAGGGACAGGGCACTGAGCCCGAAGAATTCCAGTTGTTTGGCCAGGCGCTCGGCGCGGCCGTGATCCTGCAGCATCACATAGACGGGCTTGCGCAGCGGTGGCAAGAAGGTCTGATCGAGTTGGTCGCCATGGCGCAGGCCGGTACGTGACAGGCGCTGCATCAGACGATTGAGATCGGTGATCAGGCCGCTGCTCAGGCGTCCGCGATTGGCGTCGACCGCCTCCAGAGACTGACCGATGTGGCGTGCCAATTGCGTGTGCTCCGGTTGTTCGAACCGCTCGGCGAAACGCAGCAGGCGCAGATTGGCCTCGCTCAATTCCGAAAGGTCGGCGGTGGACCACTCACTGCGTTGCAGGCGCTGCCATATCTCAAGAATCTGACGAGCCTGATGAATTACCCGCTGGGCAAAGTGGTGCTTGAGGCGCTCGCGGCTGGGGTCTTCTGGCTCGGTCATATCCTGACTACTAGTTAGGGTGCACACTGAGGTCGACTGGTGGCTCTATGCTAGCACCACTTTTCCATTACATGAGTGCTGTGCGTCAATAATCTGCAATGTGGCTTCATTCAGTTTGTGACCGATCGGTCTGATTCCGGTCTGTTCAGTCGCCGTGTGCGGAGGTGAAGTGCCGTGAATCAGGGCGCTTGACGGGTGTAGGGCGGCAATTGGCGGGTGACAGGCCATTGGCCATTTACGGCTGTCTGAGCGGTGCGGACCGGTCCGTTTTTATTGGCTTCAGGGAGTCAGGGATTCCCTTGGGGCGTGTCATCCAAACCATTAGGAGGATTTCGACGGCAACACCGTCATCGGGTGGGCAAGAACTCTTTTCATCCACAAGACCGGTAATTTTCCGCATCGGTGCGATGGCGGGTGCCGGGCCAAGGCACGTTGTTGTATGGTTGTGGTCGAACCGTTGACCTCAAGAGCTTGAAAGGAAATCGCCATGCTGGACTGGAAGAACCGCACAGGCAGTGCGCCTGAACGTGCCGCTGAACCGAAGTCGGAGACCCGCAGTTATCTGGGCGGTCTGTTGTTCAGCCGGGCGCTGGCCACTTTGCTGGGCATCTACCTGTTGGTGGCGAGTGTCCTGGGCTGGTACTGGAGCCAGGAGCCGGCGCTGTTCCCGGTCCAGCAGACCGCTCAACTGGCGGCCGAGAAAGAAGGCAAGCAAATGGTCGTCGGCTACACCACGGTGGAAACCCTGAAGACCGTCGCCGGCACCTTGCTGACCAAGCCGGGCGGCTATATTTCCAACGACCGATTCCCGCCAGGCCTGTGGATGGACAACATGCCGAGCTGGGAATACGGCGTGCTGGTGCAGGTCCGCGACCTGAGCCGGGCAATGCGTAAAGACTTCGCCCGTTCGCAGTCGCAGTCCGCCGAAGACGCCGACCTGGCCAAGGCCGAGCCGCGTTTCAACTTTGACAACAAGAGCTGGGTGCTGCCGTCCAGCGAGTCCGAATATCAGGAAGGCATCAACTCCCTGAGCCGCTATCAGGCGCGCCTGTCCGATCCGAACCAGAAGAGCGCGCTGTTCTATGCCCGCGCCGATAACCTGAACAACTGGCTGGGTGATGTCGGCACCCGTCTGGGTTCGTTGTCGCAACGACTGTCGGCCAGTGTGGGCCGGGTCAAGCTCAACACCGCGTTGAAAACCGAGGTGGTAGCACCAGGCGTGGCGCCGCAGGTCGATGAAGAAATCGTTGAAACCCCATGGTTGCAAATCGACAACGTGTTCTACGAAGCCCGCGGTCAGGCCTGGGCGTTGTCGCATTTGCTGCGCGCCATCGAAGTCGACTTCGCCGACGTACTGGCCAAGAAGAACGCCACGGTCAGCGTGCGCCAGATCATTCGTGAACTGGAGGCGTCGCAGGAGCCGGTGTGGAGCCCGATGATCCTCAACGGCAGTGGCTTCGGCGTCCTGGCCAACCACTCGCTGGTCATGGCCAACTACATTTCCCGGGCCAACGCTGCGGTGATCGATTTGCGTCAATTGCTCAATCAGGGCTGAGTCATGGTCGATAACGCCAGAGAAGCCGCGCACCGCGCGGCGTCCGATGCCGAACAGATCGCCTGGGTCGACGAGCAGGACAACCTGCTCGGCGCCCTGGTCCGTTCCGACTTGCGCGAGCGCGGGCTGATCGGGCGTGGCACCTACATCATGTTGTTCAATTCCGCTGGCGAGCTGTGCGTGCATCGCCGCACGCTGAGCAAGGCAATTTATCCCGGTTACTGGGACGTTGCGGCGGGCGGCATGGTGCTCGCCAGTGAAACCTACGCCGAGTCGGCGGCCCGGGAGCTGGAGGAAGAACTGGGAGTGAGTGGCGTGGAACTGACCGCTCATGACCACTTTTTCTTTGAGGACACCGGCAATCGCCTGTGGTGTTCGGCGTTCTCGGCGGTGTGGGACGGCCCGTTGATCCTGCAACCGGAAGAGGTGCTGGAAGCGCGCTTTATTCCCATTGATCAGGTCATGCTGGAAATCGGGCAAAAGCCTTATTGCCCGGACTCGCTGGCGGCGTTGAAGCGCTATTTGCGCTCACGTGGCGAAGACGTCGCAAAAGAGGCATAAATTGGCGCCGATTGGCTCTTAGCAATCGGCGTTTTTGCCGTTACACTGCGCGACTTTTCAAACTGAACCGGTATTGCTTCACCTGTAGGAGCGAGCTTGCTCGCGATGGACGTCAACGATAACGCGCGGTATCAGACAGCACGTGTTGTCCGTGGGTTTTTCGCGAGCAAGCTCGCTCCTACAAGGGTTGTACCGTTTCAGTAGCGCTGCCCCTGCCTGAGTGGGGCTTCGCGGTCGATAGCCTTCCCGAGTGCTGCGACCAGTCTTTGTCCTCCGAAGAGGATTGCCGGTGGCCAAAAAAGCCGCATCCTTCGCCGCCCTGGGCGGCCTGGTATTTTCCACCGACGCAGGTCGTCATTGCCCGGAATGCAGTAAACCGGTGGACGCCTGCATCTGCAAACAGACCGTGATCCCTGCCGGCGACGGCATCGCACGCGTGCGTCGCGAAAGCAAGGGCCGTGGCGGCAAGACGGTGACCACCATCACCGGCGTGCCGTTGGCTGAAGACGCGCTCAAGGACCTCGCCACGACGTTGAAGAAACGTTGCGGAACCGGTGGGGCGCTGAAAGACGGTGTCATCGAAATCCAGGGCGATCATGTCGAGCTACTCTTGGCAGAACTGATCAAGCTCGGTTTCAAAGCGAAGAAGTCCGGCGGCTAGCAGCCTCTGTGAAAACCACCCACGGCTTGATCCAGTCCCGATTCATTCTGGTCTGGCGTCGTCTCCATGGTTTTCACAGAGCCTGTTCATGACTGGTTTCTAAACTCACTGCGGTCAGCGAGGTCTACCCCCTCGTTGACGAACCGTCATTTTCATACTTTAGACTGCGCCGGCCTGAACCCAGGCGACGCTCTATGACTTCTTTATAGGGGACTTCGATGTCCGTACGACGCACACGCAAAGACGATGGCAGCCAATGGACAGTTGCGGACAGCCGCAGTGTTTACGGGATTCGCCATTGGGGGGCCGGGTATTTCGCGATCAATGACGCCGGTCGCGTCGAAGTTCGTCCGAACGGCCCGACCAGTTCGCCTATCGACCTGTTCGAGCAAGTCGACCAACTGCGCAAAAGCGGTTTGTCCTTGCCATTGCTGGTGCGTTTCCCCGACATCCTGCAAGACCGCGTGCGTCAGCTGACCGGTGCGTTCGACGCCAACATCGAGCGCTTGGAATATCAGAGCAAGTACACCGCGCTGTACCCGATCAAGGTTAACCAGCAGGAAGCGGTGATCGAAAACATCATTGCTACCCAGAACGTTTCCATCGGTCTGGAAGCCGGTTCCAAGCCGGAACTGCTGGCGGTACTGGCATTGGCGCCGAAGGGCGGCACCATCGTCTGCAACGGTTACAAGGACCGCGAGTTCATCCGTCTGGCACTGATGGGCCAGAAGCTCGGCCACAACGTGTTCATCGTGATCGAGAAAGAATCCGAAGTCGGTCTGGTGATCGAAGAAGCGGCGGCGCTCAAGGTCAAGCCGCAGGTCGGCTTGCGCGTGCGTCTGTCGTCCCTGGCGTCGAGCAAGTGGGCAGACACCGGTGGCGAGAAATCCAAGTTCGGCCTGTCGGCGGCGCAACTGCTGTCGGTGGTCGAGCGTTTCCGCGCAGCCGGTCTGGACCAGGGCATTCGCCTGCTGCACTTCCACATGGGCTCGCAGATCGCCAACCTCGCTGACTACCAGCACGGCTTCAAGGAAGCGATCCGTTATTACGGCGAGTTGCGCAACCTGGGCCTGCCGGTGGACCACATCGACGTCGGCGGCGGTCTGGGCGTGGACTACGACGGCACGCACTCGCGTAACGCCAGTTCGATCAACTACGACATGGACGATTACGCCGGTGTTGTGGTCGGGATGCTCAAGGAATTCTGCGACGCGCAGAGCCTGCCGCACCCGAACATCTTCTCCGAAAGTGGCCGCTCCCTGACCGCTCACCACGCCATGCTGGTGGTGCAGGTGACCGACGTCGAGAAACACAACGACGACGTGCCGAAGATCGATAACAAGGAGGAGCTGCCGGAAACCGTTCAGTGGCTGGTAGACCTGCTGGGCCCGACCGACATCGAAATGGTCACCGAGACCTACTGGCGCGCCACGCACTACATGAGCGACGTGGCCACTCAATACGCCGATGGCAAGCTGACCCTGGCGCAAAAAGCCCTGGCCGAGCAATGCTACTTCGCCGTTTGCCGCCGCCTGCACAACTCGTTGAAGGCCCGTCAGCGTTCCCACCGTCAGGTGCTAGACGAACTCAACGACAAGCTGGCCGACAAGTACATCTGCAACTTCTCGGTATTCCAGAGCCTGCCGGACACCTGGGCCATCGGCCAGGTCCTGCCGATCCTGCCGCTGCACCGTCTCGACGAAGAGCCGCTGCGCCGTGCCGTGCTGCAAGATCTGACCTGCGACTCCGACGGCAAGATCAAGCAGTACGTCGACGAGCAAAGCATCGAAACCAGCCTGCCGGTGCACGCACTGAACGAAGGTGAAGACTACTTGCTGGGCATCTTCCTGGTCGGTGCCTACCAGGAAATTCTTGGCGACATGCACAACCTGTTCGGTGACACCGACTCGGTGAACATCTACCAGAACGCCGACGGTAGCGTGTACCACGCCGGTATCGAAACCCACGACACCATCGAAGACATGCTGCGTTACGTGCACTTGTCGCCGGAGGAACTGATGACTCACTACCGCGACAAGTGTGCCAGTGCCCGCATCAGCGCCGCCGAGCGCACGCAGTTCCTCGATGCCTTGCGTCTGGGTCTGACCCGTTCGTCTTACCTGTCTTCCTGAGGTAAGCGCCACGCTCATCAGGTTGTCTGAAAATTTTCCGTTTGCCGCGGAAATTTCAGATGACCCGGTGCGGCAATTCTGTTTTTTCCAGGCGAAATTTCCCGCGTCCTCGGCCACCCAAAGCATTTGGTCTTCTTTTCGCGTAGGTTATTTCCTAATTTGTATTTCGGCACTCTACTCGGCCATGTCTCTCAGCGAGAATCCCCGGCCGCCCCTCCTGTAGAGACACGCCGATGTTCAATCCAGTCAGCGAACCGTCATTTCGTCTGGATGTAGCAGGTCTGCCCGACTCCTTTGAGGTCCTGGCCTTTACCGGTAAAGAGGCCATCAGCGAGCCGTTCGTGTTCGACCTGGAACTGCTGATCGATGACCCGGTACTTGACCTTGCCAGTTTGCTGTACCGCCCGGCCTCGTTGCATTTCGGACCCGCTGGAAACTACGTGCATGGACAATTGCATGAACTCGTCCAGCGTGATCATGCCTCGGGACCCCGGCTCTGCCAGGTGCGTCTGGGGCCAAAACTGGCTTGCCTGGCCCAGCGCTTCAGCCAACGAATTTTCAGCGACCTTTCAGTGCCGCAAATCCTCGACCGGGTGCTCAAGGAACACGGCATTACCGGCAAGGATCGACGCCTGGCGCTGAGCGGCGAATACCCGCCCCGGGATTTCTGCACGCAATATCGAGAGTCGGACCTGCAATTTCTCCAGCGGCTGTGCGCCCAGGAACGGCTTCACTACCACTTCGAACACCGGGCTCGCGGGCACTGTGTGGTGTTTGGGGATGATCATCAGCATTTTCCAACCGGCGAACCTGCGGTATTGCGCAGCGAGGGCGATTGGCCGGCGGTGCGGCAGTTCGAACGTCAGCACTGCGGTGGGGCCGCGGCGCAGAGTGCCGAATGCCGGACAGACCTGATGACCTTGCGCAGCGGTCGGTTGATGCCGCTGTCCGGTCATCCGGTTGCCGAATGCAATCGCCTCTGGTTGCTGACCCACGTTGAGCATTGGGGCAGTCAGGATACGGCGACGCCTTACCGCAATCAGGCCCGTGCCCTGCCGTGGCCGACACCCTTCGCGCCGCCCTGTGTGACGGTCAAACCACAAATGCATAGCCTGCAACGGGCGTGGGTCGTCAAGGTCAATGAACCAGGCCCCGACCCGGCAAGGCCGGTACCGGTGCAGTTCGACTGGCTTTATCAGGGCGAAGGGGCCGCTCCCAGCCATTGCTGGTTACCCCTGTCCAGGCAATTGCAGGCATCGACGTTCTTGCCATTGCGGGAAGGGACTGAGCTGGTCGTGGGATTTGTCGAGGGCGATCCCGATCAACCGCAGATAACCGGGCTGCTGCATGCGCCGGCAACGGTCGAAGTGACGGCCCCTGACACTCCCCAGCCTGGCTGCGCCCCTGATGAGGGCCTGGAGCAATGGTTGCGGTCGGGAGAGCCATTGCTGGTGTTGTGCCTGCTGCCCGGTGGTGGCAGTTTCAACCATTGCGCACAGGCGTTGTGCACCTGTCGTCTGGCGACGCAGCTTGGCCAGAGCTCTGGAGCATGATCGCCACACGCACGCCCGAGGCCCCCCCGCAGTGGCTGTTGCTGGATGTGCCGGGCACGCCGCAGGCGGGTGTCACACTTCGGCAGATGTTTGCACAAGCCCGGTGCTTCGGGTTGTTCGAGGATACGGAGTGGCATGCGCTGCATGAGCAGGGACCGGTCCTGGTCGATCTGCGCACCTGCCCGGCACTGGCCGATTTATGCATAGTCGACGGACAACGCTGGCCCGGATTGCTGATGGTCAGCGAGGCCAGCGCTGCGTCGTTGCTGGCGCATTTGCGGCGCATGCTCACGGTCACGCTTGGCCTGCACCGGGCCCTTTTGAGCTACTACAACCCGATCACGGCGAGCTATTTCTTCGATGCCAGCGATGCCGTTGAACTGAGTCGCTGGCTCGGGCCCATCAACCAGTTGCGCTGGTTCGGTGGCAGCTGGGCCGATCGCGCGATGGGCTGTGAGGGCTGGCAGCGCTTGTCCAACCCGGGGCTGGCGGTCAGCCCGTTGGCAGTCGAGGAGAACCTCAGCGCCGGGCAACAGGAAAAACTGCAAACCTGCCTGCTCGAGCAGCAGGCCTGGCGCTGGAGCCAATCCACTGGTGCCGATTTCTCCCGCCTGTGGGCCCATGCGCAGGAGGGGGTGGCGCTGGGTTTCAGCGAGCGCCCGGTGCTCGATGGCTGGATATGGCTGCGCTTGCAGTATCCCGACGCCGTGCCCGTGCAGCCGTTGCCGGGGCGGACTCAACAGGAACGCCTCGATAGCCTGCGTCACTTGTGGCAGAACGATCCACCCTGGTCATGAGGTCGCCCCGTTCAGTGAATGCTGCTGGCGAACCAGCCATCGTGACGGCGCAGGCGCCAGGCGATTGCGCCCAGGGTCAGACTGCGCAGCAGCATGAACACCAGAAAGGTTATCCACAGGCCATGGTTGCCCCCGCCTTGCAGCGCCCAGCCGAAAGGCAGCACCAGCGCCACGGTCAGCAGCATGCCGTTGCGCATTTCCCGGGCGCGGGTGGCGCCGATGAACAGGCCGTCGAGCAGGTAACTCCAGACGGCAATCAGCGGCAGTACGGCGAGATAGGGCAGGTAGATGAACGCGGTGTCGCGCACACTTTGAATGTCGGTCTGCATCTCGATGAACAGATGCCCGGCGAACAGAAACAGCGCGGCAAAGCCCAGGCTCGCCAGCAACGACCAGCCACTGGCCACCACCAATGAACGGCGTAGGGCATCGCGGTCACGGGCGCCAAGCGCATGCCCGCACAGGGCTTCGACGGCGTGGGCCAGGCCATCGAGGGCATGGGCGGTCAGCAGCAAGCCATTGAGCAGCAGGGCATTGGCCGCGACCGTGGCATCGCCCAGCCGCGCGCCTTGCACTGTGATCAGGAAAAACACCGATTGCAGCGCCAGGCTGCGGATGAAGATGTCGCGGTTGACCGCCAGCAATGGCCGCCAACTCTGCCACAGGGCCAATGCCGCCCAGACGATATGCCCAGGGTAGGCGCGCAGGGCTTTGCGGGTCATCAGCAAACCGATCAGTGCCCCTGTCCATTCGGCAATCACCGAGGCCCGGGCCGCACCGACCACGCCCCATTCCAGGCCGAGGACGAACCACAGGTTCAGGGCAATGTTGACCAGGTTGGTGCTCAGCAGAATCGCCAGCGGCGCCCGGGCATTCTGAGTGCCGAGAAACCAGCCGACCAGTGCATAGCTGGCGAGCGCCGCCGGCAGGCCAAACAGGCGGGTGTGGAAGAACTCTCGGGTCAGTTGATCGAGTTCCGCCGACGGTTGCATGAAATGCAATGCGATCCCGCTCAATGGCACGCCCACCGCACCCAGGACCACGGCCAGGCCGATGGCGAGCAACAGGCCCTGCAACAGAATCTGCCGCAAGGCCGCACCATCCCCGCGCCCCGCCGCTTGGGCGGCGAACCCGGTGGAGCCCATGCGCAGAAAGCCCATGGCCCAGGCAAGGAAGGTGTACAGACTGGCCCCGACTGCGACGGCGCCGAGTTGATGGGCATGGGGCAGGTGACCGATGACGGTGCTGTCGACCAGGGCCACCAGCGGTACGGAAATGTTCGAAAGAATCATTGGCGCGGCGAGTGCCCAGACCCGGCGATGGGTAGGGCGGTCGCGCCAGTCGGCGGTCAGGTTGGACATGCAGGCTCCTTGGGAGCGGGCATTGTAGCGGCACATTCCAGATATGCCGCGCTCCAATGTAGGAGCTGGCTTGCCAGCGAAGGCGTCCGCAAGTGCGATGCAATATTGGAGGACGTCTTCGCCGCCAAGCTTGCTCCTACAGGAATTGATGGTGTCAGTGGATGATCCAGCTGAGCAACCAAAGCCCCAGCATCAACCAGATGATCCCCATGATGAACGACGCATTGAGAAAGGCGCGGATCGCCGACCACAGCAGGAGCAGCCCGAGGATCAAGGTCACGATGCTGATGACCGAGGTATCCATGCCCAGCGCCTGGGACAGGCCTTCGACAAAATTGCTGCTGGCGTTGCTCAACAGATTGAACAGCCCGCTGAGGGCATCAACGATGAAGCGGATGATCGAGCCGAGTACCTGGCCGAGCCATTCGGAAAAACCTTCTACCTGCATGGAGTGAACGTCCTGATTAAAGAGAATTGAGTCTTGGGCTGTCGATCATGCTGCCGAGCCCCCACAAGCATAGAGGGTTGCACAGGTGATCATGCAACTTCTGCCGCTTGCCTTCACCTGTGATCCCCCCGAAGCTATACACCTTCAGGAGAGCCCGATGAACCTTGTTGAACTGACCGAACGCCTGCACGCCATCCGTGACCGCAATGACTGGCGGCAATTTCACAGCCCGAAAAACCTGGCCATGGCCGCGAGCGTGGAAATGTCCGAGCTGGTGGAGATTTTTCAGTGGCTGACCGAAGACCAGTCACGCCAATTGCCGGCGGACAAACTCGCCCACGCCGGGCAGGAAGTCGGTGACATTGTGCTTTATCTGTTGCTGTTGTGCAGTGAGCTGGGCCTGGACATGGATGCCGTGGTGCGCAGCAAACTGGCGGACAGCGAACGGAGGTTCAGCTGATGAGCGACCGTCATTTCGATCAATTGGCGACCCGTTTCGCCGAAAAAATCTACGGTGGTGCCAAAGGTGCGATCCGTCTGGCGGTGTTGCAGGCCGATCTGGCCGAAACCTTGCCCGACCGGCCGCTGCGCGTTCTGGACATCGGCGCCGGCCTTGGCCATATGTCGTTGTGGCTGGCCCAGCGCGGCCATCAGGTGACCCTCGCCGAACCGGCCGAACCGATGCTCGAAGGCGCCCGCCAGCGTTTTGCCGAAGCCGGGCAGAGCGCCACGTTCATTCAGGCACCCTGGCAGGAACTGCTCGGGCAGCTCACCGAGCCCTACGACCTGGTGCTATGCCACGCCGTGCTGGAATGGCTGGCCGAACCCCACGCCATCCTGCCGGTGCTGCATCAGCTGACCAAGGCGGATGGCTGGCTGTCCCTGGCCTTCTACAACCGCGACGCGCTGATTTATCGCAACTTGCTCAAGGGCCATTTCCGCAAGATGCGCAAGAACGACATGGCCGGCGAAAAGCAGAGCCTGACCCCGCAGCAGCCCCTTGATCCGCGCGAGCTGGCGGCGCAACTTGAAGGCCTGTGGCAGGTCGAAATACAGAGTGGCGTGCGAGTTTTTCACGATTACATGCCGGTGGAATTCCAGGCCCGCGCCGAGCTGGCGGACCTGCTGGAAATGGAACTGGCCCACCGTCGCCATCCAAGCTTTGCCGGGCTTGGGCGTTACTTGCACTGGATCTGTCGGCCTGTCTGATCGGAGCACGAAATGAAAAATCATTCAGGTGTATTGGTGTTCTGCCTGGGGCTGGCTGCCTGTCAGGGCAGCAACCCCTATGTCGCCACTTCCAACCCTTTGCCGCCAGCGCCACCCCAGGCGGCCAATACTTTTGATCGCAGCGCTTACCCGGCAGCGCCGCGTGACTATGGACGTTATCGCAGTTGGGCCTGGCTCGATGGGCATCTGCCACCGGGTACCGCCTGGGCCGACTCGGCACAGGTCGCCGAAGCGGTCAGCAATGCGCTGGATCAACGCGGCTTGCGCCCGTTGCACGACAATCGCCCGGCCGACCTGTTTGTCAGTGCCGACCTGCGCCTGGAAACCCGCTTGCGTCAGGTTCAGGACGACTATTACGGCGGCGGTTATGGCGGCTACAACGGCTACCGCCCTGGATATGGCGGATACGCCACCGTGCCGATCATCCGTACCTATCAGGAACAGGTCGTGGTCGTGCAGGTGGACATGTTTGACGCCAAAAGTGGTCAACCGATATGGAGCTCCAGCGCTGAAACCGGCAACCGGGGCAGCGAAAGCGAGCGCGCCGATGCGATACGGGAGGCTGTGGAAAAGGCAATGTCGGCGTATCCTCCTAGTTAGCTTCTTGTAGATAAGAAGCATTCCACAGGATCATGTCTTCTACCGGAGAATCATCATGTTCCGCCGTTTTGTTTTACTGGCAGTGGCCGCACTGCTCAGTGCCTGCGCCGCCAACCAGGTCAATCATGACTTCGACGCCAGCCGCGATTTTGCTGCCTATCGCAGCTGGACCTGGAAAGAACCTGCCCTGCAATACCGTCCCGACGATCCGCGGATCAAGAGCGACTTGACCGAACAGCGCATCCGTCAGGCGGTTGCCGATCAACTGGATCAGCGCGGTCTGCGTCCGGCCGCTGCAGGCGCCAAGGGCGATTTGAATGTGCAGGCCTACCTGATTGTCGAAGAGCGGCAACAACAGGTGACCACCAATTACGGCGGCGGCTGGGGTTACCCATGGCATGGCTACTACGGCGCACCGATGTACAACGAAACCCGCAATGTCAGCTACAAAGTGGCGACCATCCAGATCGATCTGCTCGATGGCAAGGACGGCAAACTGGTGTGGCGCGGCAGTGACGAACAGATACTCAGTCGCACGCCGAACCCGGCGGATCGTAGCGATGCCATCTGGCAAACGGTCACGCGGATATTGGCCAACTATCCACCGCACGCGTCCTAGAATCAGCCGGCCTCTCAACCCCTGTGCTCCCCGCGGAGGTTTTTTGATAGTGTACATATCCATTGCTGCGGTAACGGCGGCTGGCGGTTTCGCCCTTACGGCGAGTCCCTTTTGGCAAACGCCCGGAGTGCCGGCCCAGCCAAAAGGAACCAAAAGGTCTCGCCCCTTACGTACGGCCCCTCGCTGAGGCTCGGCGTTCCTTCGCTCCGGTATTCATCCGGGGGCATTGCCCTCCGGTCGGCTTCGCTTCGACCTACATGCAATGAGTTCGACTGCGTCGAACGGCGCTGCGCGCCAGTCCCCGGATGAACACCTCCACTCAGCCTGCCGAGGGGGCGGG
Organism: Pseudomonas sp. IT-196MI5; assembly: GCF_949767415.1. Classification (NCBI taxonomy): domain Bacteria; kingdom Pseudomonadati; phylum Pseudomonadota; class Gammaproteobacteria; order Pseudomonadales; family Pseudomonadaceae; genus Pseudomonas; species Pseudomonas sp. IT-196MI5. The sequence continues at coordinate 267,773 of NZ_CATKPZ010000066.1, forward strand.
TGAATCAAGATCAAGAGCTGCAGGCGAGCTAACGCTCGGCCTGTTGAATGGTGAAGAGCGTGGGTGTACGCCGGTCTGCCTTTGCTCTTCTGTGGGAGCGAGCTTGCTCGCGATGGCGGCCTGCCGGCCGACCAATTTCTTGCAGATGTCCCCGATCCCTGTGGGAGCTGGCTTGCCTGCGATGGCGGCCTGACAGCCGACCAATATCTTTCAGATGTACCCGGCCCAACTGTAGGAGCGAGCCTGCTCGCGATGAGGCCCTGACAGTCAATTAATCCTGTGTAGTTTTCCTCAAATCCCGAGGAAACCTCCGACATGTTTTTCAGGTTGTCCGTCGGAAGCGCGATCTCTAACCTTTGTCAGTCGCTGAAAATTCAGCGTCCGGGCGTCGCGGCTCGATTCCTAAGGCATAATCGCTTCACCTAACAACAACACCTTCTTGTGTCTGTCGTTCTGTGTCATGGCGACTGTGCGCGGGATACCTTCGGGTATGCCGAGCTGCCTCTGGGATCGGTCCGCGAACCCGCGTACAGCTGCCACCCCAAATTGCTTCGCGGCAATTTGGACGTGGCTCCATTTCATCCCAGAGGTGCAACTATGATCAAACCCACCCCAAATCCCCCCAAATCCCCCCGAAGCCGCCGACCGCGCCCTCGATCACTACCTCAATCCCCTCAGTCAACCTCCCACCCACAAACCCAGCACGATGTTCGTCATTGCCCCGCACATCGACACCGAAACCCTGCTGGCCCACGCCTGTGAATCACTGGCGTCGGCGAGTGTGATGGCGAGTGATTTCGCGGGGTTTCTGGAAGGCTCGCAGCGCAATACGATGCTGGGGATTGCGCAGTTGATCATGCTGGGTGAGTTGGCGGTGAACCGGGCGTTGGATAATCTCGATCCGCAGGATTAGTGGGCTGCCAGGTAGACGGCATTATCGTTCATCGCGAGCAGGGGAATGCATTTCAAATGTGGGAGCGAGCCTGCTCGCGATGGCGGCCTACCGGCCGCCACTGCCCGACCATATGCTCCAGCTCCCCCACACCCACCAACTGAAAATCCCCGCTCGGCCCTGGCGCACTGGCGAGCAACGTCACCTCACCGGGCAACCGTACCGGCTTCTTGAATTGCACCGCGATCTCGACATTCGCCGCTGGCAGATGCCCGGCCAGCGCAGCCAGCGTGCGCGCCTTGTTCCACAAACCGTGGGCGATGGCGGTCGGGAAGCCGAAGAGTCGGGCGCTGGCCGCGCTCAGGTGGATCGGGTTGTAGTCGCCGGACACTTTGGCGTATTGCCGGCCGATGTCCGCGGGCGCTTTCCAGTGCTCGATTTCGCTCAAGGCCTGGCTGGTTGTCAGAGGTTCTTCGAGCGGTTCACCCTCGAGTTTGACGCCGCGACAGAGCATCCGGCTTTGCGCTTCCCACAACGGCCCCAACTGATCGTCGAGGGTGGTCAGCAGATCGAACGTCGCGCCTTTGGCGTGGGGTTGCAGGTTCTGCACTTGTACGCTGACGCGCACCCTATTCACCCCGCCCATTGGGCGCAGCACACGAATGCGATTGCTCAGGTGAATCAGGCCCAGCAGCGGGAACGGGAAGTCCCTGGCCGTGAGCAACTGCATCTGCAAGGCAAACCCGAGGATGTGCGGGTAGGTCGGTGGCAGCAGGCCGTTGTCGGCGAAACCACAGACCTTGCGATAAGCCGCCAGGCGCTTGGGATCGACTTCGACCCAGCAATGCAAACCCGAATCGGGCAGGCGGCTGCCAGTGATTTTTCGCCGTGTCGCCGCTCGTGCGTACAACCCCGGCAGGCTCGGTTCGCGATTGAGTGTGTGCCAGTCGGTGATCATCCTCAAGCCCCCAGAGCGCTTTGCCCACACACGCGCAACGCTTGCCCGGTGAACGCGCCGGTGCCCGGTTGCGCGAGCCAGGCCACGGCTTCGGCGACGTCTTGTGGCAAGCCGCCCTGGCCAAGCGAACTCATGCGCCGTCCGGCTTCGCGCAGGCCGAAGGGAATGTGCGCGGTCATTTGCGTTTCGATGAAGCCCGGCGCCACGGCGTTGATGCTGATGCCGCGCTCGGAGAGCAGCGGCGCCCACGCCTGCGCCAGACCAATGAGCCCGGCCTTGCTCGCCGCATAATTGGTTTGCCCGCGATTGCCGGCGATGCCACTGATAGACGCCAACAGGACCACCCGGCCGTTGTCGTGCAGGGTGCCGCTGTCGAGCAGGGCTTTGGTCAGCACTTGCGGCGCATTGAGGTTGACCGCCAGCACGGCGTCCCAGTATTCGGGGGTCATGTTCGCCAGGGTTTTGTCACGGGTGATGCCGGCGTTGTGCACCACGATGTCGAGACCGTCGGGCAACTGTTTGACCAACTGCGTGGCGGCGTCTTCGGCGCAGATGTCGAGGGTGATGCTGCGCCCGCCGAGGCGCGCGGCGAGGGCTTCGAGATCGTTTTTGGCCGGCGGCACGTCGAGCAGGATGACGTCGGCACCCTCACGGGCCAGGGTTTCCGCGATGGCGGCACCAATGCCCCGCGCCGCGCCGGTGACCAGTGCCTTGCGCCCGGCGAGCGGGCGTGTCCAGTCGGTGACTGGTGTCGAGCACGGATTCAAGCGAATGACCTGCCCGGACACGAAGGCGCTTTTCGGTGAGAGGAAAAACCGCAGCGGGCCTTCCAGTTGCGCCTCGGCCCCTTCGCCGACGTAGATCAATTGCAGGGTGCCACCGCTGCGTAATTCCTTGGCCAGGGAACGACTGAAACCTTCCAGGGCACGCTGCGCACTGGCGGCGAACGGGTCACGCAAGGTTTGCGGATCGCGCCCGAGAATCACCAGGTGCGCACAGTGTTCGAGGTTCTTCATCAGCGGCTGGAAAAACTCGCGCAGTTGCTTGAGCTGATCGGTGTGCAACAGATCACTGGCGTCGAACACCACAGCCTTGAGTTTCGGTCCGTGGCCGGGAATCCAGGCCGTGGCCATCGAAGGCTCGGTGCCGTAGCTGTAGATCGCGTCGGTCAGGCGGTTGGCGAAGGCGCTGACGTGTTCGGCCAATGGCCCACCGCCGATCAGCAATGCGCCGTCTACAGGTCGCAACCGACCCGCTTGCCAGCGCTCCAGTCTGCTCGGCGCCGGCAACCCCAGGGCGCCGACCAGGCGATGGCCGATGGACGAATTGGCGAAGTCGATATAGCGGTCAGACATGGAACACGCTCCGAAAGCTGGGGATCAAAGTGTGGACCACGAGCGGCGATCAGTCGTTCGGTCCACGAGATAAGGCCTACGCTTGGTCAGTGTAGGAGCTGCCGAAGGCTGCGATCTTTTGATCTTGATTCCAAAAAAGCCAAGTCAACAGATCGCAGCCTTCGGCAGCTCCTACAGGGGGGGAGTTTCAATTTTGGCTAATTCATCAGGAGCTTTTCATGACTCAACTGCGCCGCGTCGCGATCATCGGCGGTAACCGGATTCCCTTCGCCCGCTCCAATGGCCCCTACGCCACGGCCAGTAACCAGGTGATGCTCACCGCCGCCCTGGAAGGCCTGATCGAACGTTACAACCTGCATGGCCAGCGCATCGGCGAAGTGGTCGCCGGTGCCGTGCTCAAGTTGTCGCGGGACATGAACCTTGCGCGCGAGTGCGTACTGGGTTCGCGACTGTCGCCCGCCACCCCGGCTTATGACATCCAGCAGGCTTGCGGCACCGGGCTGGAAGCGGCGTTGCTGGTGGCGAACAAGATTGCCCTGGGCCAGATCGACTGCGGCATTGCCGGTGGCGTGGACACCACCTCGGATGCGCCGATCAGCGTCAGCGACGGCCTGCGCAAAATCCTCCTGCAAGCCAATCGCGCGAAAACCACCGGCGACAAACTGAAAACCTTCCTGCAATTGCGTCCCAAACATCTGATCCCCGAGTTCCCGCGCAATGGTGAGCCGCGCACCGGGTTGTCCATGGGGCAGCACTGCGAACTGATGGCCCAGACCTGGAACATCCCCCGCGAAGAACAGGATCGATTGGCGCTCGAGAGCCATCAGAAACTGGCCGCGTCCTACGCCGAGGGTTGGCACAACGACCTGCTGACGCCGTTCCTGGGCCTGACCCGCGACAACAACCTGCGCCCGGATTCGACCCTGGAAAAGCTCGCCGCGCTCAAACCGGCCTATGAGAAAAGCGCCAAGGGCACCCTGACCGCAGGCAACTCCACACCGCTGACTGATGGCGCGTCACTGGTGCTGCTGGGCAGTGAAGAATGGGCGAAGGAGCGAGGGTTACCGATTCTTGCCTACTGGCGCGACGGCGAAGCGGCGGCGGTGGATTTCGTCAACGGTGCCGAAGGGTTGTTGATGGCGCCGGTCTACGCCGTGCCACGTTTGCTGGCTCGCAATGGCCTGACCTTGCAGGATTTCGACTACTACGAAATCCACGAAGCCTTCGCCGCGCAAGTGCTGTGCACGTTGAAGGCTTGGGAAGATCTGCAATATTGCAAAACCCGTCTCGGCCTCGATGCGCCGTTGGGTTCGATTGACCGCAACCGACTCAACGTCAAAGGCAGTTCACTGGCGGCGGGGCACCCGTTTGCCGCCACCGGCGGGCGCATCGTCGCCAACCTGGCGAAGTTGCTGGATGCGGCGGGCAAGGGACGGGGATTGATTTCGATCTGCGCGGCGGGCGGGCAGGGCGTGACCGCCATTCTCGAACGTTGAATACAAACTGTGGGAGCGAGCTTGCTCGCGATGGCGGTATATCAGTCAACAAAGATGTTGAAGCTGATAGCCTCATCGCGAGCAAGCTCGCTCCCACAGGTTTTGTGCCTGGCTCAGATTATGTGAACGACACTGAAGCCTTGTGGGAGCGAGCTTGCTCGCGATGGCGGTGTATCAGTCAACATGGATGTTGAAGCTGACGGCCTCATCGCGAGCAAGCTCGCTCCCACAGGGGGTGGGGGTGTGCCGGCTGATCAGGTACGGAACCTGCGCACCAACCCGTCCAGCTCATTGGACAACCCGGCCAGGCTCTGGGAATCCAGGCGCGCCGAGTTGGCCAGTTCCGCCACCAGTTGTGCATCGCCGTGGATCTGGCTGATGTGCCGGTTGATGTCTTCGGCCACTTGATGCTGTTGTTCCGCCGCCGTGGCGATCTGGGTGTTCATGTCGCGGATCACATCCACCGATTCACGAATCTGCCCGAAGCTGCTGCGCGCCTCACCGATGCGCGTCACCGATTGCTGGGACACTTCCAGGCTGGCGTGCATCTGCTGCGTCACCTGGCTGGTGCGTTTGGCCAGGTTGCCCAACAGACCGTCGATTTCCGCCGTGGAGTCGGCCGTGCGCTTGGCCAGGGCCCGCACTTCGTCAGCCACCACGGCAAAGCCTCGTCCCTGTTCACCGGCCCGGGCCGCTTCGATTGCAGCGTTCAAAGCCAGCAGGTTGGTCTGTTCAGCGATCGAGCGGATGGTCCCCAGGATCGACTGGATGTCGTTGCTATCGCGTTCGAGCTGTTGCATCGACTGGGCCGACTGTTCGATTTCCTGGCTCAGGCGATCAACGCTGTTCACCGCCGCATCGATCTGCTGCTGACCTTCACGCGCCTGGCGCTGGCCACTGTCGGCAGACTCCGCGGCCTGGCTGCAAGAGCGCGCGACTTCGTTAGCGGTGGCGACCATTTCGTGGAACGCCGTGGAGACCATGTCCACCGCTTCACGCTGGCGTCCGGCGGCTTCGGCCATGTCGCTGGAGACCTGGGTCGAACTCTTGGACGTGGCGAGGATCTTGCCCGCCGCACCGCCGATGTTCTGGATCAGGTTGCGAATCGCGGTCAGGAACTGGTTGAACCAGTTGGCCAGTTGCGCGGTTTCATCGTTGCCACGGATTTGCAGGTTTTGGGTCAGGTCGCCTTCGCCCTGGGCGATGCCTTCCAGGCCGCTGGCCACGCTGCGGATCGGGCGCACGATGAGGCTGGAAAAACTGGCGCCGACGATGGCGAAGATGACGGCCAGGACGGCGGCGATGATGGCGATCAACCAGGTCAACCGGGTCGCGGAACTCATCACGTCGTCCTGTTTGATCAGGCCGATGAAGGTCCAGCCCAGTTGTTCCGACGGCCAGACGTTGGCCATGTAGCGCTCGCCGTTGAGCTCCACTTCCACCAGGCCCTTGCCGGCCTTGGCCAGTTGCGCGTAGCCGTCGCCAAGGCTGTTCAGGGGTTTGAAGTTGTGTTCCGGTTGTTTCGGGTCCACCAGGACCATGCCGGTGTTTTCCAGCAGCATCAGGTAGCCGGTTTCACCGAGCTTGATCTGCTTGACGATTTCGGTGAGCTGCTTGAGCGTCACGTCGATGCTGACCACGCCGCCGTTGGTGCCCAGCTTGTTGTCGATGGTGCGCACGGTGCTGACGTAGGTCGCGTCGTCCTGGGCCCAGTAATAGGCCTCGGTGCGCAACGGTTTGCCCGGCTTGGCCTGGGCCGCCTTGTACCAGGGGCGCTGGCGTGGGTCGTAATTGTTCAGCTTTGGGTCATCCGGCCACGACACGTAGCCACCCGCCGCCGTGCCGAGGATGGCATAGGCGTAGGCCGGGTGGCTGTTGCCCAGGTCCTGAAGCAGGGCGAAGACTTTTTTGTCAGCCTCGCCTTGAGGGACGCTCTCGGCGTTGGCGGCCATGTAAGTCTTGAGGCTGTCGTCGGAGTTTCGGATCAACGGCTGCCTGGCCAGGTAATCGACGTTCTGGCTGATGCCGTCAAAGAACAATTGCATGGCGTTGCTGACCTGACGAATCTCGCGGGCACTGCCGTCGACGAATTCGTCCCTGGCGTCACTGCGCAGGTTCAGCACAACGAGGGTGGCGACCAGCACCACGGGCAGGCAGGCGATGATTGCAAACGCCCAGGTCAACTTCTGTTTGATGTTCATCCGCGCTCCAGATTTTCTTGTAGGCCCACGCAGTGCAGATGACTCGCGGTTTATTGGCAGCCGTAAACGTTCTTGGTCAACCCGGGTCCTTGAGTGCGGCATCGCTGTTGTTGTCGCAGCGATTGTCGGACAAATCACTTTGTCACTAAGGACTTCGGCTGTTGTCGGAGGAAATTGAGGCCTGTTGGGAAAAATCCTACGGAAGGTATGAGCTGTAGTGTCAGTTTCTGTCGCAATTGCCCTCAATACCCTTGCACAACAAGTGACGCAGGCTCGGCTATGATCTGGAGCGACCCGTGGCGGTCGTCGGTTTTTCCTGATGAAATCGGCACATTGTGTGCTTCTGCAATGCTCATAAGTCGGCAACCCCTCCCCCCCGTGAGTGGATTGCCGTATAACGAATGACTTTCGCGTGTTTGGTAATAAAGGACCCACAATAAAAGCTGATGAAGACTCCAAAACGCATTGAACCCCTGATCGAGGACGGTCTGGTCGACGAGGTGCTGCGCCCACTCATGAGTGGTAAAGAAGCAGCTGTTTATGTGGTGCGCTGCGGCAACGAGTTGCGTTGCGCGAAGGTTTACAAGGAGGCGAATAAACGCAGTTTCCGTCAGGCGGCCGAGTATCAGGAAGGCCGCAAGGTGCGCAACAGCCGTCAGGCCCGGGCGATGGCCAAAGGCTCGAAGTTTGGCCGCAAGGAAACCGAAGACGCTTGGCAGAACGCCGAAGTGGCGGCGCTGTTCCGCCTGGCCAATGCCGGTGTGCGGGTGCCCAAGCCGTACGACTTCCTCGAAGGCGTGCTGCTGATGGAGTTGGTGGCCGACGAGTATGGTGATGCCGCGCCGCGTCTGAACGATGTGGTGCTGGAGCCGGACCAGGCCCGCGAGTATCACGCGTATCTGATTTCCCAGATCGTGCTGATGCTGTGTACCGGTCTGGTGCACGGCGACCTGTCCGAGTTCAACGTGCTGCTGACGCCGACCGGTCCAGTCATCATCGACCTGCCGCAAGCGGTGGATGCGGCGGGCAACAACCACGCGTTCAGCATGCTGGAGCGCGACGTGGGCAACATGGCGTCCTACTTCGGGCGGTTTGCGCCGGAATTGAAGAAGACCAAGTACGCCAAGGAAATGTGGGCCTTGTATGAGGCCGGCACCTTGCACCCGGCCAGCGTCCTGACCGGCGAGTTCGCCGACACGGAAGAGCTGGCCGACGTGGGCGGCATCATGCGCGAGATCGAGGCCGCGCGCCTGGATGAAGAGCGCAAGCAAGCCGTACGCGCGGCGGACGATGCGCCGCCGGGCAAGACCGAAGAACCGCCTCCGCCCTGGATGCAGTGATCGGATAAAAAACCGGCTTCGGCCGGTTTTTTTGTGCGCCACCCAAATCCCTTGTAGGAGTGAGCCTGCTCGCGATAGCGTCGGCACTTTCAACATTGATGTGTCAGGCAGATTGCTATCGCGAGCAGGCTCACTCCTACAGGGAGTTGCGGTGGTTGGTAGGGGTGGTGCAACACCCCGACTCCAGATTCTTCAGAATCGGGCAATCCGGCCGATGATCGCCCTGACAGTGCTCAACCAGGTCCTGCAAGGTGTCGCGCAACTGGCCGAGTTCACGGATCTTCTGGTTCAACTCATCGATGTGCTGGCGGGCCAGCGCTTTCACATCGGCGCTGGCGCGCTGGCGGTCTTGCCAGAGGGTCAGCAACTTGCCGACTTCTTCCAGGGAAAACCCCAGGTCCCGCGAGCGCTTGATGAACGCCAGTGTGTGCAGGTCGACATCGCCGTATACCCGGTAGCCGCTGTCGGTGCGATGGGCTGCCTTGAGCAGGCCGATGGATTCGTAATAACGGATCATCTTTGCGCTCAGGCCGCTGTGGCGGGCCGCTTGGCCGATGTTCATCGGTTGTCCTCCAGGTCCTTGGGTTTCCAGGTTTTCAACAGTAACGCATTGCTCACCACGCTGACGCTCGACAACGCCATGGCCGCACCGGCCAGCACCGGGTTGAGGAGGCCGAATGCCGCCAATGGAATGCCGATCAGGTTATAGACGAACGCCCAGAACAGGTTCTGGCGAATTTTGGCGTAGGTCTTGCGGCTGATCTCCAGTGCGGCCGGAACCAGCCGTGGATCGCCGCGCATCAAGGTGATGCCGGCCGCGTGCATGGCGACGTCGGTGCCGCCACCCATGGCGATGCCGATGTCGGCGGCGGCCAGTGCCGGGGCGTCGTTGATGCCGTCGCCGACCATCGCCACCACCCCGGTCTGTTTCAGTGCAGCGACCGTGGCGGCTTTGTCCGCCGGCAGCACTTCGGCATGCACATCGTGGATGCCGAGGGCCTCGGCCACTACGTTGGCGCTGCCGCGATTGTCGCCGGTCAGCAGGTGGCTGCTGATGTTCCGCGCGCTCAGTTGTTGTACCGCTTGCAGCGCGCCGGGCTTGAGGGTGTCACCGAAGGCGAACAGGCCCAGCACGCGGGGTTCGGGGGATTGTTCGATTAGCCAGGACAAGGTCCGGCCTTCATTTTCCCACGCGATCGCCGAGTCGGCCAATGGCCCGGCATTCAAGCCGCTGTCCTCCAGCAGGCGCCGATTGCCCAGCGCCAGGCGACGCCCTTCGAGGCTGCCGGCGATGCCGCGGCCGGTCAGGGACTGGCTGTCGCTGACATCGGCCACCTTCAATCCACGCTCGGCACAGGCATCCAGAACAGCCTTGGCCAGCGGATGCTCACTGCCGCGTTGCAGGGCACCGGCCAGTTGCAGCAGGCGCATCTCATTCCCGTCGATGGCACTCAGATGGGCAATGCGCGGGGCGCCGGAGGTCAGGGTGCCGGTCTTGTCGAATACCACCGCGCTGACTTCATGGGCTCGCTCCAGTGCTTCGGCGTCCTTGATCAGAATCCCGTAGCGCGCCGCCACGCCGGTGCCGGCCATGATCGCCGTTGGCGTGGCCAGACCCAGGGCGCACGGGCAGGCGATCACCAGCACCGCCACGGCGTTGATCAGCGCGGTTTCCATTGGCGCGCCGTACAGCCACCAGCCGATCAGGGTCGCCAGGGCAATCAGCAGCACAGTGGGCACGAACACCTGGCTGACTCTATCCACCAGTTTCTGGATCGGCGCTTTTGCGGCCTGGGCGTCTTCCACCAGACGGATGATCCGCGCCAGCACGGTTTCCGCACCGAGGGCCTGGGTACGCACCAGCAACCGGCCTTCACCGTTGATCGCGCCACCGGTGACTTTGTCGCCGGTCTGCTTGGGCACCGGCAGGCTCTCGCCGCTGATCAGCGCTTCATCGGCATGGCTCTGGCCTTCAACCACCAGGCCGTCCACTGGGAAGCGTTCGCCGGGTTTGACCATCACCAGGTCATCGAGGCGCAGGGCGCTGATGGCGATGTCTTGCTCGTGGCCATCGATCACCCGAATCGCCCGTTCCGGGCGCAAGGCTTCGAGGGCACGGATGGCGCTGGCCGTCTGGCGCTTGGCGCGGCTTTCCAGGTACTTGCCCAGCAGCACCAAGGCGATCACCACCGCCGAGGCTTCGAAATACAGGTGCGGCATGCGCCCGGCAGCGGTGGCCCATTCGTACAGGCTCAAGCCATACCCGGCGCTGGTGCCCAGGGCCACCAGCAGGTCCATGTTGCCGGCCCCGGCGCGCACGGCTTTCCACGCGGCGACGTAAAACCGTGCGCCGAAGATGAATTGCACCGGCGTAGCCAAGGCGAACTGCGCCCAGGCCGGGAGCATCCAGTGCACGCCGAAGGGCTGTAGCAGCATCGGCAATACCAGCGGCAAGGCGAGGGCGATGGCCATGATCAAGGCCTGGCGTTCGCGATGCAGGCGCTGTTGCTGATTGTCGGTTGGCGGGTGTTCGGCTTCCCAGACGCTGGCGCTGTAGCCAGCCTTGGTCACTGCGGCGATCAAGGATTGCGGATCGATCTGGCCGAGCAGTTCAAGGTGGGCGCGTTCGTTGGCCAGGTTGACGCTGACGCTTTTCACTCCGGCAATCTTGCCCAACGCACGCTCGACCCGACCGACGCAGGATGCGCAGGTCATGCCGTCGATGCTCAGTTCCAGGCTGTGCTGCGGCACGCTGTAGCCGGCCTTGACCACGGCATCCATCAAGGCAGGCAAGCTGTCGCTGGGTGCCTGCACCCGCGCCTGTTCAGTGGCAAGGTTGACACTGACGCCACTGGCGCCAATGACTTTGCTCAAGGCGCGCTCGACACGTCCGGCGCAACTGGCACAGGTCATGCCGGCGATCGGCAGGTCGAACGTGGTGGATTCGGACATCGGTCGTACTCCCTGTAGTAGATGACCACAGGATCAACCTTGCCATGCTGGCAAGGTCAAGTGCCAATCTGAACTTGCCGCTGATCCCTGTGGGAGCGGGCTTGCTCGCGAAAGCGGAGTATCAGTCAACAGAGTTGTTGAATGTAATGGCCTAATCGCGAGCAAGCTCCCACAGGTTTATCGGGTGTCCCCGGGATTTGTGTCAGTAGCCGAGACCGGCGCGTTTGAGGTACATCCCTTCGTGTGTCATCGCGATCCGGTACTTGAGCACATCCCCGGCCTTGAGCTGGATGTCCTGCGAACCCGGCGCGAGCATGCCCGGATTGCAACCCGGGACCTGGCCCGGCAGCAGTTTCAGACGCAGCGAGACGATGCCCGGCGGCAGGTTGAACGAGGTGCTCTGTTCCTGAAACAGCCGCGCCGCCAATTGATCCTGGATGTACACACCGATTTCGCAACTGGTCGCGACTTCCAGGCGCTCGCGGGAAATGATCAGCACGCCATAATCCTGACCGGCAGCATTGACCGAAGGCACGGTGGCGAAAAGGCTGAGAAAGCCAAACAGGCTGAAAACTGACCAGCGCATGGCTGAATCTCCTGAGTTCGAGTCATTGATGGACGCAGCTTGGCCGAGCGCTGCGCCGATTGCCAGCCCGGCAGCCGGCTTCAGAACTTGACCTTGCCATGGTGGCAAGCTCGAAACTGGGTTCAAACCTCGGAAAAGGAGTCATCCCATGCAAGTGTTCAACGTTGAAGGCATGTCTTGTGGTCACTGCGTCAAGGCCATCACCCAGGCGGTCCAGGCCAAAGACCCGGCGGCCAGTGTGCGGGTCGATCTGGCGGCCAGGGAGGTCGGTGTCGAAAGTGCGCTGACCGCCGAGCAAGTGATCGCGGCGATCAGCGAAGAGGGTTACGGCGTCAAACTGGCCTGAATTTGATAGTTAGCGAGCTACTGGAATGTTCAAGGCGTCCATGCGCGGCTAGACTGTCGGGCTGCCGACTTCTGCCTCACGGGATGCCTGATGAACCTGCGTACCATTCTGATACTTGGCGCTTTGAGCGCTTTCGGTCCGCTGGCGATCGACTTCTATCTGCCAGCCTTCCCGGCCATTGCTCTGGCTTTCGGGACCGACGAAAATCACGTTCAGATGACGTTGGCGGCGTACTTCCTCGGCTTGTCCATCGGTCAGTTGGCCTATGGTCCGGTGGCGGATCGTTTCGGGCGACGCATTCCGTTGCTCACCGGTGTCGGCCTGTTCACCGTTGCCTCCGTGGCGTGCGCCTACGCGCCGAATCTGGAATGGTTGATCGGCGCGCGTTTCGTCCAGGCGTTGGGCGGCTGCGCGGGGATGGTGATTTCCCGGGCGGTGGTCAGCGACAAGTGTGATGCGGTGGGCTCGGCGAAAGTCTTTTCGCAGTTGATGCTGGTGATGGGGCTGGCGCCGATCCTCGCGCCATTGCTGGGTGGGTTGTTGGTCAACACCACTGGGTGGCAGTCGATCTTCCTGGCCTTGACCGCTTTCAGTGCGCTGGCGGGGCTGGCGGTTGCGACGGGATTGCCGGAAAGCTTGCCGGCCCACATACCGCGCCAGCCGCTATCGGGTGCGTTGCGTCAGTACGGTCGGTTGCTGGCCGACCCGGTGTTCCTCGGCCATGCCTTGACTGGGGGCATCGCCATCGCCGGGATGTTTGCCTACATCGCCGGTTCACCCTTCATCATCATCAAGCTCTACGGCGTTCCGGCCGAGCACTTTGGCTGGCTGTTCGGCACCAATGCGGCGGGCTTCATTCTGGTGGCACAGGTTAATGCGCGGTTGCTGGCCAAGCGTGGTCCGGCCTTCTTGCTGGTGCGTGCGGTGTGGGTATATCTGGCGGCCGGTTTGACCCTGCTCGCTGTCAGCTCTCTGCACCCTGCACACCTGTGGCCGCTGCTGATTCCATTGTTCATCTGTATCGCCAGCCTCGGTTGCATCAGTCCCAATGCCGCGGCCTGTGCGATGAGCGGGCAGGGCGGACGGGCCGGCAGCGCGTCGGCGCTGCTCGGTTGCCTGCAATTCAGCGTGGCTGCCGGTGCCTCTGCGCTGGTGGGCGTGCTGCACGACGGCAGCGCCGTGCCGATGGCCATGGTCATCAGCCTGTGTGGAATTCTGGTGGTGAGTGCGGCGTTGCTCACCCGGCGTTTGCAAAATGCCCGGGCGCTGGCGCAAGCCCAGGTTTGAGGCCGGAGTCAGCCGGCTGCGCGCTGCGGGTGGAAGACGGGAATGGGGTGAGGGGCCTGGATGCGGGCTTCAAGAGTACGCGTGAAAGCGCGAGCTTCTGCTTCGCTGCGGAACGTCACAGCATGTTGGTCTAAGCGAACTTGCCACTGGGACTTCGCCAGTTCTTTTATCAGGATCTTCATAGCTGAACTCCACTTGTAAAAGATGTCTCGTAAAAGACTGCCTCGCAGGAGTTTCGATTGTAGTCCCGAATTCGAGCACCATTGTGACAAGGATCAATTGTCGGACTGACGGTTTGTAACTAAAAAAAACACGAGTTTTCGAGGGCGTTCGCAGGGATTGTCGGCGGCCGGAACCACCCGGTCGCCGACGGAAACATGACATCAGCGAAGGCTTTTTTCAGCGCCTCAGAACCCTTCCAGCACAATCTTGCCCTTGGCCTTGCCGCTCTCCAGCAGGGCATGGGCACGGCGCAAATTGGCCGCATTGATCGTGCCGAAGTGTTCGCCCACCGTGGTTTTCAGGGTCCCGGCATCGATCAGCCAGGCGACGCGGTTGAGCAGGTTGTGCTGCTCGATCATGTCCGCGGTTTCAAACAGCGAACGGGTGTACATGAACTCCCAATGCAGTGACAGGCTCTTGCGCTTGAGCTTGGTCACGTCCAGCGCCTTGGGGTCATCGATCAGCGCCAGCTTGCCTTGGGGCGCCAATGCCTCGACCAGTTGGTCCAGGTGCTGGTCGGTCTGGGTCAGGCTGGCGACGTGGGTGACCTGATCCACGCCGGCACGCTTGAGTGCTTCGCAGAGTGGCTGGCTATGGTCGATCACCAGATCGGCACCCAGTTCCTTGACCCAGCTTTGGGTCTGCGCACGCGAAGCGCTGCCGATGACTTTCAGGGCCGTCAGTTGGTGAGCGAGCTGCGTAAGCATCGAACCCACGCCACCCGCTGCGCCGACGATCAACAGGCTCTGGCCTTCGTCGGTTTTGCCTTCGCGTATTTGCAGGCGTTCGAACAGCAGTTCCCACGCCGTGATCGCGGTGAGCGGCAGGGCAGCGGCTTCGGCGAATCCCAGGGTCTTTGGCATGCGGCCGACGATGCGCTCGTCCACCACATGCAACTCGCTGTTGCCGCCCGCCCGCGCGATGGAGCCGGCGTAAAATACCTTGTCGCCGGCCTGGAACAGCGTCACCTCACTGCCCACCGCCTTGACCACACCGGCCACATCCCAACCCAGCACCTTGGCCGCGCCACCTTCGGGCTGGACGTTCTGACGCACCTTGGTGTCCACCGGGTTGACCGAGATGGCTTTGACTTCCACCAGCAAGTCGCGGGGGCCGGCAACCGGCTCCGGCAGTTCGATGTCTTGCAGAGCCTTGTCGTCACTGATCGGCAACGAGGCGTAGTAGGCAATGGCTTTCATGGGCGGCTCCAGAACACTAATAAAGAAGCGATTTGATGGGACAGATGATTGGCTATTTCTCCTGAAGATAAAACCGGCTAAAAGAGTAGTCTCTTTCAATATTTTTTTGATAATCGGTGCTCTGATGCTGCGTTTCGATGACTTGCAGTTGTTTGTCCGGGCGGCGGACCTGGGCAGTCTGTCCGCCGCCGCGCGGGGGATGGACATGTCGGCGGCGGTGGCCAGTGCGGCGCTCAAGCGCATCGAACAGCAACTCGGCGCCCGTTTATTGGCCCGTTCGACCCGCAGCCTGCGCCTGACCGCCGAAGGCGAGGGCTTTCTCGAATACGCCCGCGCGGCCCTGAGCAATCTCGACGAGGGCCGGCGATTGCTGGCCAGTGGTCAAGACCAGGTCAGCGGAGTTCTGCAACTGTCGGCGCCATCGGACTTTGGCCGCAATCTGCTGCTGCCCTGGCTCGATGAGTTTCAACGCGAACATCCGAAACTGACCGTGCGCCTGCTGCTGGGGGATCGCATCGCCGACCTGTTTCGCCAACCGGTAGACATTGCCCTGCGCTATGGTGAACCGGAGGATTCCAGTCTGGTGGCGCTGCCCATCGCCCCGCAGAACCGCCGGGTGTTGTGCGCCGCTCCCGGCTATCTGGCCCGGCATGGCGAGCCACGGCAACTTGAGCAACTGGCACAGCACAATTGCCTGTTGTACATGCTCGGCAGCCGGGTCCACGACCACTGGAGTTTTCACGACGGCAAACGCGAAGTCAGCCTGACCGTCAGCGGCGATCGTTTCAGTGACGATGCCGATGTCGTGCGCCGTTGGGCCGTGGCGGGCGCCGGGATCGCGTACAAGTCCTGGCTGGATGTCGCCGCCGATGTACTGGCCGGTCGCTTGAAAGTGCTGATGCCGGAGCTGCTCTGTGAGCGCGCATCGCTGAATCTGTTGTGCGCCCATCGCGCGCAATTGAGTAAGCCGGTGAATCTCTTGCGTGAAATGCTTGTCAGCCGATGTGAACTTTTGAGCAGTCAATTTCCGGGTTTTTCGGATATCGATCATTAGTCGCACGAAAAAAGAGAAATTTCTCTCAGGAACGATCACCACCTATGCCGGGCGGAGGACAGGATCCCGCGACCAACCCGCATATACTAGCGCCCTCATCATGTAGGTAGCGTCGATCCCCCAATGGCGGACCAACGTTCGAGCCGGTCCGGCTGACGGTCATCCTTCTGGCCTTCGCAGCGTCGGCCAGGCAGCGCAAATGGGTGAGCAAGGCGTCGCCGGGTTTATGACAGTCTCCTCGGATTGGCCGACGACACATTACTGCTCAAGATGTTTCCGGGCAGTAAACGAAACGATTCAACAGGGAGTGAATACATGGAACATGCACCTTGCATCAGCCAGATCGCCACATTGCTGGCTGACCCAAAGCGAAGCGCAATGATGTGGGCCTTGATGGACGGTTCGGCGCGAACAACCGAAGAGTTGGCATTGCTGGCCGGCCTGTCACCGTCTTCGGCCAGTGCACACCTGGGACGTTTGTCCACTGGAGGTCTGTTGAGGGTTGAAAGCCGCGGCCGCAAACGCTTCTTCCGCCTGGCCGCGCCCGAGGTCGGGGCGGCAATCGAGGCACTGGCCAGCGCGACCTTCGCCAGCGCACCCCAGGATATTGCGCAGGTATTCAAAAGCAATGCGCCTCTCGTCAAACCTCGGGCGGTGCGTTCATCCTTGCTGAGTGCCCGACTGTGCGACGATCACTTGGGGGGCACCCTGTCCGCCGATCTGTATCAGCGACTGCTGGAGGCAGGCTGGATCGAACAGTTTGATCAGCGGGTCACGGTCACGCTCAAGGGCGCGACGGGGTTGGCGGCACGGGGAGTGTTCATCCAGGCGCTGGCCCATCACAACGGCAGGGTTGCCTGCGCATGCCCTGACTGGAGCGAAAGACGCCCGCACATGGGCGGCTCGCTGGGCGCGGCATTGTTGCAGCTGTTCATGCAGTCGGGGTGGCTGAGCCTGCCCAACGATTCCCGAGCCTTGCAGGTGACGGCCTCCGGGCAACGCGAAATTCATCGCTTCGCCCAGGAAACCGAACTGGAAATGGCGCTTTAGAAACCTTGGTCAAACACCCGATCTGTAGGAGCTGGTTTGTCGGGTCGCCGCATCGCAGCGAAGCCGTTGCCACATTCAACATTTTTGGTGAGTGGGAGGGCGCCTTCGCTGGCAAGCCAGCTCCTACAGTTGGATTTGCGGTGCTGCCTAGGGTTTCACCAATCGCGCATCGAGGCTGTTCTGCGCCAGGCGTTTGGCCTGATCCTGGGTCATGCCCAGGTGAGTGTGCAGCGCATGGAAGTTCTCGGTGACATAGCCACCGAAGTACGCCGGGTCATCGGAGTTCACGGTCACTTTTACGCCGCGTTCCAGCATGTCGAGAATGTTGTGCTGCGACATGTGATCGAACACGCAAAGCTTGGTGTTCGACAACGGGCATACGGTCAGCGGGATCTGCTCGTCGATGATTCGCTGCATCAGGCGCTCGTCTTCGATGGCGCGCACGCCATGGTCGATGCGCTGGATTTTCAGCAGGTCGATGGCTTCCCAGATGTACTCGGGCGGGCCTTCTTCACCGGCGTGGGCGACGGTCAGGAAGCCTTCGTGACGGGCACGGTCGAACACGCGCTGGAACTTGCTCGGCGGGTGGCCCATCTCGGAGCTGTCCAGGCCCACGGCGACAAACGCTTCGCGGAACGGCAGCGCCTGGTCGAGGGTTTTCTGCGCTTGGTCTTCGCTCAGGTGGCGCAGGAAGCTCAGGATCAAACCACTGGTGATACCCAGTTGCTGCTCGCCATCCTTCAGCGCGGCGGCGATGCCGTTGAGCACCACTTCGAACGGGATGCCACGGTCGGTGTGGGTCTGCGGGTCGAAGAACGGTTCGGTGTGGATCACGTTCTGCTCTTTGCAGCGCAGCAGGTACGCCCAGGTCAGGTCATAGAAATCCTGGGATGTGCGCAACACATCGGCACCCCGGTAATACAGGTCGAGGAACTCCTGCAGGTTGTTGAAGGCATACGCCTTGCGCAAGGTTTCGACGTCGTTCCATGGCAGGGCAATCTTGTTGCGCTCGGCCAGGGCAAACAACAGCTCGGGCTCCAGCGAGCCTTCCAGGTGCAGGTGCAACTCTGCCTTGGGCAGGGCGTTCAGCCAGTCATACATGATTCTTTTCTCATCAGGTGCAATGGTCGCCATTCTACAGAGGGTTGCCGCAACAATTGGTAAAACCTGACCAGGCGGTTCATCACACTGCTTTCAGTTCCCGTCGATAAGCGTAGGTATCGGCGAAGCGCGAGAGCAGG
The DNA here is from genome assembly GCF_949767415.1 of Pseudomonas sp. IT-196MI5. NCBI lineage: Bacteria > Pseudomonadati > Pseudomonadota > Gammaproteobacteria > Pseudomonadales > Pseudomonadaceae > Pseudomonas > Pseudomonas sp. IT-196MI5. The sequence goes on from NZ_CATKPZ010000066.1 coordinate 285,952, forward strand.
AACTCGGCGCAGGTGGTGCCCGGGTATTTCGCCGGGTGCTGTTCATCCTTACAACCGGGCAGGCATTCGATGCGGGTATCCGGGTGCGGCTCGGCGAAGAACGGCATCGAATAACGATTCACGCCGAGCGGGCTGATCACCCGGTGCGGTGTCGACAGATAGCGGTCGTTGCTCCAGCGCGCCATCATGTCGCCGAGGTTGACCACGAACGTACCTTCGATGGGCGGTGCGTCGATCCACTCACCCTTGACGCTGCGTACCTGCAAGCCTGCGGCGGCATCCTGATAAAGCAGGGTGATGCAACCGTAGTCAGTGTGGGCGCCGGCTCCTTGCTGCTCGGCGGAGCTGGCAGTGTGGCGCGGCGGGTAATGAATCATCCGCAGCACGCTGACCGGGTCATTGAAGCGTGTGTCGAAGAAATCGCGCTCAATCCCCAACGCCAGGGTCATCGCCCGCAACAGCGTTTGTGCGAGGGCTTGCATGTCGACGTAGTGTTGCTCCATCAGCGCTTCCCAGCCGGGCATGGACGGATGGCGATTGGGACCGCGCAAGGGTTTTTCCGCCAGTACGTCAGGGTGCTCGGCCGGCAGGTGCAGGCCCATGTCGAAGGTTTCTTTGAGGTCGCTGGGTTTACTCGGGTCGAGCTGCTCAGTGGCGATGGCGCCGTAGCCGCGATGGTGACGGGTCTGGGTGATGTCGATCTTGAGTTTTTCGGCGGTGGGTTGGGCGAAGAAACGCTTGGCACTGTCGAGCAGCTCGTCGATTCGCGCAGCGCTGATCGGGTGGCCCTTGATGTAGAAGAAACCCCACTCGCGACAGGCGAGGTCGATTTGTCCGGCCACGGCTGGCCAGGCGGATGGTGCATCGCTGTAGAGTGGGGCGATGTCGATGATAGGGAGGCTGTTCATGGGATTGTCCTGAAGGTTACGCAGTCTGGCGAACACTGAAGAACCCTGTGGGAGCGAGCTTGCTCGCGATAGCGGTAGGGCAGACAACATGGATGTTGAATGTAATGGCCTCATCGCGAGCAAGCTCGCTCCCACAGGTACCGTGTTCTGACCGGAAGAGTTACTTCGGCATCTCGGCCTTCATGCCTTCCACGTAGTAATTCATCGACGCCAGTTGCGCCGTGGTCGCGCTCACGCCCGCCGGGATTTTTTCGACTCCGGCCTGATCCTTGATCGGCCCGGTGAACAGCTGCAACGCACCGCTCTTGATGTCGGCGATGATCTGCTCGGCTTCGCTCTTCACCGTCGCCGGCACCAGGTCGCTGATCGGCAGTTCAACGGTGCCTTCCTTCAATCCACCCCAATAGTCCCGGGATTTCCAGTCATGGTCGATCACGCTTTGGGTTGCCTGAATGTAGTGCGGGCCCCAGTCATTGACGATGGAGGTCAGTACCGCTTTTGGCCCGAAGTGCGCCATGTCCGAAGCGTAGCCCACGGCATACACGCCGCGACGTTCGGCGGCCTGGATCGGTGCGGGGCTGTCGGTGTGCTGGAACACCACGTCCACACCCTGATCGATCAGCGCGTTGGCGGCATCCGCTTCCTTGCCCGGATCGAACCATGAGTTGACCCACACCACCTTGATCTCGGTGCTGGGGTTGTACTTGTTCAATGCCAGCTGGATGGCGTTGATGTCGCGGATCACTTCCGGGATCGGGAACGAGGCGACGTAGCCGACTTTTTTGCTCTTGGTCATCTTCGCCGCAAGGAAGCCGCCGACGTAGCGGCCCTCGTAAGTGCGCGCCAGATAAGTGCCGAGGTTGTTGCCCTGCTTGTAGCCGGTGGCGTGCTCGAAGGTCACCATGGGAAACTGTTTGGCGACTTTCACGGTCGGGTTCATGTAGCCGAAAGAGGTAGTGAAGATCAGGTCGTATTTGTCCTTGGCCATGTTGCGGATCACCCGCTCGGCGTCGGCACCTTCGGCGACGTTTTCCACATAGTTGGTGGTGATCTGCGCACCGAATTTTTCCGCGAGTTCCTTGCGCCCCTGTTCATGCTGATACGTCCAGCCGTGGTCACCGATCGGACCGATATAGACGAAGCCGACTTTCAGCGGTTCGTTGGCACTGACGGTCAGACCGGCGCTCAGACCGATGGCCGCCGCAACGGCGCAAAGCAGCTTCTTCAACGGACGGTTGTGCATGAATTGGAACTCCATTTTGTTGTGAGGTTGGCTGGGCACTCGGGCTTGCACAGGGCAATGCAAATTGCTGACCAACAAGACAACAAAACGTGAATCTGCGGTGATGCCATCGCGAGCTGGCTCGCGATGGGTCTGTGAAGTCCGATATCAGTGCATGTCCTTGCACGGCTGCCATCCACTGGTGCGCCAATCCAGATGGCCATGACCCTCCACAAAACCAATGTGGGAGCGGGCTGTGGCGAGGGGGCTTGCCCCCGTTTGAGTGCGCAGCACTCACAAGAGCTTCGATACATCGTAAATTTTGGGGCTGCTTCGCAGCCCAACGGGGGCAAGCCCCCTCGCCACAGCTCCCACAGTTTTGATCTGGGTGTGTCAGACCCCAGCGATCAACTGTCGCGCCGCCTGGCTGTGATCGGCAATCAACCCCTTCAGATCCAGCCCTTCGATCTGCCCATCGATCACCCGCCACTTGCCGCCGACCATCACCCGGTCCGCGCGATCGGCGCCGCACAGCAGCAGTGCCGAGACCGGATCATGGCTGCCGGAGAAGCGCAGTTCATCCAGCTTGAACAGGGCCAGGTCGGCCTGCTTGCCCACGGCCAGTTCACCGATATCGGTACGCCCCAACAGACTGGCCGAACCTTTGGTCGCCCAGCCGAGCACGCGCTCCGGGGTGATTTTCTCGGCGCCGTAGCGCAGGCGTTGGATGTACAGGGCCTGACGCGCTTCGAGCATCATGTTCGAGGCATCGTTGGATGCCGAGCCGTCCACGCCCAAACCCAGCAAGGCACCGGCATCGGTCAGCTCGATGCTCGGGCAGATGCCCGAGGCCAGGCGCATGTTCGAACTCGGGCAATGGCAAATACCGGTGCCGGCGTCACCGAGACGGGCGATTTCATCCGGGTTGAAATGGATGCCATGGGCCAGCCAGGTACGTGGGCCGAGCCAGCCTACGCTGTCCAGATAATCCACGGTGCGCAGGCCGAAGCGTTGCAGGCAGAAATCTTCTTCGTCGAGGGTTTCCGCCAGGTGGGTGTGCAGGCGCACGTCGAGTTTGTTCGCCAGTTCGGCACTGGCCGACATGATTTCCGGTGTTACCGAGAACGGTGAGCACGGAGCCAGGGCGATCTGGATTTGCGCGCCGTCACCGCGTTCGTGGTATTCGGCGATCAGGCGCTGGCTGTCGGCAAGGATCACCTCGCCTTCCTGCACGGTCTGTTGCGGCGGCAGGCCACCGTCTTTTTCGCCAAGGCTCATGGAACCACGGGTGAGCATGGCGCGCATGCCCAGTTCACGAACGCTCTCGACCTGCACGTCGATGGCATTTTCCAGACCTTCCGGAAACAGGTAGTGGTGGTCGGCCGCGGTGGTGCAACCGGACAGCAGCAATTCAGCCAGCGCGACTTTGGTGGCGAGGGCGAGTTTTTCCGGAGTCAGGCGTGCCCAGACCGGGTACAGGGTTTTCAGCCACGGGAACAGCGGCTGATTGACCACCGGCGCCCAGGCGCGGGTCAGGGTTTGATAGAAGTGGTGATGGGTGTTGATCAGGCCCGGCAGGATCACATGCTCGCGTGCATCGAACACTTCATTGCACGGTGCGGACGGTTGTTGACCTGCGCCGAGTACTTCGACGATCAAACCGTCTTGCAGCACCAGACCGCCACGGGCATCGAGACCGTTGGCCGTGAAAATGGCGAGGGGATTTTTTAACCAGGTACGGGTCGCAGGCATGTTGGCCGGCTCCTCTGAAAGTTGGGTTCAGGGTTGCCAGCTCAGTGTTGCCCTGTCTGCTGATCCAGGGTCGCCGGGGGAGGCGAGGTGCGAAGTGTCGATCAAAACGCTCTGGCGGGCAAGCCCGGCCCGACAGGCAGGTGCAAAACCCTGTAGGAGCTTGCTAGCGATGTTGTGTCAGTCGACGTTGATATAGCTGATACACCATCGCTAGCAAGCTAGCTCCTACAGGGGGCGGCGGTGATTACCAGGGAATGGTTTCACCCCGGTAATTGATGAAGTGATGCCCGCCCTTGCCGACATACGCATTCACCTGATCGACCAGACCACGGGTGCTGGTTTCCACGTCGATGTCCGCGTCTTCACCGCCCATATCGGTTTTCACCCAGCCCGGGTGCAGCGACAGCACGGTGAGCCCGGTTTCGCCCAACTGAGTGACGAAGCTGCTGGTCATGGAGTTCAGCGCCGCCTTGCTGGCCTTGTACAACGCCAGTTCCGGTGCGTCGGGCATGGTCACGCTGCCCAGCACTGAGCTCATGAAGGCCAGCACGCCGGTGTCCGGGCGAATCCGGTCGACAAAACGCTGGGCCAGGTTGATCGGCGCCACGGCGTTGGTGAAGAACAGCTGACCGACTTCGGCCAGTGTCGCGCCACCGTTCGGCGTCTGCACCTGCGGTCCCTTGACCCCGGCATTGACGAACAACAGGTCAAACACATCCCCCTTGAGTTGTTGGCTCAGGGCGGACACCGCCTGTTGATCGTCCATGTCGAGCTTTTCGATCCGCACATTGCCCAGGGCCTGCAAGGCTTCGGCTTTTTGCGGATCGCGCACGGTGGCGGTGACTTGCCAGCCGTCGGCCAGCAGGGTTTTCGCCAGCCCGAGGCCAAGCCCCCGGGAGGCGCCGATGATGAGTGCGGTTTTTGCCTTGGACATGAGTGGCTTCCTTGAAAATTCAGGATCGTGGATTCAATGGACACTGTTGCCCGAGCCGTTGTTGCAACTTGTCGCGCAGTGCGCTGAGTTCGGTCATGCGGGCTTCGATCAGTATGAGTTTGTCTTGCAGCAGTTGCGTGACGGCGCTGGCCTGGGCTAACTCACCGATGCGCATCATGACGTCTCGAGGGGGGCTTGACCCTGGAGCATACTCCAGGCTTTAGCCTTGTTGCTCCCTGAATTGATGGAGCAATGTCGATGTGGACTACAACGCAATATCGCCGGTTGGTGCAAGGCAGTGCCTGGTATGACCTGATTGTGACGGTCGCGTTTGTCACACCGTGGAGTTTTGCGGCGTTGCATGGGGTTTTGACGGGGGTGAGTCAGGCGTTGAGTTTGCCCGGTGAGCTGCCACCGTTCGAACCAGTGCACATGCTGATGGCGAATCTGCTGGGGTCGATTGTCTGCGTATGGGCAGTGCTGCGGATTCGTGATCCGCAGCAGGTTTATGGGCGGTATGACGCCGTGGCCAGGTTTCTGTTCTCGGCCTGGCAGGCCTATGCCCTGATCCATGGCGCGAGTTCGATTCTGGTGGTTTTTCTGGTGTTTGAATTGGCGTGGGGCATTGCTCAGGTGTTGCCTGTTCGGACGCTTTCGCGAGCAGGCTCGCTCCCACAGGGTCTGCGCCAGACACATTAATTGCGGCGGACACGGTTATGTGGGAGCGAGCTTGCTCGCGATGAGGCCAGACCAGACAACCACTAATGCCCAGCCTGCCACGGCTGCCCCAACGACACCGGCGCATACAACCGTGTGCGCACTGCATCCCGGGACAGCAGCACCAGCACTACAATGGTCGCGACATACGGCAGCATCGCCAGCAGGCTGGACGCAATTGCCAGCCCCAACCCCTGCGCCACCAGGTGCAGGATACTGGCGAGCCCGAACAGGTAGGCGCCGAGCAGCAGGCGCCACACCCGCCAACTGGCGAACACTACCAGCGCCAAGGCAATCCAGCCGCGCCCGGCGCTCATGTTCTCCGCCCACATCGGCGTGTACGCCAGGGACAGATAAGCCCCGGCCAACCCTGCCATTGCGCCGCCGAACAACACCGCCAGGGTGCGCACCGCCAACACCGGCAAGCCCATGGCGCTGGCCGCATCCGGGTTTTCCCCAACCGCCTGAATGATCAACCCGACGCGGCTTTTCAGAATCACGCAGGCCACCAGTGCGAACAACGCGAACGACAGATACACCAACAGGTCCTGGGCAAACAGCATCCGTCCGATCAGCGGGATCTCGCTCAAATATGGAATCGCCACCGGCTCGAACCCTGCCAGCGGCTTGCCGACCCACGCCGCACCGACGAAGGTCGACAGGCCCACGCCGAAAATCGTCAGGGCCAGACCGGTGGCCACCTGATTGGCGTTGAACACCAGCGCCACGAGGGCAAACAGCGACGACAGCAACATCCCGGCGAGCATCGCCAGCAACACGCCGAGCCACAGATTGCCGGTGCTGAACGCGACGATGAAACCGATCACCGCGCCAAACAGCATCATGCCTTCCTGGCCCAGGTTGAGGACGCCGCTTTTCTCGCAGATCAGCTCCCCCAGCGCCACCAGCAGCAACGGCGTACCGCAGCGGACCATGGCGTAGAAAATATTGCTCAGCAGATCGATATCCATCACAGCGCTCCTGCTTGTACGGCGGTGGCTTGGGCGCGACGGGTCCGGCGCAGGTTCAAGCGCGGTCGGTAGAGAATCAGCACATCACTGGCCAGCAGGAAAAACAGCATCATGCCCTGGAACAATTGGGTGATCGCTTGCGGCAGGTTAAGGCTCATTTGTGCGCTTTCGCCGCCGATGTACAGCAGCGCCATCAACAGGCTGGAAAACAGGATGCCGACAGGATTCAGGCGGCCGAGAAACGCCACGGTGATCGCTGCATAGCCGTAGCCCGGTGAGACCTGTGGCACCAACTGGCCGATGGGGCCGGTGACTTCGCACACCCCCGCCAGCCCAGCCAGGCCACCGCTGATCAACAGCGCGAGCCAGATCAGGCGCTTCTCGCGAAAGCCGACGAAACCGGCGGCACGTTTGTCCAGCCCGAGCACTTTGATCTGAAAACCGACAAAGCTTTTCTGCAATAACACCCAAACCGCCACCAACGCGAGCAGGGCGAAATACACCCCGGCATGAACCCGGCCATCCGCCATCAACAGCGGCATGCGGCTGGCGTCACCGAACATCGCCGACTCAGGGAAGTTGAACCCGGCGGGATCCTTCAAAGGACCGTGAACGCAGAACAGCAGCAGGTTCAGTGCGATGTAGTTGAGCATGATGCTGGTCAGGATCTCATTGGCGTTGAAGCGCGTGCGCAACCACGCCGTCAGGCCGGCCCACGCGGCCCCCGCCAGGGTGCCTGTGAGCAGGATCAGCACCAGTGCCCAGCGGCTTTGCATATCGATGATGTTCACCGCCAGCGCACTGCCGGCCAACGCGCCGAGCAGCAGTTGACCTTCGGCACCGATGTTCCAGATACGCGCCTGATACGCGACGGCCAGGCCCAGGGCGCAGAGCAGAATCGGCAGGGCTTTGACCAACAGTTCAGAGACTCCGTACAGGTCGCTGACCGGTGCGATAAGCAGCGTGTGCAAGGTCAGTAGCGGGTCGTGTCCGAGCGCGATAAAAAACAGTGATCCACAGCCCAGGGTCAGGACAGCCGCCAGCAACGGCGAGCACCACAGCATCAGGCGCGATTGCTGGCCACGGGGTTCAAGGGAAAGCAACATGTGACACTCCGTTAGCGCGTGGCGGATGCGAGTGATTGAGGGGCACGGAACTGGCCGGCCATCCAGCCGCCGACATCGCTCAGGCGCGTATCGACGGTGGCGTGGAGCGCCGACAGTCGACCGCCGCACAAGGCGCCGAGGCGGTCGCTGATCTGGAACAGTTCGTCGAGGTCTTCGGAGATCACCAGGATCGCCGCGCCGGCATCGCGCAAGGCAATCAAGGCGTGATGAATGGTGGCGGCGGCGCCGACATCCACACCCCAGGTTGGATGCGCGGCCACCAGCAGTTTCGGTTGCTGGAGAATTTCCCGGCCGAGGATGAATTTCTGCAAGTTACCGCCGGACAGACTGCGGGCCGGTGTCTGGCTATCGGGTGTCTTGACGCCGAAACGGCGGATGATTTCCTCGGCCAGTGCTTCGACTTTGCCGCGCTGAATCAGACCGTGACTCACCAATCCTTGCTGGAAAGCGCTCAGCAGCGCGTTGTCCGCCAGGCTCAGCTCCGGCACTGCACCATGACCCAAGCGTTCGGCGGGGACGAACGCCAGGCCGAGTTGGCGGCGTGCATCGGGACGCAAATGGGCGACGGGCTCCTGGCCAAATCGGATCGTCGCGCTGGCGTTGCGGGGCAGCAGTGCTTCGCCACTGAGCAAGGCCAGCAACTCATCCTGGCCATTGCCGGCGACGCCGGCGATGCCGACAATTTCACCGCCGCGCACTTCAAGGTCGATGTCCTTGAGCGAGCAACCGAACGGGTCGGGGTTGTGCCAGGACAAGCCACGGACATCAAGGAACGCATCACCTCCAGTAACCTTCGGATAGTCTGCGATCAACTCTGCCGCTTCACCGACCATCAAGCGCGCCAGTTGCTGATCCGAACACTCGGCCGGCAGGCAATGCCCGGCCACCCGTCCGCCGCGCAGTACCGTCGCGCTATGGCACAACGCGCGGACTTCCCCGAGCTTGTGGCTGATGAACAAAATGCTGCAGCCCTCGGCGGCGAGCCGGCGCAGGGTGACGAACAGTTCGTCAGCTTCCTGCGGAGTCAGCACTGAGGTCGGTTCATCGAGAATCAGCAGACGGATGTCCTGCATCAGGCAGCGAATGATTTCCACCCGTTGCCGTTCACCGATCGACAGGCTGTGGACAAGTCGCTCAGGTTCCAGCGCCATACCGTAGCGACGGGACACTTCGCGAATCTTCGGCTCAAGCTGTCTGGGTGTGCCTGCCGCCGCGCCCATGGCCAGGGCGATGTTCTGCGCCACGCTCAGGGTTTCGAACAGCGAAAAATGCTGGAACACCATGCCGATACCCAGACCGCGCGCCTGGGCCGGGTTGCGCAGGCTCACCTGCTGACCTTGCCAGATCATTTCGCCGGAATCGGCGTGGGTGACGCCGTAGATGATCTTCATCAAGGTGCTTTTGCCCGCGCCGTTTTCGCCGAGCAGTGCATGGATCTCGCCAGGGGCAATGGTCAGGTCGATGGCGTCGTTGGCCAGGCAACCGGGGTAGCGTTTTGTGATTCTGCGCAGTTGCAGGCGCGGAATCTGATCAGGGATTGGAGCGCGATTGGGCATGACAGGCTCGGTGCTGTTGGACTTGTGCCTGTGGATAAAGCAATTTTCTGGCCATATGGTCAGGAAAACGTCGAAGTCTTGCGAGCAGAGGCGTTTAGTCGGCCACTTTCGAATGTCCCACGCAGAGCCCGGCACCACATGGGGGCGATGGTGCAAATCAAGCCCCGATTTTGCTCGTGGGCTTTTGCTCAAAAAATGAGCAACCGACCACAAGCCATGCCGTGCAGGGTGCCGAGACGGCCATGAACGGGTTATCCACAGATTGCTCCACAGTAATTGTGCGCAAGCTCAAAGCACGGGCATAAGCACTGAGTGGCTTTCTTCTAAAGGCGATAAACCGTTGTAACTGGTTGTTTTTATTTGAATTTGGTGAGCTTGATGGCAGATTGAACGAAAATTGAGCAAAGTCCGCAAAGCCGTATGACACAAGGGTTACAGCCGTATGTGCTCAGGTTATCCACAGCCGGGTGCACAGCAGATGTGGGCAAATATGGAATAAGTGAAAAAGCGGCGTGCCCCAAAAGATTGCAGCCTGTGCTGAGGCTTTTTAGCGCTGCAACAAGATACGTCCGCGACTCAAATCGGCCAGTTGTGACTGCAAGGTGTCGATCTGCGCATCACCCACGGCCAACTGCAACTCGACACCATTGGCGGTGAAGGTTTCATCCACAACCAATCCACCTGCCTCAGCCACCCGTAGCTTGACCAGGGTCAACTCGGCAAATCCGCAAGCGCAACGCAGCGGCACCCGGCTGATCAGCTCGATCTTTGGCGCCGCTTGCAGGCATTTGTTTGCACCACCACCATAGGCCCGGGCGAGCCCACCGGTGCCCAGTTGGATGCCGCCATACCAGCGAATCACCAGCACCGCGACCTGATCGTAATCCTGCGCTTCGATCGCCGCCAGAATCGGCCGGCCGGCCGTACCGCCGGGCTCACCATCATCAGTGCTGCGATACTGATCGCCGAGCTTCCAGGCCCAGCAGTTGTGCGAGGCATTCAAGTCACTGTGCTGCTCAATGAACGCCTGGGCCTCGGCCGGGGTGGAGACTGGCGCGGCGAAGGTAATGAAGCGGCTCTTGCGAATCTCTTCGCGGTATTCGCAAAAACCGCTGAGGGTAAAAGGCATACGTACCTGACTGGCTACTTAAATGGCAGGTTTCAGGCCGCAGCCCTTGAGAATGATGCGGATCAGGTTATCCCCGGCGTCTTCCATGTCCTGTTTAGTCAACCTGGTGCGCCCGGTGACGCGGCAGATCTGCGTGGCGAAGTCGGCGTAGTGCTGGGTGCTGCCCCACAACAGGAAGATCAGGTGCACCGGATCGACCGGGTCCATTTTACCGGCGTCGATCCAGGCCTGGAACACGCCCGCACGGCCTTGAAACCAGGCGCGATAATCCTGGTTGAAGTACTCGGTCAGGCATTCACCGCCGCTGATGACTTCCATGGCGAAAATCCGCGAGGCTTGTGGCTGGCGTCGGGAGAACTCCATTTTCGCACGGATGTAACGGGTCAATGCTTCGCTCGGATCGTCTTCGGCGGTGAGGGTGTTGAAGGTGCTGTCCCACAACTCAATGATGTTGCTCAGCACCGCCACGTACAATCCGAGCTTGTTGGTGAAGTAGTAATGCAGGTTCGCCTTGGGCAGCCCGGCATTCTGGGCGATGGTGTTCATGCTCGTGCCTTTGTACCCGTGACGGGCGAACTCGTCTTCGGCGGCTTTGATGATGGTCTCTTCGTTTTTCTGACGAATGCGGCTGACTGGTTTTGCGCCGTGGGCTGGGACTTCAAAGGTCATAGGCGTTTCCGAGAGGATGAGTGGGTGCGGCCAGTGCGTTGATAGCGTACCCGCAGGCTACAGACAAGTCTTTGGGGCAAAACCAATCATTGCAGGAGCTGGCTTGTCGGGTCGCCGCATCGCAGCAAAGGCGGCCTGTCAGCCAACTTCAATGCTGAATGCACCAGCCTCTTCGTCGGAACGCCGCCCGGGGCAAGCCCGCTCCTACAGTTCTGATATCCGACGAATCAGCGTGTAGCGGCCAGGCTTTCGAGAAAGCTCTCCAGCACCAGATGCGGGCGGCGCCCCTTGCGAGTGACCGATGCCAGGCTGAGGTCATAGAAACGCGTTTTCGCTTTCAATGCACGCAACCGGCCCTGCTGCACCCAAAGGCTCGCGTAGTGATCCGGCAGGTAACCGATATAGCGTCCGGTCAGGATCAGGAACGCCATGCCTTCGCGGTCCGAGGCACTGGCGGTGCAATTGAGCGCTTGATAGTGAGCCTGGATCTCCGCGGGCAATCGGAAGGTGGGCGCGATGGCGTCCTGACTGTTCAGGCGTTCGTCGTCCAGTTGTTTGTCGTCGACATAAAACAATGGATGGCCGACCGCGCAGTACAGCAGCGAGCGCTCGCTATACAGCGGTTGATATTCCAGCCCGGAAAGAGCGCTGGCCTGCGGCACTACGCCGACGTGCAGACGGCCGTCGAGCACGCCTTGTTCGACTTCATTGGGCGCGATCATGCGGATCTGGATCTGCACGTCCGGGCCGCGTTCTTTCAACTGTGCGAGGGCATGGGTGATGCGCATGTGGGGCAGGGTGACCAGGTTGTCCGTCAATCCAATGATCAATTCGCCGCGCAAGTGCTGGTGCAGGCCATTGACCTCGGTACGGAAGCTTTCCAGTGCACTCAGCAGTTGCAACGCCGATTGATAGACCTCGCGGCCTTCTTCTGTCAGGGAAAACCCGGCACGTCCACGTTGGCACAGGCGCAGGCCGAGACGTTGCTCCAGATCGCTCATCTGCTGGCTGATCGCCGAGCGCCCGATGCCCAGCACGGTTTCCGCCGCGGAGAAGCCGCCGCATTCGACCACGCTGCGAAAGATCCTCAGCAGGCGAATATCAAAGTCGCTGACCTGGGCCAGCGGATCGGGACGGCGAGTGCTCATGCAGGTTACTCAAAGTTTAGTGGTTTGCTGACTGAACATTAGAAGAGTTGGATTTCACCGACTTTATAGCCGTGGCAATTTAGCTGCAACAACGGTTTTCAATCCTTACGCCGCTTATTGCCTTGCGAGGTTACGCCCATGAACCAGCCTGAAAACGCCCCGACTTCTCTGGCCAGCCAGCTCAAGCTCGATGCCCACTGGATGCCGTACACCGCCAACCGTAACTTCCAGCGCGACCCACGGCTGATCGTTGGCGCCGAAGGCAGCTGGCTGATCGATGACAAGGGTCGCAAGGTGTATGACTCGCTGTCCGGTCTGTGGACCTGTGGCGCCGGGCACACCCGCAAGGAAATCCAGGAAGCGGTCGCCAAGCAACTGGGTACCCTCGATTATTCGCCAGGCTTCCAGTACGGCCATCCGCTGTCCTTCCAGCTGGCTGAAAAAATCACCGACCTGACCCCGGGCAACCTGAACCACGTGTTCTTCACCGACTCGGGCTCCGAGTGCGCTGACACTGCCGTGAAGATGGTCCGCGCTTACTGGCGCCTGAAAGGTCAGTCGACCAAGACCAAAATGATCGGTCGTGCCCGTGGTTACCACGGTGTGAACATCGCCGGCACCAGCCTCGGTGGCGTGAACGGCAACCGCAAGCTGTTCGGTCAGGCGATGATGGACGTCGACCACCTGCCGCACACCTTGCTGGCCAGCAACGCTTACTCCCGTGGCATGCCGGAGCAGGGCGGTATCGCCCTGGCTGACGAACTGCTGAAACTGATCGAACTGCACGATGCGTCGAACATCGCGGCGGTCTTCGTCGAGCCATTGGCCGGTTCCGCTGGCGTGCTGGTTCCGCCACAGGGTTACCTCAAGCGTCTGCGTGAAATCTGCGACCAGCACAACATCCTGCTGGTGTTCGACGAAGTGATCACCGGGTTCGGCCGTACTGGCACCATGTTCGGCGCCACCACCTTCGGCGTGACCCCGGACCTGATGTGCATCGCCAAGCAAGTCACCAACGGTGCGATCCCGATGGGTGCGGTGATTGCCAGCTCCGAGATCTACCAGACCTTCATGAATCAGCCGACGCCTGAATACGCGGTTGAATTCCCCCATGGCTACACCTATTCCGCGCACCCGGTGGCTTGCGCCGCCGGCCTGGCAGCACTCGACCTGCTGCAAAAGGAAAATCTGGTGCAGAGCGTGGCCGAAGTCGCACCGCATTTCGAAAATGCACTGCACGGCCTCAAAGGCACCAAGAACATCATCGACATCCGCAACTTCGGCCTGGCCGGCGCGATCCAGATCGCTCCACGTGACGGCGACGCGATCGTGCGTCCGTTCGAAGCCGGCATGGCGCTGTGGAAAGCCGGGTTCTACGTGCGCTTCGGCGGCGACACCCTGCAGTTCGGCCCAACCTTCAACAGCAAGCCGCAGGACCTGGACCGTCTTTTCGACGCGGTCGGCGAAGTGCTGAGCAAGATCGACTGATTTGACAAAACACCTGTAGGAGCGAGCTTGCTTGCGATGGACGTTAACGATGATGCGGGCTGCCTGGATGAACACGGCGCCCTCAGCATCTTCGCGAGCAAGCTCGCTCCTACAAAAGCTATCTATATAGCAGGCACCCGTTGAAGGGGGCCTGTGGACAACTTTTCAGGAGCTTCCATGAGCGTTATTCCGCATTTGATCAATGGCGAACTGGTGACCGAGAACGGTCGCGCGGTTGATGTGTTCAACCCGTCTACCGGTCAGGCCATCCACAAGTTGCCGCTGGCGACCCGCGAAACCATCCAGAGTGCCATTGACGCTGCCAAGGCTGCATTCCCGGCCTGGCGCAACACGCCGCCGGCCAAGCGTGCCCAAGTGATGTTCCGCTTCAAGCAACTGCTGGAGCAGAACGAAGCTCGCATCTCGCAATTGATCAGCGAAGAGCACGGCAAGACCCTGGAAGATGCTGCCGGTGAACTGAAGCGCGGTATCGAGAACGTCGAGTTCGCTTGCGCGGCTCCGGAAATCCTCAAGGGCGAATACAGCCGTAACGTCGGCCCGAACATCGATGCCTGGTCTGACTTCCAGCCGCTGGGCGTGGTTGCCGGTATCACGCCGTTCAACTTCCCGGCCATGGTGCCGTTGTGGATGTACCCGCTGGCGATCGTCTGCGGCAACTGCTTCATCCTCAAACCGTCCGAGCGTGACCCGAGCTCGACACTGCTGATCGCCCAGTTGCTGCTGGAGGCTGGTTTGCCGAAAGGCGTGCTGAGCGTGGTGCACGGTGACAAGACTGCGGTGGACGCCTTGATCGAAGCGCCGGAAGTCAAAGCGCTGAGCTTCGTTGGTTCGACGCCGATTGCCGAATACATCTATTCCGAAGGCACCAAGCGCGGCAAGCGCGTTCAGGCCCTGGGCGGGGCGAAGAACCATGCGGTGCTGATGCCGGATGCGGATCTGGATAACGCCGTCAGCGCACTGATGGGCGCGGCCTACGGTTCTTGCGGCGAGCGTTGCATGGCGATCTCGGTAGCGGTGTGCGTGGGTGATCAGGTGGCCGATGCACTGGTGGCCAAACTGGTTCCGCAAATCAAGGCGCTGAAAATCGGTGCCGGTACCAACTGCGGCCTGGACATGGGCCCACTGGTGACTGGCCAGGCACGCGACAAGGTCAGCGGTTATGTAGAAGACGGCGTGGCTGCCGGCGCGACACTGGTGGTGGACGGCCGTGGCCTGACCGTCGCTGGTCACGAGGAAGGCTTCTTCCTGGGTGGTTGCCTGTTCGACAACGTCACGCCAGAAATGCGCATCTATAAAGAAGAGATCTTCGGGCCGGTGCTGTGCGTTGTTCGGGTCAACAGCCTGGAAGAAGCCATGCAACTGATCAACGATCACGAATATGGCAACGGCACCTGCATCTTCACCCGTGACGGTGAAGCGGCGCGGTTGTTCTGCGACGAGATCGAAGTCGGCATGGTTGGTGTCAACGTACCGCTGCCGGTGCCGGTGGCTTATCACAGCTTTGGCGGCTGGAAGCGTTCGCTGTTCGGCGACCTGCACGCCTATGGCCCGGATGGCGTGCGTTTCTATACCCGCCGCAAGGCCATCACCCAGCGCTGGCCGCAGCGTGCGAGCCATGAAGCTTCGCAGTTCGCCTTCCCTAGCTTGTAAGTAGAAGGGTAAAGAAGGCCGGCCCTTGTGGCCGGCCTTCGCGTTTCCGGGGCTTTTTGAGCTATATGACAGATTTATGAAAATAGCTGTTGACGGCAGATTCTGGAAGCCTATAATTCGCCCACTTCCGGCGCAGTCGAAACGGAAAACTCCTTGGTAAACAATGAGTTACGCAGTTTTCGACAGCAGGTTGCTTCAGTTCATCGAGGCCGAAAGGAAGTTGAAAAAGAGGTGTTGACAGCA
>NZ_CATKPZ010000067.1:0-446 GCF_949767415.1 Pseudomonas sp. IT-196MI5
CTCCAGCTTGTTCCACATCGGCCCGGCTTCGCGACGGTCGTGGTATTTGGCCTTGGACAGCTTGAACAGGCGACGGCCCAGTGCGTCGTAGGCGAAGTTGACCGTGAGTCGGTCGTCTGCGTAGCCGGTCAGGCGGTCGTGCAAATCCCAGGTGAACTGGGATTTTTTGCCGTTGTGCAGGCGTTCCTTGAGGTTGCCGCGCTCGTCATAGTTGTAGTGCGTGCCGACGTAGTCACGTAGCAGGTTATCCAGCAGCTTGGACGGGGCGTATTGATTGGGACGGCGCGGTGCCTGCGGATCCAGCAGGTTGCTGGCCGGATCGAAGGCGAAGGTTTCTTCGCCGGTGATGGTGTTGGCGGCGAGTAGGCGACCCAGCGGGTCATAGCGGTAGCTGAGCGCGCCGCGCCGGGTGTCGTCGATGCGGGTCAGTTGCCCGGCGGCGTCAA
>NZ_CATKPZ010000068.1:0-434 GCF_949767415.1 Pseudomonas sp. IT-196MI5
AAGTCCGTGCGCATTCGCTACGGCTCAGTCGCGCCCAAACCGGACCCTTGGGCGAACGACCGTGGCCCAACGGCCGAGGAGGCGGCCGAAAACAAACGCATCCTCGATGAGTTCATCGCCAGCTTTGAAAAGCGCAAGCCGTTTCCAGGGGACAAAGATCAATGATCAGCACCCCCCAGTCTCATCTGCGCAGGCGGCGCCTGTTTTTCACATGCTTGACGCTTGCGTTGCTCACGGGGTGCACCGCCTTCAAACAGCCCACCGAACAGGAGAAACAAACCGTGCACGAACTGACCAGCAACATGCGCACCTGGGCGCTGGGCCGTGGCCTGATCGATCTGCCGGCCAACTGGAGTGGCGGTGGGGATGTGAAGCTGTATTACGGGCTGGGGGCCGATCATTCATCCGTTGAAGTGCGGGTGTTGGGGGAGGGG
>NZ_CATKPZ010000069.1:0-422 GCF_949767415.1 Pseudomonas sp. IT-196MI5
ATGAAGACGACATTCGCCGAAAATTCGCACTTGCTCATAGAGCAACTCACAAATTTTACCTTAGCCTGATCCGTTACCAGTGAAAGCAACGTTCAGTCTATCTTTCTATCACATACCCAAATTTTTAAAGAACGAACTAGTCAAAGACTAGAAATCAACATTCACCATCGAACCGATGGAATGCTCATTTCTAAGCTTTATACAATCAGAAGCAGTAGTGGTGGAGCCAAACGGGATCGAACCGTTGACCTCCTGCGTGCAAGGCAGGCGCTCTCCCAGCTGAGCTATGGCCCCGTATTTCTACAGGCGTTTCCCACACAAAATTGGTGGGTCTGGGCAGATTCGAACTGCCGACCTCACCCTTATCAGGGGTGCGCTCTAACCAACTGAGCTACAGACCCAATTTCGGGCTGCTTCTATAT
>NZ_CATKPZ010000070.1:0-374 GCF_949767415.1 Pseudomonas sp. IT-196MI5
GGCATCATGCTCTATGAAATCGGCACCGATAACGCCGGCCTGGCCAACGCCGGTGCCGCCGCCCGAGCCCAAGGCCCCTCGACCATCGCCAGCAACCCCGCGGGCATGAGCTACCTGCCGGGCACGCAAATCACCGCCGGCTTGCAGGTTCTGTATGGCGACCTGAGCTTCGACCGCGACTCCGGCACCAACGTCTCGGGCAGCGGCAGCGGCAATGCCCTCGATCCGATTCCCGGTGGCAGCTTCTTCATCAGCCATGAACTGGACGAGCACTGGAGCGTCGGTTTCGGCCAGTACGGTGACTTCGGGTTGGCGGTCAATTACGACAACGACTGGTCCGGCCGCTACTTCGCGCAGAACGCCACCCTGCTCGG
>NZ_CATKPZ010000071.1:0-357 GCF_949767415.1 Pseudomonas sp. IT-196MI5
GTTGCCGTCGTAGGCGAAGGATTCGGTCTGCCATTCCAGGCCGTCCTTGTGCCCGGCATGACGGGCGATCAGGCGGCCGAGTGGGTCGTACTCCAATTCGGTAACGCGGTCGCCATCGAGGCGGCGGGTCGGCTGATTGCTGCCGTGGTCGTACAGGTAGTGGGTGGTCTGCTGGTCGAAGCCGGTTTCCTTGAGCAGGCGCCCGGCCGGGTCGTACTTGAAGCTGGCGGTGCTGTTGTTTTCGTTGCGCAGTTCCAGCAGTTGGCCGAGGCGGTCCCAGCGGTAGTCGAGGGTTGTGTCATTGGCGTCCTGGCGCTGTTGGATCAGCCCGGCTTCGTTGTAGTGCCAGGTGGTGCG
>NZ_CATKPZ010000072.1:0-320 GCF_949767415.1 Pseudomonas sp. IT-196MI5
CTGGAACTGTTCCTCGGTGCCGCCATCGGTGCAATCACCTTCTCCGGCTCGGTCATTGCCTTCGGCAAGCTGGCCGGCAAGTACAAGTTCCGCCTGTTCCAGGGGGCACCGGTCCAGTTCAGCGGCCAGCACAAGCTGAACCTGCTGCTGGGCCTGGCCACCCTGGGCCTGGGCGTGACCTTCATGCTCACCGGCGACTACACCGCCTTCACCGTGATGCTGGCCCTGGCCTTCGTGCTCGGCGTGCTGATCATCATCCCGATCGGTGGTGCCGACATGCCGGTCGTGGTGTCGATGCTCAACAGCTACTCCGGCTGGGC
>NZ_CATKPZ010000073.1:0-306 GCF_949767415.1 Pseudomonas sp. IT-196MI5
CGCGCCAAGCTCGACGAACAGTACGGTTGTGGCTACACCCTCTACGGTTGGGATGGGGATGTGCTGGCCTTTGAAAGCCGCAACAACGACAAGAGCGAACGCCTGACCCACTACTTTTTCGAACCGGATAGTTTTGTGCCGGTGGCGCAGGCGGTGGAGCAACGGAGCATCCAACTGCTGCCGGAGCCGGTCTATGAGGGCGCTTACGACATCGACCGTGACCCGGTGTGGCAGCACAAGCCCACACCGGTGACCTTCAGCGCCGTGGCCTGGTACCAATGTGACCACCTCGGCACGCCGATGGAG
>NZ_CATKPZ010000074.1:0-300 GCF_949767415.1 Pseudomonas sp. IT-196MI5
TCTAATCAAAAGACTAGAAATCAATATTCTCAGCGGAATATTCATTTCTAAACTCTCAAGCGTTTCGAAGCAGTTAATGGTGGAGCCAAACGGGATCGAACCGTTGACCTCCTGCGTGCAAGGCAGGCGCTCTCCCAGCTGAGCTATGGCCCCATACAAAATTGGTGGGTCTGGGCAGATTCGAACTGCCGACCTCACCCTTATCAGGGGTGCGCTCTAACCAACTGAGCTACAGACCCAATTTCGAGCGCGTAACTGTTAGCTTGGAGCTATCAGCTTGGAGCTTAAAGCTGCTTCTAT
>NZ_CATKPZ010000075.1:0-288 GCF_949767415.1 Pseudomonas sp. IT-196MI5
GCGACATTCAATTTTCGGCCTCCTGCTTCGGATGTGTCGCTGGAGGTCTATGTCAACGCGCTTTCGCCAGGCGAAAGTGAGCCCTTGCTAATCCGCACCAAAGAAACAACCAGAATTTTTCTAGCTGACGATTACGACAACTTGCGAGGCGGTGCGACAAGCATTGCGAGTATGCGAGCCGAGGAGCTTTTAATTGGCTTCAGTGATGACACCCATCGCCAACTGCTTTTCCTTGCGGAGAACTACCGTGAAGCGCGCTCGCTGAGTAGTCCCTTCATGAGTTTCAGT
>NZ_CATKPZ010000076.1:0-273 GCF_949767415.1 Pseudomonas sp. IT-196MI5
CCACTGGGCAGGTCGTCGACGATGTTCACGTCGAGGCTGCCGGTGGCGGTGGTGCCGTTGTCGTCGACCACGGTCACGGCGAACTGTTCCGGCAGGGTGTTGGCGCCGTTGCCGGTTGGATGCGCTTCGTTGTCGTTCAGGGTGTAGCTGTAGCTGACCACGCCCGTGGCCGGGTTGTAACCGGTGACGGTCAGCGTGCTGCCCAGCGGCGTGCTGATCGATTGCGGGAAGCCGGCGGCCACGCCGCCGCTGACCACGGTGATGCCGCCGACG